>CAZQEV010000026.1:0-6478 GCA_964592135.1 uncultured Syntrophomonadaceae bacterium
CAATTTTTGGACAATGTGGACACGTATTGCTTGCTCAAAGAGGCTTACAAGTTTGAGGTGAGTTTTGTACCTGGCAGAGTGTTTTGCTTGACAGGCGGCAAAAGTTGTTTGCGCCTTAGTTTTGCATCCACCCCCGTAGAGATAATTGGCGAGGGGATCAAGAGACTCGGGGACTGTATCGAGGAAACAAGAGAGAATTTAAAAAGGGAAGATCATGTGCTTGAGGATATTGCGCACGAAGAATTGATACTTTAATGAATTTAAGGACCCAATAGTATTTGGATTTAGGAGAGGAGAAAAGCAGAGGATCATGCTGATCAGTAAACGGAAAGAGATAGAGGAGATCACCAGGCTTATTGAGCCGGGCGACGCAGTTCTTGTTGTTGCCTGCAACGGTTGCGCGGAGAGTTTTGGAAATGCAGAGCAGTCGCAGCTATCCTGTCTAAAAAGAGAACTAGAGCAGGCCGGTCACAGGGTGGCGGACGTTATGACTGTTGACTTCGCCTGCGAGCCTTCCCTAGTCAAACACTGGGTAAAAGTTGTGGATAAAAAAGAGAGTTATGAGGCTATTCTGGTTGTCTCCTGTGGGATAGGGGTGCAGACGGTGGCAGCCAATACAGATAAAAGAACATATCCGGCATGTGATACGGTTTCGTTCGGTGGAAGAATAGGGCAATCCTGGAGTCACCTCAGGTGCAGAGAATGTGGGGAGTGCATGTTGGGCTACACGGGGGGGCTCTGTCCCTTGACGAGCTGCAGCAAGGGGTTGCTGAATGGGCCTTGCGGGGGCAGCAAGGATGGCAGATGTGAAGTTAATCCCTCCACAAGGGAGTGCGGATGGCACTTAATTTATGAGAAATTAAAGGCAGTCGGACGGTTGGATCTTCTTGGGGGGGAGCCTTGCATAAAAGATTACTCAAAAAGTGAACCGCCGGAAGAGCTGGTAGCATTACAAAATCAAATTGCTAGTGAGGGAATCGAAGGCATATGAGGATCGTGGATATTGTTCTCAATAAGGGATTTGTTGTAACTGCTGAAATTGCGCCGCCCAAGGGTACCGATTATGAAAAGGCTTACAATCTTGCGGCGGGCATGGCAGAATTTGCTGATGCCGTAAACATTACCGAGGGGCAAAGCGCTACAATGCGGCTTGGTTCCATGGCTTTATCGCATTTGCTGGGGATAAAAAAAATAGAAACGATCATGCAGATCACCTGCCGTGATCAGAACAGGATTGCGCTGCAGTCAACGCTGTTAAGCGCTTCTTGCCTGGGCATCAAAAATGTTCTCTGTTTAACGGGCGATCATGTTTTGTTGGGCGATCATAAGCAATCGAAACAGGTTTTTGACCTCGATTCAGTCTCGCTGCTGCATGCTGTTAATACATTGAATAACGGTTATGATCTGGCGGGCAACAGCCTGTCGGGAAGAACCAATTTATGCCCCGGAGCAGTTGTCAACCCCAGCGCCGACCCTATCGAACCACAACTTGTAAAAATGAGAAGAAAAATCAAGGCTGGAGCGCGTTTCTTTCAAACGCAACCGGTGTTTGACCTGGAGCTGCTTAAACCGGTTCTGGATGTTGCCAATGAGAGCGGTGTCCCCGTTTTGATGGGATTGTTGTACCTGCGGTCCGCGGCAATGGCAAATAGATTTAATGAGAAGTCCGGCATCTGTGTGCCTGATCATATCCTTGCCAGGATGAATGAATCCGAATCGCCTGAAAGCACCGGCCTGGAGATAGTGGCCGCATTGACTAAAGAGGCCAGGGGGATCTGCCGGGGGGTTCACGTAATGGGCATTAACAGGGCCGATTTATTTAAACGAGTCATGGTTGAAGCTGTATAAAGGTCTAATTAAATAATTAATTGAGAGGTAGAGCATGGACGTGAAAAACAGAGTGGTATCTGTGATAAAATGTCGGGATTATAAGCTGGAAAGCGAGAGGGTGGACCAGGCAATTGCCGCCCTGGAAGATGCAGGCGGGTTTAATCCGAAAGTTGATACAGTGTTTATAAAGCCGAACATTGCCATTGCAGCACCCTCTTTCCATACGCCTGATGGAACTGAGCCTGATTTAGTTGCTGCGCTGGTGCGCTATTTTTACAATAAGGGAGCGAAGAAGGTTTATGTGGGTGAAAGCCCTGCATGGGGCGCCTGCTGTCAGGATGCCTACAGGGCTTCAGGGTTAGATCGAGCCACATTGGATAATGGTGGCATTTTGTATGATATCGACAACGAACCACATGTGACAGTCCCGGTAGATGGTTATGTCATGAAAGAGGTTGTCTTGCCCAAAGCGGTTGTAGAGGCAGATCTGGTAGTTAATGTACCGAAAGCAAAAATGCACTTTTTGACAGGGGTAACGCTGGGCATAAAAAACCTGTACGGATGCATGCGCTATATGGATCGGAAAAAATATCACCGGGAAGCAGATCTTGCATATGTATTGGCTGATCTGTGTAAAGCGATTAATCCCGGACTTACGGTTATTGATGCTGTCAGGGCCATGGAAGGATTTGGTCCCCATGCGGGAACAGAGGCTGACATGGGGCTAATCATTGCCGGGGCGGATCCTTTGGCTGTGGACGCTGTTGGGGCGACACTGATGGGGGTGGATCCGAAGTCATTGGCGATGTTTCAGGTGGCCCAAAAACTCGGCCTTGGTACTATTGATTTGGCTGATATAAGGGTGATTGGCGAAGAGGTCGATGATGTTGGCAAGTCACTGGCGCCGCCTTTGTTTAAATATGTGAGCAACTATGAAAATGTAGATATACATGCCGGGGGGATTTGCCCCGGGTGCAAGGCAAGGATTTCATCAGTACCAACGAATATCGATAAGTCAAAAAAGTATGCAGTTATTATCGGTAGGGAACCCATTGCCATTAGATCAGATATAGAAGCAGACGAGATCTGGCTGGTGGGCAATTGCGGGGTAAGGGCAGGGATGGCCTACTTGCTCAGAAGCGCTTTTATGGGTGGATTCAAAAAAGGCATGCCCAAAGTGGTAAAAATACCGGGTTGTCCTCCTTTGGATTGGTTCTCGGAAAAGGTGGTATTCCCTGATTTAAGGAAGAAAGGATGGATGTCTTTGCCGGAGTAGAGCAGTAGCAAAAGTCAAGCATGCAGGGGATTTCAACAATTAATCAGGGAGGTAAAGTAATGAAAGCAAGAAAACTAGTGATGGTTATAGCATTGATTTTGCTCATGATTGTTGTTGCAGGCTGCAATACTGATACACCCGAAACTGAGGATCCTGATCAGCAGGGTTCGGCGGGCGATCTTGCTCCCACCGGAACGGTTCAGGATAATGTCAGTATGGGAACAAATGCAACAGGCACAGGCTATCATGCAATCAGTTCGGGTATTGCATCAGTAGTCAGCACGCATTCCGACATGAAGATGATCGTGCGGCCCACCAGCGGTCCATCAGCCTGGATGCCGATGCTGGCCCAGGGCCAGATTGACTTTGGAGTGCCTGCAAAAATGGAGACTAAATGGGCCTTTGAAGGTCATGAAAAATCGGGCTTTCCAACACCTACTCCAAACGTCAGGCTTGTCTGCCGCGGGAACAAGATGAACGTTACCGGCCTGGTTGTTAAGAAGGATTCAGGGATCAATAACAGCAGTGATCTTAAAGGCAAGCGTGTTGGATACGGTTACGGTGGGGCTTATACAGCTACACTTTTCTCGGAGGCTTATTTGAAGTCCGTCGGTTTAACGTGGGATGATGTAATAGCAACGCCTGTTTCGGATACAGCTTCTGCTCTTGATATGCTCCAGAACGGCGAGGTTGATGCGGTTTATGGACTCAGTACAACAACGCCAAAGACAGCTGAGGTCCACAATGCCGTTGGACTTCGCCTGCTCAACTGGGGCGACTGGGATCCCGCAGATTTTGACAATTTCCCCGAAGAAATCAAAAAAGACATTAGTGACATGGTTCCGGGGTACGGTGTGCAGCTGTATGAAGCAGGCACCGGGTTTATTGAAGAACCGGTTATCGGAGCTTACTATGAGGTGGTGCTGGTCTGCAGAGAAGATGTTTCAGAAGCCACCGTTTATCAAGCTCTGAAAACACTCTACGATTACAACGATGAGCTGGGCGAAATATATTCGCAGCTCAAGCTATGGACAACTGATGTAATGTTTGATGATGAACCGCTGTGCCCTTATCATGAAGGCGCAGTTAAATATTTCAAGGAAAAGGGGCTGTGGAATGACGCAGCCGAGGCAAGGCAGCAGGAGCTGCTCAGTGCTGCCGAGGCTCTGAAGTAAAGTAAACAGAGCAGTCTAGCTAACTCTTATCAGTTAGTGAAGTTGTGGCCGCAGTGGAGCAGCTGGGATGCCCCCCCGGGGAAGAAGAGTCCTTACCATTCCCCGGGGGGATTGACGAAGGGAGTTGACTGCATTGGATAAGGAAGAGACAAACGTACGGGTTTTAAGCGGCGCCCCCCGCATTATCCGTGATGTTATGGTTGCACTGCTGCCCATCTCCGTCATTCTTTACATCTTGGGCGTTCACAGCAGGCTTGGGATAATGATGTGGACAGAGCAGTTGTTGGGTGCTTTTTTAGGGCTGGGGCTTGCTGCTTCATACCTTTCTGTTTCAGCGAGCAACAAATTATCTAATAAAACAATACCATGGTATGACTGGATCTTTGCCCTTTTATCCCTATCGGCAGGTTTGTTTATTGTTGTAAAATACCCGGAGATAAGTTTTAATTTCGGCAATATAACAACTGCGCGGGTAGTGTTTGCAACATTGTGCATAATTATGATAATGGAGGCGCTGCGTCGTTGGACGGGCTGGGTAATCGTTATCGTCATCGCTGTATTTTTTGCTTACAGCGCTGTTGCCCCTTATATGCCCGGCCCACTGCAAGGCCTCAGTATTGGATTTAAAGATTTAATGAATTATGTCTACCTGGACTCCAGTTCTATGCTGAGCATGGTAGGTATTACTGCCAAGATAATCATGGCTTTTATAATATTTGGTGAGGTTTTAATGATCTTCGGCGGAGCAGACATGTTAAATAATATTGTTCTTGCCTTGATGGGAGGGTTCAGGGGAGGGGCCGGCAAAGCGGCAGTCATCGGTTCCGGGTTAATGGGAACGATGAGTGGAAGCCCGGTAGCAAATGTTGTTCTTACAGGCACCATTACGATCCCTCTCATGAAGAAATCAGGGTTTTCGCCTGTACTTGCAGGCGCCATTGAATCAACGGCTTCAACGGGGGGTATGATCATGCCTCCCATCATGGGCTCCGCTGCCTTTATCATGGCCGATTACCTTGGCGTACCCTATTTAGATATATGCAAAGCGGCAATTATCCCAGCCCTTTTGTTTTATATCACGCTTTTTATTCAGATTGATCTTGTTGCTGCAAGGGACGGTTATAGAGGTATCCCCGCATCAGAGCGGATGTCTATTTTGAAAGCGCTGAAAGGTGGCTGGATTGTATTCATCGTAATCGGCTTATTGGTCTATTTGCTGGCCATTGCCCGTCTTTCAGCGCCAAAAGCAGCGATTTATTCGGCATTTATCGGCATACTGCTCTTCATCATCAAGAAAGACGGCAGGGAAAATTTCTTTGGCAAGTTCGCAAGCGTTTTCGTGAAATCCGGGAAAACGATGCTTTCGCTGATTTCCATTATGTCCGGCGCTGGGATCGTGGTTGGCATAATTGGTGCAACAGGCCTGGCATTTACCCTGACCTTTGCCCTGGTTCAGATCGGACAAAGCAGCTTGTTTTTGCTCCTGTTGTTGGCGGCAGGGGTGTGTATAATTCTCGGGATGGGCATGCCGGCGGCTGCAGCCTACGTGCTGATGGCGGCTTTGGTCGCACCTGCTATCACCAACCTTGGTGTTCCGGCTTTGGCGGCTCACATGTTCATATTCTATTTTGCGATTATGTCAAATATAACGCCGCCTGTATGCGGCGCCTGTTATGTCGCAGCGCCTATTGCTGACGCCCCGGTGATGCCAGTAGGATTCCAGTCAATTTCCTTTGGCGCAGTCGCTTTTATCGTACCCTTTATCTTTGTCTTCTCTCCCCAGTTGATCATGATTGGTGAAGGGTTGGATATTTTAGTTTCCTTTGTGACTGCGCTCATTGCAGTGTTATTCTTGAGCGCGGGAATCAGAGGATATCTGTTTCGTAAAATTGACGCGGCATCGCGGTTGATCTACTTTGTTTGCGGCACAGCCATGCTGCTGCCCGTAAAGTTTGAAACATTTGGCGATTTCCATTCAGTGATAAATTTGATCGGCCTGGCGATGGCGTCGGCGCTAATGATCTACCATCTGGTGGTAAAAAAGAAAGAGAAACAAGGGATCGGCAGCGAACTTTCCGGCAACGTGTAGCTTTTGAAGTACGGATAAGACACAAATTGGATATTATAGCGAGACGAAGAAACACTGGAATGAGGTGGCAGTTAGATGTTTGCGAAAGGGTGGGCCTGTTCACCGCGT
>CAZQEV010000026.1:6578-15535 GCA_964592135.1 uncultured Syntrophomonadaceae bacterium
ACTGGAATGAGGTGGCAGTTAGATGTTTGCGAAAGGGTGGGCCTGTTCACCGCGTAAATATAAGATGTCAGTTAAATATGATGTCCGCATTCCCATGCGCGACGGCGTAACATTAAGTGCTGATATTTATTACCCTGATACTGAAGGCGCTTTTCCAGTCATATTGGGCTACCACTGTTACAATCAGCATACGCAGTCTGCTCCGATAACACCTAAGGAGTATATTGCCAGCGCTTTTCCAAAACCGGGCATGGAAATGGGGAATGGAGTCCTTGAATCGGGCGAACCATCGTTTTATGTAAGGAGAGGATATGTTCACGTTGTTTGCAATGTTAGGGGCACGGGAAAATCTGAAGGGCTTTATCCCTATCTTTCAGATCTAGAGGCTGAAGATGGCTGTGATTTGATCGAGTGGATTGCTTCCCAGCCGTGGTGTGACGGTAATGTGGGGATGTTTGCGTGCTCTTACTACGGGTACACGCAGTACTATGTAGCAGCAAAAAAGCCGCCGCACCTGAAGTGCATATTTCCTTCGTGGGCAGGCACAGACCAGTATAATGACCTGGTTTATCATGGAGGGATCCTCTCCTACAAGTTTGTAAATAAATGGTGCGAGACCATCCACAATCTGCGTTATAAGAGCGAACTGCTGGCAGAGTGGGGCGAAGAAAGGTACCTTGAAAGGATAGAAGAGGTGCTTGCAGATCCCGAAATAAAAGATGTCCCTGAAATAACAGAATCTCTGAAAAATCCTTTCCTATCCTCTCGAAATGCCCTTGCCTGCGATATGTGGTTGTCAATGTTTGATCATGAATTCTGGGAAAGACGCAGAGTAAAGCATGACCAGATCGAGATACCCACGTATATCGGCTGCTGCTGGGGCATGTACGGTTTGCACCTTCCGGGAGCTTTCCGTGCTTTTGAAAAACAGGGTGGGCCGAGGAAGCTTTTTATAGGTCCTCCGGCATATCTTGACCGGCCTATGTACCAGCTGCAATATGAATCGCTGAAATGGTTCGATTACTGGTTGAAAGGGATCAAGAACGACATCATGGAAGAAGCCCCCATTCATCTTTATATGCTTCCTGATGGAAAATGGAGAGAGTCTGATGAGTGGCCGCTTCCGGAAACAAAGTGGACACCGTTTTACCTTCATGAAAATAATAGACTTTGGGAGCGCGAGCATTTTCCCTTCGAGGGGTCCACTTCATTTTCCGACTCGCCCTACGGCCGGGAATTTATCGACTTTACAACAAGCCGCTTTGTGGAAGAAACCGAAATTATCGGGCCTTCCGTTCTTGAGCTTTATGCAGCAACGACTCATAACGATATTTTGTGGTTTGTAAGCATACTGGCAATTGATAATAACGGTAAAGAAAGGCTATTGGTCAAAGGTTGGCTGCGTGGATCACACAAAGATACACTTTCTGAAGAGCTGTCAAAGCCATGGCTTCCCTGGTATACCCATGACAGACGGACAGAACTTGTCCCAGGCGAAATCAATAAATTTGTTATCCCTGTTTTGCCGACGGGCTACCTGTTCAAGATGGGGACCCGCTTGAGGCTTAGAATAGGGTGTTGTGACGAAACACCGGGAAACTCTATGGAGGGAACAACAGTAGGGCATCTGCGAAGACCTTTTGCGGCAAGGGTGACAGTGTTTCATAACGAAAATTATCCCTCATGCCTTTATGTTCCTGTTACCGGTGGTAATCGCATCGGTACGTTCATCGGCGGCGGGCAACCTTATCTTAATGAATAATGGTTCTTGTAAAAGCGTTTAAAAATTAGTTTCCTGGCCGATTGCTGATTAAAGGCATTTTGTAAGTGGGAAACTGATACTGGGAAAAGGGTAAATTGAGCGGTGGGTCCGGATCAAACAAGGGCTTAGAAAGGCTGGTAGGTGCATCCATGAGTTACAGGTCTTTAAGGGAATGGCTGGCAATTGTTGAAGAGCGCGGGAAACTGAAACGCGTCAAAAGAGATGTAAAAATTGAATACGAGCTTGTTGCTGTAGCAAAGGAAGCAAGCACAAAATATACGCTTCTATTTGAGAAACCCCTGGGCGAAAAGTTGA
Source organism: uncultured Syntrophomonadaceae bacterium (assembly GCA_964592135.1). GTDB lineage: Bacteria > Bacillota > Dethiobacteria > DTU022 > DTU022 > JAAZIN01. The sequence continues at coordinate 8,656 of CAZQEV010000026.1, forward strand.
CAGGCGGCAAAACACTGCCGGTCGTGGCCAATACAGCGGTATGCAGGGAAGATTTTTCAAAGGCGCTCGGTGTGCCGGTGCTGGAGCTGCCGGAACACCTTGCAAGGGCACAGGACAACCCTATCTCGCCGGTACTTGTCGATCAGAAAAGGGCTCCTGTCAAAGAGGTGATCATTGAGGATGTCGATCTCTATGATTTACCCATACCTCTGAATCATGAGGGAGACAATGGGGCGTTTATTACGGCTGGTGTGGCTGTGGCTAAGGATCCCCTAACCGGCAGCAGAAATGTCTCCATACACCGAATGCAGCTCAGGGACAGGAAACACCTGGGAATCTTTATTCTGCCGAAACATCTTGATGTATTTTTCAAGAGTGCAGAAACATTGAACAAGCCGCTGGAAATTGCAATCTGCCTGGGCCTTGATCCTATTATGATGCTCTCTTCGCAGGTTGCGGCACCTCTCGGTTTTGATGAATTTGGCGTGGCCGGCGCCCTGTACGGATCGGGGGTCGAGCTTGTCGAGGCGGAAAGCATAAATGTTGAGGTTCCCGCAAATGCCGAGATCGTGATAGAAGGTAAAATCCTGCCGCATGTCAGGGAACAGGAAGGACCCTTTGGGGAGTATCCCCAGTACTACAGCCCCCAGGCAAAGAGCCAGGTTGTTGAAGTAAGTTGCATAACGATGAGAAGAGATGCAATTTACCAGACCATAGTGCCTGCAGCGGAAGAGCATCTGCTGCTCGGCGCAATTGCAAGGGAAAGCCGGACGCTGAGAATGGTCAAGCAGGCGGTCCCAAGTGTAAAGGCGCTTCAGCTGGGGATCGGCGGCAACAGGCGTTCGCATCTTGTTATTCAAATAGAAAAAAAGAATGAGGGCGAAGTTAGAAATGCCATGTTTGCAGCCTTTTCCAGCAATCCTGAAATCAAACATATAGTTGCAGTAGATCCTGATGTGGATATATTTAATTCTATCGATGTCCTGTGGGCCGTTGCTACAAGGTGCCAGGCAGATCGGGATCTGTTTATTGTGCCGGCCTCAAGTGGTAGCGTTATGGATCCCTCAGCTCCCGACGGCATAGGCGCGAAAATGGGGATAGACGCTACTGCACCTTTGGGAACACTGGAAAGGGATTTTAAGCGCATCAGAAACCCTTATGATGGAAGAATAGTGCTTGAGGAATATATTGATTAGGGGTTTCCCTGAAGCCGATTTTGGCGTAGAGATGTTGAGTTGTTCTTGCAGCCAGTCTTGAAATTGCTCATGTGGGCGCCAGGCCTGAGTGTAAAAAACCTCTTCCGATAGAGATTTAGAAGACTGTTGGCAAATGCCTCCAGATCGGTTCAGGATGGATTTGGTAGGTGTTAAGCCTGTAATGCCTTGTTTAAAAGTATTACAGGGTGATGCCTTGAGCCGGCACTTATTAGCTTTAAATATCACTTGATAAGGCTATATGAAGTTGTTGTAGAGTACCGGGTAAGTAATAAATGATAAGGAGGTGAAGGGGCGCCATAATAAACCTTCAGCAGAGTAGATGGAAAAAGATGATGGATAGAGCTATCGTGAACGTAACCGCTGTATTTCAAAACAATACCAGATAAGGAGTTGGATATGCATGGAAGTGAAAAACGGTTGGTTTGATACCCCTGATGGCGCACATATTTACTATGAAAGCTGTGGTGCAGGCCCGTTGACAGTTTTCTTTGCCCCCGGGTTTGCATCTTCAACCCGTTATTTTTGCAAAAACATCCCGGTAATAGCTGAAAAATATCGTGTGGTCTCTTTTGACCCCAGATGCTACGGAATGTCTTCTGCACCGCTTTACGGTAACAATTTGACGGGTCATGCTACTGATATCAGGAACCTCATTGATTACCTCGAACTTGAAAACGTCGTCCTCATCGGCTGGTCCTGCGGTGGAGGAACAGCTGTTCAATATTCCAAGCTGTTCCAGGATCATAAGCTTAAGGGAATCGGTATTCTTGACTCACACATTCACATGATGGACGATGGGGATTGGAATATTCACCCCAACAAAGGTCACAAAGTACGGCAAATGAAAAAGAATTACTGGGCATGGCTTAAGGGCCCGGAGGGCATGCACCTGAATACAGCCTTTGGACCGGCCAACAAAAACGCCAACATTCCCTCGGGACTATCTCCCGAGGATGAAGCTAACTTTGAAGAGGACGGAGCCATGTTATTCCCCTGGGCGGGCATTGAATTGCAGATAGATTACAATTTAACCAATAACCTACCCCAGCTCAGCAAAATAACAGTTCCTGTGATCCTGTATCAGTCGCCGCTGTATGGGGAAAAATTATGGGAAATCTACGACCGTGAAATTAAGACCTATCATGAGATGCACAAATTTGAGAGTAGCCACTATCTGTTCTACCATGAGGCGAAAAGATTTAATGAGATAACACTTGATTTCCTCGACAAACTTCAGTCTATGTAATTGAACAGGTGGTTCATCTGATTGAGAACGGGACTTGTGGATAACCCTGAACCTGTGGGGTTATCCACAAATCTACCCAACTACATCTTGATTACAGGTCAAATCACCGCCGACTCATCTGGTGGGCGAGATTCGGCTTAGAAGAGAAAGATCTCCGAAGAAGACTGGCCGGTAGTCTATGGTGCTCTCTGTTCTCTGTGGCGTAGCTTTCTGGATCTTTCTTCAGGTTACCTTGAGCTGCAGGCTATGCGTAGAAGGACTTACCTGCTATTTCCGTCAGGGTTGCCGGACTGGCAGGAAAAATAAAAACCTCCGACTGTCGAAGGCAAAGAGGTCAGATATTTATATATACCGCAAGGTCGGATCTAAAATATTGTATGGGGGCTTTCTAAAACACTGGGGGGAGCAACATGAAACTGGTTTTGGGGATAACAGGGGCATCGGGTGTAGTTTATGGGCTTGAATTTCTTAAAGCATGCCATAAAATGGGTGTTGAAACTCACCTGGTGATAAGTGAATGGGCAAAAAAAATAATTGAGATAGAGACACAATCCCGGATCGAGGATGTAATAAAACTCTCGGCATATGTACATGATAACGATAATCTTGCTGCCCCCATATCAAGCGGTTCCTTTAAGCATGATGGTATGGCCATAATCCCCTGCAGCATGAAGTCACTTGCTGCTGTTTCCTGCGGCTACACCGATTCACTCATGTCCAGAGCTGCGGATGTAACAATTAAAGAGGGCAGAAAACTGCTGCTCATGGTCCGTGAGACTCCGCTAAATGCGATCCACCTGGAAAACATGTTAAAGCTGGCCCGCTTAGGGGTGATCATTGCACCTCCTGTCCCGGCCATGTATGCACAAAAGACTACAGTACAAGAGCTGGTAATGCAAACAGTCGCCAGGATGCTTGTTCATTTTGGCATTGAAACAGATTTTGCTTTTCGCTGGCAAGATCCCGGCATATTTTAACCGGCCCAAGGTGTCCTTAAAGTAAAGGCTAAATCACTGCCGGACAAATATCTTATATTGTTGAATCAGTGCTAACAGCAAAGATGTCAGTTTGAAAACACTGGATAAAGAGGTGAATATCGCAATCCCGTGATCCATTAACTACTCACATCCCTCATTTTTACAATTGGCAAATAAATTACAGAAGGAGATGATCTTTGTGTGGGAGAATGAGAAGTGGTTTGTAAGCCCCTGGAATTACGATGCAGAGGTAAGGGAAGGATTTAAGTTTGCTGACAAGATAAAAATTCACGATATTACCTTACGAGATGGAGAACAGCAAGCCGGGCTTATTTTCAACTTTGACCAAAAAGTAGAAATTGCGGAAAGACTTGCAGAAATGGGCGTGCACCGGATTGAAGCGGGTATGCCCGCAGTATCCGAAACAGATACAAAGGCGATTAAGGAAATTGTTAAACGCAACCTTGGGCCGGAAATATTTGCTTTCGGCAGGTGTATGATCGATGATGTTAAGCGGGCTGTTGACTGCGGTGTAACTGGAATTGTCATTGAAATTCCCTCCAGCGAACATATTATTAGAAATGCTTACGGATGGACGCTGGAAAAAGCAATGGATTTATCGATTAAGGCGACACAATATGCCAGGGAAGAAGGCTTATATACTGTCTTTTTCCCGATAGATGCCAGCAGGGCCAACATTGACTGGGTCATCACGCTACTTGAAAAGGTAGCGGCTGAAGGACATATGGATGCCTTGGCTCTAGTTGACACCTTTGGCGGCCTTTCACCTCACGCAATTCCTTATCTGGTGGGAAAGATCAAGAACAGGATAAATAAGCCCCTTGAAGCTCACTTTCACAACGATTTTGGCCTGGCTACAGCAAACACTCTTTTTGCTCTGGCGGCTGGAGTGGAAGTGGCGCACACTACCATTTCGGGTATTGGAGAGCGCTGTGGAAACGCACCTTATGAAGAAATAGCCGTCTCGCTCTTGACCATGTACAATATCGATATAGGCATCAAGTTTGATCAGATCTACAAGACTGCCAAAATGATGGAAGAGATCACCGGCATAAAGTTGCCGCCTAACAGGGCAATTGTCGGCGATAGAATCTTTCATGTTGAAGCTGGGATTGTTGCAAGCTGGTTTAAAAATTGTATTGGCCAGAAGCCGGTAGAGTTGTTTCCTTTTAAATGGGATCTTGTAGGCCAGCCGGAGGCCGAGGTGGTTTTAGGGAAAGGCAGCGGCGCGGATTCAGTGAAGATGTGGATGGATAAAATTGGATGTACGGAAATGCTAAGCGATGCCCAAATACTAGACGCTGTCTATAAGGTCAAGGAAGAAGCTGAGAAAGAGCACCGCCTTCTTACTGAAGAAGAATTCATTGCTGTTATAGAAAAGGTTAAGGCGGGAAAATAGGTTTATCAAAAACGGATGAAGGGGATCGCGCAACCAACGAAATCGTTTTTGGAGACATCCTCCAGGTTCTCTGATGACTAACTAACAGTTTAAAGAAAAAGTATGTCTACTATGGTATTGTTTAAGCATCAACAAAACAACCAGGGAAACATACTTTTTCGTTTCTGCAACTGGAAGATGTTCGGGATTGGAAAAGGCGTTAAAACCGGCCGCTACAGTTGATCGGGGGGACATAGGGTGATGGGATATGATTACATATCCCGGTCACAATGCTTTACCTGATTTACAGTTGACTAGGAAGACGGGATGGTGCGAATTTCCAGGATCCGATCCACACGGAAATTCCGCAGTGCTTGTCTGGCATGGCAGTAAGCCTCCATGCCGAGGAACTGTTTCCCCCTGTATTCCATATTGCCTACGCGCCTGGGACTGATCGTGCGTTTCGTTTTCTCATCTGCGGATTTGAGGTATGTCATCTCCAGGGAGGCGCTGTTTTCTATCGCTTGTTCGATGAGCCGGATCTTTTCATCGATGGGCATGTTCCTCTCTGATAACCGGTACTGGAACCCGGTGATGAACTTCACCACCCGCCAGTCAATCCAGACATCGCTTTCCCTGATCTCTCTTTCCAGGTGGATGCCCTCCAGGCTCCGGCAGCGGGACAGGGCTACATAGAGCTGCCCGGGGGCAAAGGCGCCCCTGCCCAGATCGACGGCCACATGATCAAAGGTTTTGCCCTGGCTTTTATGAATGGTGATGGCCCAGGCCAGCTTCAGGGGGTACTGCCGGAATGTGCCCATTGTTTCCGAAGCCACAGATTTCTTATCCTGATCCCAAAAAAAGCGGTTGATGCTCCATTTGTAAGGTTTTACCGTCTCGCTTACTCCATCGAGGAGCTTCACTGTCAGGCTCTCACTTTTGATCCCGGCAACTGTGCCGATAGTTCCGTTGATCCACCGTCCTTCAGCATCGTTGTTCAGCAGCATCACCTGGGCCCCTTCCTTCAGCTGAAGCAGCTCCTGGGCGGGGAAATACTTTTTATCCACTTCTCCGCTGATCTCCGCCCGAAAATAGCGGCTTTTGCCCGGAAGTTTCTCCAGCTCGGCCTCATTTCTTTTCTCAGCCATGGCATTGGTGGTAGTGAGGTAGATGACCCCTTCGGGCGGCCCGGGAATGCTTTTTGCGGCCCTGCGGTTGATCGCTTCAAGATCTTCACCGGTGATGGTTTTATTGCGGATCTTGTTTAAAAGCCCAATGAAGAGGGGGTCGGTCTGGCGATAGATCTTCTCCAGCTCCAGCAAGGTGAATTCCATTTCACCAAAAACCCTGGCGTCGAAAAAATACTCGCTTCCATAATACTCCTTGAAGATTTGCCGCTCCTGTCCCGTCACAACGGGCGGGATCTGGTAGAGGTCGCCGATGAAGATCATCTGGATACCGCCGCAGGGCGCCCCCGGAGTTTTGCCCCTTATCCGCAAGAACTGATCAACGCAGTCCAGGAGATCGGAGCGGACCATGGAGATTTCATCGATGACGATGGCGTCAAGGTTTTTGTAGATCGGGGATGCTTTCTTTCCGGCTTCCTTCAGCACTTTCTCGACCGTCACATCGGGTCTGAAACCGAAAAAGGAGTGGATGGTCTGACCCGCTATATTCACTGCAGCCACCCCGGTTGGGGCCAAAACAACTATCCTTTTGCGGGTAATGGAGCGGAAATATTCCAGGAGGGTCGATTTGCCCGTACCGGCCCGGCCGGTAATAAAAATATTTTTGGACTTCTCCTCCATAAGGCGGAGGGCTTCTGCAAAGCGATCATTTATCTCGATCTTCAGGGGCACTGATCTCATTCCTCCTTGAAGATTGCCTGGAGATTTCGAGGCATTGTGCATTACCCATTTACAATTTTGACACAAGGGTATCTCATACCTTCTATGTGCCGGTGACAGGGTCGGGGGTTATGCCCGCGTGCTGAGCAGCCCCTGCATCATCAGGTCGAGGATGGCCTTCAGGATGGCTTCAC
>CAZQEV010000027.1:0-14754 GCA_964592135.1 uncultured Syntrophomonadaceae bacterium
TTCCCGTGGAAGAGCCCACCGGCAGCATGGTTGTCGACATCGGCGGCGGCACCTCCGAGGTGGCAATAATATCACTGGGCGGTATCGTCACCAGCAAATCCATCCGCGTCGGCGGGGATGACATGGATGAGGCGATCATTCAATATATCAAAAAGGAATATAATCTCATGATCGGCGATCGCACCGCTGAAGAGGTTAAGGTAAATATCGGCACAGCCTCCCGTAAAGAGAGCAGCTCCGAAATGGAGGTTCGCGGCCGTGATCTGGTCACCGGTCTGCCGAAAACACTTGCATTAAGCTCTGAAGAGGTGAAAGAGGCCCTTCAGGATCCCCTGGAGGTAATTCTTGAAGCCATCAGGGTGACCCTGGAGAAAACCCCGCCCGAACTGGCTGCTGATGTGATGGATAAAGGAGTTGTTCTCACGGGAGGCGGGGCCCTGCTCCACGGTTTTGACAGGCGGGCTTCCGAAGAGACGGGCATACCTGTCTATGTGGCGGAGAATCCTATGGATTGCGTCGTTGTCGGCGCAGGGAAGATCCTGGCTGAGATCAGCCTGCTCCGCCGGCTGGCCTCAACGAGCCGCAAAGGAGTTTAACGCAGGCGGCGGTACTGTCAGGCGAGCCGGGGATCGACTGTTGCAGTCACGTCTTATTAACAGGGTGGAAATATATAACTTCCTGGGATGTGTAGGTATTGGCCAAGCGAAAACAGAATCGCAGAAGCCTGGCGGCACTCCTTGTAGTTGTGCTCAGTCTGCTCCTGCTCATTGTTTTTACCGGTGAGGGCCGAGAACAGCTGACCCCTCTGGAGGATGCCCTGCTGGCTCTCTTTGCACCGGCGCAGACGGCATTTTCATCCGCCGGCCAGAAGCTGCAGTCGTTTTTTGATGCCATCGTCTCCTTTTATGAGCTGAAAGCTGAAAACGACCGCCTGCATGAGGAGCTGTCATTTCTGGAGCAGCAGCTGGTCCAGTTTCAGGAGCTGCAGAAAGAGAATTACCGCTACCGGAACTTGCTCGACTTCAGTGCGGGGAGCAGCCACCGCCTGCTTGCCGCGGAGGTGATTGCCCGCGATCCCAGCCAGTGGTTCGGCACGATTACGATCAATCGCGGTTACCTTGATGGAGTCAAGCAGGAAATGGCGGTGATTACCGACCGGGGTCTGGTGGGGATGATCTCCACCGTATCGCCGCACTCGAGCCAGGTTCTGCTTATCACCGACCCCCGACTGTCAGTAAGTGCGATGATCCAGCGGACCCGCGATCCTGTAACTGTGGGTATTGTGGAAAGTTATGCTAAAGATCCCGCCTCTCTGATAATAACCTATCTGCCTCTTGAGACAAAAATTCAGCCCGGTGACCTGCTCATCTCTTCCGGAACAGGCGGAATATTTCCAAAGGGGATCCTCATTGGCACAGTTCTGGAACTAATCCAGGATCACCCCGGGATGATCCTTTCAGCGCTCATTGAGCCCCGGGTTAATTTTAACCGGCTTGAAGAAGTACTGATCATTCTCGAAGTGGGACTAACGGTGGAATCGCCGTCTGAAATGGAAGAGGGCGGAGAGGGGAATGAAACAGAACCATGATCTTTTACCTGCTGGTCGGCGCCGGTTTTTTCCTGGCCCTGCTGCTGGAGGGTTCTGTTTTCTCCTTCTTCATGCTGGAGAAGGCGCTCCCCGATATTATTCTGGTCATGGTGGTGTCGCTAGGGTTTATTCTCGATGAGCGGCGCGGCGCGATTATCGGGCTTTGTGCCGGATTGTTTCAGGATGTTATTTTCAGTTCGGCGCTGGGGTTTTTCACCCTGGCAAAGATGCTGTTGGGTTATGGTGCCGGGCTGATTGGGCGGGAGCTGTACAGGGAACAGCTGCTTGCACCTGTGCTTCTGGTCTTTGTGGGGACACTTACTCATGAATTCATACTCTATTTTTTAGTGAGCCGCTTTGTCGGTTTCGGTCTTCCCGTGGAATGGAGCCTCAGCCGCCTCTTCATTCCAAAAGCGCTCTACAACATGGGCCTGGCCCTGCTGATTTATCCCTTTTTCTTCCGCTTATATCATCGGAAAAAGCAATTGAAAAACAGCCTGGGCCGGAGAGGGGGAGCGATGAGGTGACCAAGTTAATGCTGCGCCGCGTTCGTATCATCTTCATCCTGGTGATCATGGTTTTTATTATCCTCGCCGGAAGACTGGCCTATCTACAGGTTTTCAAGCATGATTACTATTGGTACCGGGCCGAGCAAAACCGTTTCACCAAGATCACCCTTCCGGCAACACGCGGTGAGATCTACGACAACAAGGGCAACCTGCTTGTATCCAACCGTCCGGGTTACGTAGTATCCTTGATGGATATGGGTGAGGGTTATGACGATGCTACGGTGAGCTATTTAAGCGAAACGCTGCAGATCGATAAGGAAGAGATTGAAAAGGCTATTGAGGGACGCTTGTACATGCGCTATCTGCCGCTGCGCCTGAAAAGCGATATTACCATGGAGACCATTGCCCGGATCTCGGAAAACCGCTGGAAGCTTAAAGGGGTCAATATCGAGATCCGGCCCATCCGCGAATACAAGACCGGGATCACGGCTGCCCATGTTCTCGGCTTTCTCGGCGAGGGCCCCGTAGATGAAGTCACCAGGAAAGGCTGGGCCGAAAAGGGTTATGATTACAAAGAAGGTGACTTTGTCGGCCAGGAAGGGGTGGAGAGGACCTGGGAACCCTATTTGCGGGGAGTTGACGGGGAGCAGTTAATCGAGACGAACAACATGGGCCAGCCGATTAATTTTCTGGAGCGCAAGGAGCCGGTGCCGGGCAATAATCTTATACTGACCCTGGATCTGGATCTTCAGAAAGCCGCCGAAGAGGCTCTGGCCAGGCGGGTGCAGAGTATTGTCAAGAAAGAGGGAAGCACATATGCCGGCCGCGCATCGGCGGTCATTCTCGATCCCAACAGCGGCGCCATTCTGGCCATGGCCAACTATCCGTCTTATGATTTGAACACATTCCGTCAGGAATATAAAGAGTTGAGTGAAGATCCCAAGCGCCCCCTGATCAACAGCGCGACCCAGGGGAGCTATCCCATTGGCTCGACCTTTAAAATGGTCACTGCCACGGCTGCCCTGGAAAAAGGAGTGATGAGCGATCGCGATATCATTAACTGCGCCGGAGTAGTCAGGCTGGCCGGTGATACAAAGACCTGTTATCGCAGCACTGCTCATGGGTCAGTTAATTTCTACCGGGCCCTTGCCTTATCATGCAATATTTACTTTTATCATGCCGGGCTCCGTGCGGGGATCGATGCGGTGGCTCACTATGCCCGGGAATACGGCTTTGGCAGTCCTACCGGACTTCTTGATCTTCCGGGAGAATCCGCCGGGGTGGTGGCCAGCCGCGAATACAAGGCCTCCGTGACCGACGGTGAGCAGTGGTACCCTGCGGAGACAATGAGTGCAGCCATCGGTCAGTCCTACAACAGCATCACCCCGCTTCAGATGGCCAACTATGTCGCGATCATTGCCAATGGCGGCACGCATTACCGCCCTTATCTGGTACAGAGAGCAGTGGACAGCGATGGGCGGACTGTTCATGAAGCTGAACCGGAGCCGCTGCGGCAGGCGCAGATATCGGATAAAACCCTGGGAATCATCCGCGAGGGGATGCGCGCCGTGACCCGGCCGCGCGGCACCGCGTACGCCTATTTTTCCAGGCTGCCGGTGACATCTGCGGGCAAGACCGGCTCGGCGGAGGTTTATGGGAGCATCCCTGCGCACAGCCTCTGTGTGTGCTATGCCCCCTATGAAAACCCGCAGATCGCCATGGCGGTAATCATAGAACACGGCGGTATCGGCGCCACGGGCGCCGTCCCTGTGGCTGCCGAGATCATGGAGTATTTTTTTACCGGAAGAATAGAAGGAGTCACTGAAACAGACGATGAAACGCCGGCTGATTAAAAACTTTGATTTCTATCTCTTACTGTCAGTGATCGCACTCTGCGCTGCAGGCACCTTAACCCTGTACAGCGCTACGCATGGCATGGAGGGGTTGGCCGATCCCTTTTATTTCGTGAAAAGGCAGCTTCTATTCATGGGCGCAGGGGCCGCCCTGATGTTGCTGGTCTGCTTAATCGACTATGTAAATTTCCGCAACTGGGCCGGTTACCTCTACGTGATCACACTGCCCCTGCTGATCCTGGTCCTGATAGTCAAAGATGTGGATAAAGGGGCCATGCGTCGCATCCAGATCGGATTCTTTGACCTGCAGCCCTCTGAGATTGCCAAGCTGATCATCATTATCGTTCTGGCTCGCTTGCTGGCCGATAAAGAGGGAAAACTGCCTTACTTTCAGGATCTGCTTCCTTCCCTGGCGGCAACAGCTTTACCCATGGTGCTGATTTTTTTACAGCCCGATCTGGGGACCTCCCTCGTGTTTCTGGCCGTACTTCTGGGGATGCTCTACATGGCCGGAGCGCAGGGCAGCCATCTGGCTGCGCTTGTCGGCAGCGGCCTGGCGGCGGCGCCGCTGTTCTGGTTCTTCCTGCTCAAAGGCTATCAGAAAGACCGCCTTCTGGTTTTTATCAACCCGGAGCTCGATCCCACCGACAAGGGGCTCCAGCTGTTGCAGTCGATGATCGGGATCGGCTCGGGCGGTCCCTTTGGAAAGGGGCCCTTTAACAGCACCCAGGTCCGCCTGGGATTTCTTCCGGAGCATTACACCGATATGATCTTCTCAGTCTTCGGCGAGGAGATGGGCTATGTGGGAGCGGTGGCTCTGCTTTTGCTCTACTTCTTCCTCATCTACCGCATCCTCCTCATCGGCGCACGGGCCAAGGATCATTTTGGCGCCCTCATCTGCTGCGGGGTGGCGGTGATGTTCTTCTTCCAGGTGCTGGTAAACATCGGAATGACCATCAGCATCATGCCGATAACGGGGATCCCTCTCCCCTTTATGAGCTACGGCAACAACGCCCTCCTCGTCAATTTAACGGCCGTCGGACTTGTCCTCAATGTGGCCATGCGCCGCCATAAAATCCAATTCTAACATTGAGCCTCAAATCATAATCTGCCGTCCACTCTAATATAGATAAGTAGGACCGGCTTTGCGGCATCGTCCTGAAAGCACTTTTTCCTGCAACATTTTTCAGGGCAGCGCCTTTTTTCAGTCATAAAGAAATGCTGTGGGTTTCCCGGTGTTACCTCAAGGGCGTTGCCTGGAGGATTCCCGCCCCGGGCCAAACTGGAGATCTGCGCGAAGCGCTTTTAAATGAATGTGGTTCAGAGCGGATGGAGAATTCTGCAGAAAGTAGGGCGCCAAGATGAGCTACCGGCGTAGAAGTGCTCCTGTGTCAACTCTGCGGGCAAGGCTGCAGCAGCGTATGGCAGAAAAAAACAACTGGGAGCGCAAAAGCGAGTTTACTCTTGAGGAAACAGAGACAACTTCCGGATCCTTCTCCCCGGCAGCTCTCTTCAAGTCAATGCACCGCTATCTCCTGGTCAAGATCACCATTGCCGTGGTCGTTGTTTTTGTCGCCGCTTTTTTGCTGCATAGCGGAAAAAGCTGGTCCGCGCCGCTGTTGCAGGCACTGCGTTTTGTCGTGGAATGGGATTTGGGGCCGGATGTTTTCTCCGAGAAGGTGGCGCCTGCTTTCCGCATGATCTGGGATGATGGCAAACTTCCCATGGCAAAACCGGGCGGCTCTGCTCTTCCTTTTGCCGGGAGTATTGAGGAGGGTTTTGGCTTGCAAACCGGTACCGCGGAAGAGCGGTATGGGATGCACTATGGGATCGATCTGGCGGCCCCGGAAGGCACTGTGGTTCGAGCGATCCATGACGGCAGGGTGGAGAAGGTGGAGACTGCCGACTGCAGCAGAGATCTTTACACTGTGGTGATTGACGCCGGGTCCGGGTGGAGCATGATCTACCGGGGATTGGCGGAGGCAGCGGTCAAAGAGGGAGATGCTGTTGAGCCCGGGACAGAACTGGGAGTGCTGGGCCCGCCCCGGCTCTATGATCTGCCGCATCTGCATTTTGAGCTGCGCTGTCAGGGACGCCCGGTGCCTCCGCCGGAGGAGTGGCTGGCTCAATGGGAAGCCGGAGACACAACCCTTTGAGCCACCGCGGGAAGCAGTGGGACACCGGGGACGTAACTGTTTGTCCCACTTTGGCGGGCGCATACAGTTCACCCTTTGGGATTGGGAGTTGAAAGCCGGGATTACCCGGTTCTCCCTGTTATAGACATGGGAGCAGAGTCGGGTGAAGCCCGCGGAATCTTCGTCTTGGACTAAGCGAGGGATCTGTGCCGACGTGATAATTCCCATTATCACAGGGATACTAAAACTTTAGGAAGGCGAATAATTTCCGAACTGAGTGAAAGTAAGATCTATGGAGGTGGTTTTACTTGCCGCTGGGTTCGATTTTCGGGGTTTCCCTGCGGCTTCATCCCCTTTTTTTGTGCCTGGCTCTTTTCTGCTTTTTGACCGGCACGGGCCTGGAGTTTATTCTCATCTGCCTCATCGTCCTATGGCACGAATTTGCCCATGCTTTCATCGGACGCAGGTTGGGGTTGCAGATTACCGGGATCGAGCTCTATCCTTTCGGGGGTATTGCCAAAATAGAGGAGCAGCTTGAACTGGAGCCCTATGTCGAGCGGCGTCTCGCCTGGGCCGGTCCCGCCGCCAACCTGGCCCTGTCCGGATTGGGCATCATCCTTTATGCCCGTTTCGGCCAGGGGGAAAAACTGCTTCTATTTTTCATCCAGGCCAATCTGACCCTGGCCCTCTTCAACCTGCTGCCGGCGCTGCCGCTTGACGGCGGAAGGATTCTGCGTGCATATCTGGCGCCGCTGCGCGGCTTCCGCGCCGCCACAGAGCAGGCGGCCCTGTTGGGGCAAATTCTGGCTGTGCTGCTCTTTGCCGCCGCCTTGGCCGGGCTCCTGCACAGCTATCTTAACATCTCACTGCTTGCAGTCGCTGTATTTCTCTTTATTGCCGCCACTAAAGAAAAACAACAGGCTGTCTATACCTTTCTCCGTTCCCTTAGCGTTAAAGAACACCAGCTTTTCAAACGCGGCGCCCTCCGCGGTGTCCAGCTCATTGTTCTGGAAGAGACAAGGCTTATCGACGTTTTCCGCCTCTTTCTGCCGCAGCGTTACCACTTTATCAGGGTGATGGATCGCACCCAACGTTGCCACGCTGAACTTACCGAAGCCCTGTTGATCCGGGCTGCTATGCAAAAGGGACTTGATATACCAATTAAAAAAATATTATAATAGATGTGAATGCCCGGGCTTATTTGCAAAAAGTGTTTGGCTAGACGGAGGCCTGACTATTGTTTCTAGAAAATCAGCTGGATGCTCTACTCCCTTTTGTTCAGAAACCAGCCCGTTATTCGGGTAATGAATGGAACGCAATAAAAAAGGATCATTCCTCCGCTGCAGTGCGCATGGCGCTTGCCTTCCCTGATCTCTACGAAGTGGGTATGTCCAATCTGGGATTGAAGATACTTTACGAGGTCATCAACCGCCATCCCCGGATGCTTCTGGAACGTGTTTTTGCTCCCGCCGCCGATATGGAGGCACTGATGCGCAAAGAAGGTCTGCCCCTTTTTACCATCGAAAGTGCGCGACCGATCAGGGAGTTTGATTTTTTCGGCATTACGTTGCAGTACGAGCTCAGCTACAGCAATATCCTGAATATGCTCGATCTGGCGGGTATACCTCTGCACAGCAAAGAGCGCGGCAAGGAGGAGCCGCTGATCATCGGCGGGGGGCCCTGTGTATTCAATCCCGAACCGCTCGCCCCCTTTTTTGATCTTTTCCTGCTGGGCGACGGTGAAACGGCCCTTAGGGAAATTCTCGAGCGCTGGATAGCCCTTTCGCTTGAAGGAGCCGGGAGGGATGAAATTCTGGGTGGCCTCGCTGCGGTTGAGGGAGTGTACATTCCGAAGTTTTACCGGCCAATTTACAGTTCCGGCGGTTTCTTTCAGGGGATCGAGAGACTTCACGAGGCGGCTCCGGAAACCGTCAAGAAGCGAATTCTCCGGGATCTGGAGAGCGCCCCTTATCCCGTTGCTCCGGTAGTCCCCAACACGGAGGCGATTCATGACCGCGGCATGGTCGAACTTTTCCGGGGATGCAGCCGCGGCTGCCGCTTTTGTCAGGCCGGTATCATCTACCGGCCGGTGCGCCGCCGCAGCCCGGAAAGGGTGAAGCAAATTGCCCGGGAAATGCTGCCGGCCACCGGTTACGAGGAGCTTTCTCTGTCTTCGCTGAGCAGTTGCGATTACCCGGGAATTGAAACTCTTATTGGCGGGCTTCATGATGAACATGCCGCCGAAAATGTCAGGTTTACTTTGCCTTCTTTGCGTCTGGACTCTTTTTCGGTGGAGCTTGCCGGGCAGTTTCACCAGGGAAGGCGGGGCAGCCTCACTTTTGCCCCGGAGGCGGGCACAGAGAGAATGCGCCGGGTGATCGGGAAGAATATCAGCGAAGATGATCTTTTTACCGCGATCGGCGATGCCGTTGCCGCCGGCTGGCAGTCCTTCAAACTTTACTTCATGATCGGTCTGCCTCTGGAAGAAGAAGAAGATATCAGGGGAATTGCCGCCCTCTGCGAGGAGCTGCGGCGGCGAATCAAAGCCCATCAGGGCCGGCGGATCCGCCTTACGGTTAGCCTCGCTATCTTTGTCCCGAAAGCGCATACTCCTTTCCAATGGGAGCCGCAGCTTTTCATGGATACAGTTAAGCGGCGCCAGCAGATGCTGCAGGGACTCTTCCGCTCTCTGCGCGGGGTTAATCTGAGCTGGCACGATGCCGGAAGCAGTTTTCTTGAAGCGGTATTTGCCCGCGGTGATCGCCGCCTGGCGCCTCTTCTGGAAAGAGCCTGGCAGAAAGGCTGCCGCTTTGATGGATGGTCGGAGTACTTTTCATTGCAGAGATGGCTGGATGCCTTTGATGAATTAAAAATAAATCCGGAAGACTATGCTTACCGGCGCTTTGATGAAACCTCGCCGCTGCCCTGGGATCACCTTGACAGCGGTGTTAGCAAAGAGTTTTTGCTCAGGGAGCATCGCCGCGCCCGTCAGGTTAATCTTTCCCTGGAGGGATAATGTGAACCGAATTCGTTTTCGATATGCCAGAGGCAATGAACTGCGCTACCTTTCCCATCTTGACATGCTGCGTCTCTTTCAGCGTGCTATGCGCCGGGCTGGTCTGCCGCTGCTTTATACCCGCGGCTACAGCCCGCGGCCCAGGTTGAGTCTGGCTGCGCCTTTGCCTGTTGGAGTTACCGCCTCGAAGGAGTACGGTGAAATATATCTGGAAGGGCCGCTTTCACCTGTTTCTTTTTGCCGCCGCCTCGGCGGACAACTGCCTAAAGGGCTTACTGTGACTGGTGCTGTCGCCGTACCCGTGGACGAGCCCCCGCTGGCGGCGGTGGTCAACGCAGCTCTTTACCGTGCCGTCTGGAAAGGCAGGCGCCTCCCTTCCCTTCGAAAATCACTGCAGAAATCCTTGGATAAACTTCTTGCTCAGCCGGAGATCATGGTTCACCGTTTGGCGAAAAGCGGCAAGGTCACCAGTAAAAATATTCGCCCCTTCGTTTTTTCAGCGGAGCTGCTGTCCCCGGGGGATCCCGGTCCTTCAATTCGCCTGCTGCTGCAGGTGGGCAGCAAGGGCGGCGTGTCGCCATTCCGGTTTCTGGAGCAGTTGCCCCTGGAGGACCCGGGCGGGGAGGAACAGCCCTGGAGATTACACCGCACGGGTCTCTATATTTATAAAGGTGTCCTCATCGATCCTTTTCCGAAGGAGGTGACAGTTTAGATGGACAAGAAAATAATTGTCAATTGCAATAACCGGGCGACACAGGTGGCTATCCTGGAGAAGGGCAAGCTGGTGGAACTCTATATTGAACGGCCGCTGGAACATCGCATTGTCGGTAATTTATACAAGGGCATTGTTGCCAACGTTCTTCCGGGGATGCAGGCGGCATTTGTCGATATCGGTCTGGAGAAAAACGCTTTTCTCTACGTCGACGATGTCTACACTGATGTCCATGATGATGAAAAGCCTCCTCCCTCCCGATCGGCTATAGATAAGCTGCTCAAAGTAGGCGAGGAGATCGTTGTCCAGGTGGTGAAGGAGCCTTTTGGGAACAAGGGCGCCAGGGTAACGGGCCAGATCACACTTCCGGGACGCTACCTTGTCCTGGTGCCCGGCGCCGATTATATTGGTGTCTCAAGGCGCATTGAGAGCCAGGTTGAAAAAGAGAGGCTGCGTAGAGAAGCCGGCCGGATGCGCCCCCCGGAGATGGGATTGATTGTGCGCACGGTGGCCGAGGGGGCTGACGAGCAATCCCTCGACCAGGATTTGCAGTTTCTAATGCAGTTGTGGCGCCGGGTGTTGGCCCGCTTCCAGCAGAAGACGGCGCCGGCTATTTTATACCAGGATTTAGCGTTAACCTGCCGCATTGCCCGCGACCTCTTTGTGGAGGATTTTAATAGTTTTCTTATCGATGATGAACATGAATACGAAAAAGTATGTGAAATCCTGGACTGCTTTTCACCGCAGCTGAAAAAGAAAGTCTGCTTCTATGATCGCAGCGAGCCAATTTTTGAGCGCTTTGGCGTGGAAAAAGAGCTGGAAAAGGCTCTTCAGGGACAGGTCTGGCTGAAGAGCGGCGGGTACCTGGTCTTTGATGAAACCGAGGCCCTTACCGTTGTCGATGTAAACACAGGGCGCTATACCGGGCGGCGCAATCTTGCCGATACCATTTTAAAGACCAACCTGGAAGCGGCTGAAGAGATTGCTCGCCAGATCAGGCTGCGCGATATCGGCGGCATTATTATTGTGGATTTTATCGATATGACCATTGAGGATCACCGCCAAAAGGTTTTAAGCAAGCTCAACGAGTCCATCAAGCAGGATCGCACTAAAACTTACGTTCTGGGGCTGACCAGTCTGGGCCTTGTGGAGATGACACGCAAAAAAGTGCGCCAGGATCTGGCTGAAGTTTTGCAGCAGCACTGCCCCTACTGCAAGGGGCGGGGACGGGTTCTCACCCCCCTTGCCGCCTCCACCCGCATAGAAAGAGACTTGAAAAAAGCACTTCAAAAATCGCCGCAGGATGCAGTCCTGGCGGAGATGCATCATGAAGTTGCCTCCATCATTATAGGGACGGGCGGCGGCAATCTGAAAAAGGTGGAGGAGGAGTTGGGAAAGCATATCTTTATCCGCGGCGCTGAAGATATGCATATCGAACAGCACCGCATCATCGCTGCGGGGAATTTAAAGGATATTGAAAAACTGGCTTTTCCTGTTTCACAGGGCGATGTGATGGAACTTTTTATTGAAGAACCCCATACCAGCGCTCCTGGAAACGGTATTGCCAGGCTGCACGGCTATGTGATCAACGTAGCCGGAGCAGGGGAACGGGTTGGCCAGGTGGTGCAGGCGGAGATAACCGAGGTTTGCCGGACCTTTGCCCGGGCTGTCCCCATCGTTAAAAAGAAGAAAAAGCGCAGGCGTCCCTTTGCCAGGCTGCCCGTGGCTTCAAAAACCGCAAAGAAACCGGTTTGACAAAGGTTGCGGCGCATGCTAAAATCGGCCGTAGGCTTTTGATCACACCGCTCGGAGAGGGCTGTTAAAGCCGGCCTGCTTCATTGTAATAAAACGGCTGCCTGCTCCGGCGAGTCCCTTCGGGAAGGGGTAATAAGATGTATGCCATTATCGAGACCGGCGGCAAGCAGTACCGCGTTGAAGAGGGTAAGGCGGTGCGTGTAGAGAAACTGCCGGCGGAAAAGGGAGAAGAAATTCTTTTTGACCGTGTTTTGCTTTACAGCGACGGCGCAGAAACAAGAATCGGCTCTCCTTATATTGAAAGCTGCCGGGTGAAGGGTAGAGTTACTGTTCAGGGGCGCGGACGCAAGATTATTGTTTTCAAGTATAAGGCGAAAAAGAACTATCGCCGCAAGCAAGGCCACAGGCAGCCTTTTACGGAGGTCCTGGTCAAACAAATTGAGCTTTTGGCAGAATAATTGGGTTTCCCATCGAAAAAACATCAATGCCGCGTTGATTTGGATATCCATTTGTCACCGGGGTGGGAAGTAGAACAGCTTCTTTTTTAAAGGTGGGACAGGAGGGCTTTCTACCTGTTTGCATGGCGGCTTCTCACGAATCAGGGTCAGGCCGTCTCAATTTTAAATTGGGGCGATGTGAATACAGGGGAAATCCCCTTTCTTAAAGAGACCCGGGGGGTTAAAAATATTTTCTGACAGGATTCATCTGGCGGTAAAGCGGTAAAGAGGAGGTGTTGATATGGCCCATAAAAAAGGTGGAGGCAGTTCACGCAACGGCCGTGACAGCAAAGCCAAGCGTCTGGGGGTAAAACGCTACGGCGGCCAGGTAGTCAAGGCCGGCAGCATTCTTGTCCGCCAGCGGGGCAGCCGGATTCATCCCGGTGTTAATGTTGGGCAAGGCAGAGATGACACACTATTTGCCACTGTCGATGGAAAAGTTATTTTTGAATACGACCACCGTGCGAAAAAACAGGTCAGTGTTTATCCGTTGGAAAGTGAAGCGGTGATGTAAGACCCGGGGAGCCCCGGGTTTTTTTTATGCAAGAGTGACAAGGGTTGAACAGGATATTCCCAGATCATCCGTGTTGGAATTGTGGTAGCTCTGTGTAGTTTCGGCGGGGAATAATCCACTGTGCAACTCTTTTGGGCTCACTTCAAACAATGACCGCCGGTTATCATCCCCAGGATGGAGTCCTCAAGATCTCTATCCCCGGTGAAGCGAAGGATCTAGGTTTTGACAGTGGTTCTCTCCGTTGCGGTGTGGGCTGCATTGGAATATACCGGGTGCGGCCGAAGATCCAGGGGTGGAGGTGTTCGGCTATATTTGTCGACGAGATCTGGCTTGAAGTGAGCGGCGGTAAAGGAGGCAATGGTATGGTCTCCTTCCGCCGCGAAAAATACATCCCCAGGGGCGGACCTGACGGCGGTGACGGCGGTGACGGCGGCAGTGTTTTATTGGTTGCTGATCCCTCGAAGCAGAGCTTTCTTGATTTACGCTACCGGCGGCGCCGGGGGGCCTCCAATGGAGCTAACGGTGCTACGCGCAACCGCCACGGCCGTCGCGGCGCCGATCTGTTCATACCGGTGCCTCCGGGCACCCTTGTCCGCGATGAGCAGGGCCAACTGCTGGCCGATCTGACTCTTCCGGAGCAGAAAGTAAGGGTGGCTGCGGGGGGGGCGGGCGGTCGGGGGAACAGCCGTTTCACCACCTCGCGGCACCAGGCGCCCCGCCATGCTGAGAAAGGGCTGCCCGGTGAGGAGCGCAAAATATTCCTGGAGCTGAAGCTGCTGGCCCAGGTCGGACTGGTGGGCTTTCCCAACGCCGGCAAATCAACGCTGCTTTCGCGAATCTCCGCCGCCCGCCCCAAGGTGGCCGACTATCCTTTTACCACGCTGACCCCGCAGCTCGGTATCGTCGAAACAGGGGATGGACAGAGTTTTGTCGCTGCCGACCTGCCTGGCCTGATTTCAGGAGCTCATCGCGGCGCCGGTCTGGGCCACCGTTTCTTGAGGCATGTGGAGCGCAATCTGCTGCTGCTGCTGGTAATAGATCTGGCCCCCATCGCCCAGCCCGACGCAGTCGAAGCATACACCGGGCTGGTCAGGGAACTAGAGCTTTACAGCGCGCAGCTGGCGGCTTATCCGCGTATTATTGCCGGCAACAAGATCGATCTTCCCGGATGTGAAGAAAGTATGGAGGAGCTGCGGGGTGTGGTTGAAAAGGCGGGAGATGATCCGGAAGAAATATTCGCCATCTCTGCGGCAACAGGGGCGGGTGTAAAGGAGCTGCTCTATAAAATTGCGGCAGAAGTCAGGCGTCTTGAGGCCTTATCGCAAAGGGCGCTGCCGGTAGAAGAAAAGGTTACCGGGCCGGAGGCAGCGGCACAGAAGAGCGCCTATGTCGTCGAAAAGGAAAATGATTACTTTCGGGTTCGCGGCGCACGTATAGAAAGGATTGCGGCGCAAACTGATTTTGAAAATGAAGAGTCGCTGCAGCGTTTCCAGCGTTACTGCCGCCGCTGCGGATTGGAGGCTGAATTAAAAAGAATGGGCGTCAAAGAAGGAGATACGGTCTGTATCGGCGAAGAAGAATTTTATTACAATACATGAAGAACATGTGGAGGAGCCTGTGCCTTTGCCCTTACCACCAAATCATAAGCCCGGCCCGGTTAACATCGGTCTCATGGGCGGCACATTTGACCCGATACATATCGGGCACCTTGTTTCAGCTGAAGAAGCAAGACAGCAGTTTTCTTTGGATTATGTAATTTTCATCCCCTCCGGTCTACCGCCGCACAAGGAGAAAGAACAGGTGTCCCCGGCAGAACACCGCTACCTGATGACCACTCTCGCGGTGATGTCCAACCCTTCTTTTATTGTTTCCAGGATAGAGGTGGATAAAGATGAACCCACCTATACTATCGATACACTCTGCCATTTTACCCGTCACTGTGCTCCCGGGACTAACTTTTTCTTTATCACCGGGGCCGATGCCATCATGGAAATACTCACCTGGAAAGATTACCCGGAGCTGATCAGGCTCTGCACATTTATTGCGGTCTCACGGCCCGAGTATCCCCTGGACAGGCTGAGTGAAATTACGGAAAATCTTTCCTCGGAGCTGCGCACAAAAATACACCTGCTGGAGATCCCGGCCCTGGCCATATCATCCACATTTATTCGGAAG
>CAZQEV010000028.1:0-14677 GCA_964592135.1 uncultured Syntrophomonadaceae bacterium
CTTCAATGGAGAGTTCCACCACCCGCTTGGCCCGCGGCGTGTAGGTGATCCCCTGAAAGATAAGTTTATCCCCCTTGGGGGTAATCCGCTCCACTTCGGAGCGCACCCGATTCAAATCTACATTCATTTTTTGCAAGGCGCGGGCGGCAATGCCTGAACCCTCCCTGACCAATCCCAAAAGCAGGTGTTCTGTCCCGATAAAGTTATGGCTCAACCTTTTTGCCTCCTCCTGGGCCAGCACCAGCACCTGCTGAGCTCTTTCGGTAAAGCGGCTGAACATGAACATTTTCATTCACCTCACATCAAATTAATATGCTCTCAAACAAATGTTATCCTGATTCTTTAAACTGCCCCATGAGTTTTTTCAAACGCACTGTCCTCTCCAGATCTCTTTCTGCAGGACTGAGTTCCTTCCCCGCAAGGATCTGCAAACAGGCGGGGCTGTTCACAACCATCATTTCATTGAGCAGCTTCCGGTTAACCCCTTTGAGCAAGCCCAGGTCATAACCGAGGCGGACATCGGAAAGAAGCTGCATTGCCTCCTGGGAGCTCATCAACTGAGCAAACTTGAGCTGCCCCAGGGAACGCCAGGTACGATCGCCGATCTGATCCCGGTTTTTGTTAAGCAAAGCCTGCCGGGCGGCCTGCTCCTGCTCGATAACCCGGCGGGTAACCCCATCAAGGTTGCGGATGATCTCCTCCTCGGACTGGCCCAGGGTAATCTGGTTCGAGATCTGGACAATGTTGCCGATAATCTCGGTCCCTTCTCCGTAAAGGCCCCTCACCGCAAGGCCGACCTGGGAAAGAGCCCCCAGAAGCCGGTTGGCCTGCCCGGTCATGATCAGCGCCGGCAAATGCAGCATCACCGAAGCCCGCAGCCCCGTTCCCACATTGGTAGGACATGCGGTGAGGTAGCCGTAGTTCTCGTCAAAAGCGTAGTTTATTTCCGCCTCTAAAAAATCGTCGTAACGATCCGCTTCCTGCAGAGCCTCTTCCAGCTGCAATCCAGGCAGGATTACCTGGATCCGCAGATGATCCTCTTCGTTGATCATGATGCTGACCGCTTCATCCCGCCGCAGCAGCAGAGCACCGTGCTGCGACTCCCGGGCCAAATAAGGGCTGACCAGGTGCTTTTCGACGAGGAGCTCCTTATCTAGAGTCCCGAGATTTTCTATTGATGTAAAAGTAAACTGCTGAAAGGCTTCCTTCTGGGATGCCGCGGCCCCGGCGACGAGCTCCTGGACACGCCTGGTCTGAGCGTCGGAAGCCAGGTAGGGAAAGGGAATTCCCCGGATATTGCGGGCAATACGGACCCGTGAACTGATTACCGTTTCCGCTTCAGGGCCGCTCCCATCCATCCATTTACTAAAAACTACCTGCTCCTGTTTCACCGCCGCTCCCCTTCTTCCATCTCGTTTTCCAGCACCCTGATCTCATCACGCAGTCCGGCAGCCTCTTCAAATTCCTCTCTTTGCACCCTCATCTTAAGCTCTTCCCTCAGCCGCTTCAGTTCCCTGGCAAAGCGGACAGCGCCTTGACTCCGGCGCGGCACCTTACCGGTATGATCGGTACTGCCGTGAATCCGGCGCAGAAGGGGAGCCAACTTCTCATTGAAAGCCGAAAAGCAGTCGCTGCAGCCCAGCCTACCGATCTGGCTAAATTGGGTAAAAGTGAGCGCACAGGAAGGGCACTGCACTTTGGCCTGGCGCAGCGCCTCCCGGGAACCGCGCATGCTCTCTCCAAGCAAACTGCCGAGCAGATTATGCAGCGATAGTTTCGGCTCAAAAGAGAAATCAAGCTCATCATGAGCCTGCGCACAGTTCCGACAGAGGTGAAGCTCGGTTTTGCGCCCATTGACAATTTTTGTTATATGCACTGTTGCTGTTTCCTGTCCGCATTCCTGGCAAACCATCCGGACCGCTCCCTTCTCAATAACTGTTTTTCAAAATCGCCTCCAACGAGGCCTGAAAGAGCCTTTTCTGCATTTCCCTGGCCTCATCCAGGTCAAGACCCTGGTAATGTTTGTCTTGAAGCAGGGTATTTATCATCTGTGCCTCCCGCCGGGAGAGGGCATTTTCTTCAAGGATCAATTTAACAAACTGCTTTGCCCTCACAGGCTCAAAGGTAGCTGCCCCCATCTCGTCCCAGATCTCGGTCCAGCTTCTGCCCTGCGGATGAACGATGCGATAAATACGGATATAACCGCTGCCGCCCCGCCTGCTCTCCACAAGGTAACCGCGCGCCGGGGAAAAACGGCTGCTTAAAACATAGTTGACCTGTGAAGGGACGCATGAAAACTTGCGGGCCAGCTCGGCACGCCGGATTTCAACGTAATTCCTTGTGCTGATGGACAGCAGTTTCTTTAAATACTCCTCGATATGATCTGTCAGTGAAGCCACAGGCACCACTCTTCCCCAGGCCATATCTAACCTTAACTGACCTTATTGTTTATTTTAAAACCATCCTTAACACTCTACGGCTTGACCATCTTTGACCATTGACCTTATTATAACTATTCCTTCCCCCGATAATCAAGTACTATTTTTGTTTATTATGCCGCCGGGAACAGGGCAAAACCCTTATTTTCAAAGTTTAATGATGTTTATCTCATCTTTTTGTCCTGTTGGAGTTTGAAAGCGGGTTTATAAGATAATCGTCAATGTGAGAATTCTAAAATCTAGGCCGGGGTGAAAGGGTTACGGTGGAAATATACCGGCACCTCTTCGCCTTGCCAGCGAACCTGCCCTACCCCTTCCATTAAGGCAAGGCGCTGAAAAAACCGGTTGAGATCAAGATTCAGCGGCATGACCAGCATAAATTCCATGTCAATAACCCCTTTTGCTGCATCGCCTGTCTCATCAGGAGCGCTGTCCATTTCGATTTTAAGAATGTTAATATTTAAATCTGTAAATATATTAGCTATTTCCCCCATAAGCCCCACCCGATCGGGCAGCTGCAAAGAAAGGCGCTTAACGCGGCGCGAAGAGAGAAAGACTCGATCAAGGCGTCCCAGGACCAGCAGGCTGATCAGGACAATCAAAGTAGTAAGCAGCGAGCCCAGGTAAAAGCCGATCCCCACCGCCAGGCCGATGGCGGAAACCGCCCAGAGACTCGCCGCTGTGGTCAGGCCGCGGATGCTGCCCCGCTGCCTCAGGATCGTTCCGGCGCCTAAAAAACCGATGCCCGTCACGACCGAGGCCGCAATACGGCTGGGGTCGGCCATCTCGGCCAGGGGTCCCGTAAAGCCATAAGCGGATACCATCATGATCAGAGTTGCTCCCACGCAAACAAGAATATGAGTGCGAAAACCAGCAGGAAGATTCTGGCTCTCCCTTTCAAAACCTACCGCGCCTCCAATAACAACAGCCAGCCCCAGGCGCAGAGCAATCTCCCAAAAACTTATTAACACCTCGATCATCCTTCCAGATCATGCCGTCAGTCAAAATGATGGGACAGCCCGGTGCGCTCCATACAGTGCCGAACATATCTCGCCGGAGGGACAAAGCTTTTCCCGCTACAGCAAGAATCGAAACCGGTCTTCCTTTGCATTATTATTTCCGGCGCAACCTGATTATTCATCATTCCCGGCTGGACGCAGTGCACCGGAATTGTAATAATTTGCCGCATTCCAAAGCAAAAACTCATCGATCCCCAGATCATGGGCGGCATTGATCTGCGCCCTGATCTCCCGCTCTCCGTAATAGTGGCGTATTGTAAATGCCTGCAACCAGGGTCGCAACTTCGCCGGCGCCCCCGCCTGCACCATGCGCCGCTGCGCCTCGGCCAGGCTGAAGTAGACTGTTTCATAAGGAGCAGCTTCGGGATCGGGAAGACCCAGGTTTCCGGATTCATAATGCGACGGGTAAATCATGGGGCAGACATAGTCCACCGCGAGTGCCAGGGATTCGAGGCTTTGGCCAATACCCATGCCTCCCGGATCCGTTGTCACCATGCCAAAAGCATCAACAGATAGTTCCACACCGTATTCGGCCAGGGAAACACGGGCATAGCGCAGGAAAGCGGGGATAACCTCATTAAAAGGAGTGCCGTCCGCCGCAGGGTATAGAGCAGCGGCGAGATTGCCGCTTTCCGGGAAACGCACATAATCAAACTGGATCTCACGAAAGCCTAGCTGGGCCGCTTCGCGGGCCAGTGCAACCATGTATTTCCAATTCTCCTTATTATAGGGGTCAAGCCAGTAGTCGCCGCCGCCGTCACGCCAGAGCCCTCCCTGGCGGTGCTGTACCGCCTGCCCGGGAAAATACCGGGCCATGACACTGTCCTTGAAGGAAACTATGCGGGCAATGGGGTAAATCCCGTGCCGCTCCAGCTGCTTCATAAAATCGACGGGATCGGATATATAGGTATGCGGCGCGCCGGCATCCGCCGCCCAGGGAATACCCGTGCGGGAATAGGTGAGGCGGCCGTTATCATCTTTCAGATCAATGACCACACTGTTCAACTCAGTCCGATCAATAAGATCGAGCAGTTCAGGAAAGTGACCCTTGCCGGCAGTAAAACCGGTGACATAGATTCCCTTAACCACTGCCGGCCGGGGAATTAACGGCGGTTCGGGCCAAATGGGTGTCCAGCTGCTGCCCGAAAGAACCCTTTCGGAGGAGTCGTCGTCTTCAGGCAGCGTTACCAAAGCACCGGGAAAAGCATATCCGGCGCCAAGCAGGTAATCAACAGCCGAAGTCACTGCCGCCAGCAAAATCAAAACCCCCATCAATATAAATAGAATTCTGATGCCGCGCCGTCGCACCATCAGGCCAGTCCCCTCTCCGCGTTTATCTCTTGACTATCCTTGGATCCAGAATCTTAAGTTTACTGACCCGATTATAACATATGCGCACACACATTAACGGCTGAAATTTGGAAACAGGCTCAACGGGATAGTGAAGGGATCATGAAAAATTTCATGATCCCAAAGGGGGATTAAAGGGCGGCAGTTTCTGTTTTTGTTCCAGTACCGGGGCAAAAAGGTCACCCTGCTGCTGCAGACGAGACAGGGCATTCCCCAGAGAATATTCACCCGGGAAGATCGCTCCCCGGCTGACTTCATCCCAGGTCAGCGGCATTGAGACCGGCGCGCCGGGCAGGGGCCGCGGACTGTAAGGAGCTGCCAGCGTCTTGCCGCGCCCGTTCTGCAGATAATCGAGGTAGAGTTTACCGCCGCGCTGATCCAGCTTACGTTCCAGCGTGGTTATTGCCGGGTAGACCCTGTGTATGCCTTTGCAGATCAATTCGGCGAAATCCCTGGCCTGCCGGTAACTGTAGCGCGGCTCTACCGGAAGATAAAGCTGCATCCCGGTAGCACCGGAAAGCTTTGGGTAGCACTGCAGCTTATATTCAGCCAGATGCTCCCTGATGCCAAGGGCAACGGTGCAGATATGGGAGAAGGTACTCCGCTCCATGGGATCAAGATCGAAAACAACAAAATCCGGGTGCTCAAGACTCTCTACCCTTGAGAGCCAGGGGTGCAATTCGAGGCAGGCCTGGTTTCCCAACCAGACAAGGGTTTCCAGGGAATCGGCGACAATATAGAGGGTCTCTTTGTTCTTACTGTGGCGGACAGAACAAGTGCGCAGCCATTCGGGTGCCCCCTGGGGAGTATTCTTTTGATAAAACCCGGCTTCACCAATTCCCTTCGGAAAACGCCGCACCACCAGGGGACGGCTGCACAGGTGCGGCAGGAGATAGGGTGCCGCTTCGATATAGTAGCGAATGAGATCTTGCTTGAGTAAACCGTCGCCGGGCCAGAGCTCCCGCTCCAGGTTGGTCATGGCAAGCTCCCTGTTGTTGACCACCAGCGTGGGCATTACGTCACATCCGCTTAGAAGTTGGGCAGACGGATCCTCACTGCTTTAACGGGAACACCAACGGAAAAGAATACTTCACCTGCCCCTTTTTTGCCCGAAGCCTGTTGTTCCTACACGTTATAGAAAGGCCTCTGAAGAAGGGCGGTCGCTAAAACCGATCACCACCGGAGCGCGCAGGCGGAGATCTTTTGTCCACTCCGCGAATTCGACCTGCACGGTCAGGTGCGGCTCCAGCCATAGAAAATCCCGGCCTGCCGGGGGATTGCTGAAGCAAGGCCCGGCTGCGCCGTGGCGTAACGCATAATCCCGCAGCAGCAGTAAATCCTTTCCGGTTAACCCGGAGCCGGCTTTGCCGATATAGAGGAGCTCTCCGTCGCGATAAGCTCCCAGGAGCAGCGCCCCCACGGAACCCTCCGGCAAAGTCAAACCGCCTGCCACACAAAGCTGACGGCGGCGGGGCTTGATCTTCAACCAGTCGCCGGACTTCTGTCCGCTCAGGTAAAAGCTTCCTCTTCTTTTGGCCACGATCCCCTCCAGCTCTGCAATCTCTATTTCGCGGTAAAGCGCCTTCCCTTCAGAGAAATTCTCATTTAAATAGAGCGGCGGCGCGGCTCTGACGATCTCCATCAACCGGCCCTGCCTCTTTTCAATAGGTTTTCCTGTCAGATCAGCGCCATCGAGGTAGAGCAGGTCAAAAATACAATAGGTACAGGGAATCTGCCTTTTCAGCGCCTGAATTGCCTCCTGGCGGCGGCAAAAATCACGGCGGATCACCCGGGCAAAACTGGGCTTCCCTCCGCTGAGAGCGATCACCTCGCCGTCGAAAATGGCGCTACCGGCTCCAATCAGTTCAGCCAGTTTTTGCAGTTCCGGGTACTGCTCTGTGCGTGGTTTGCCTTTGCGATTTTTCAGGATCACCCGGCGCTGCTCCATCAGGGCCAGGATGCGCACCCCGTCCCACTTGATCTGATAGATATAATCCAAGCTGTCAGGCGGCTCTCGACTACTTACCGGCTCCATCGGCCGGATCGTTGAAAAAAATTCGTAAGCCGGTGATGGGCCTTTAAGTGACACCGGCACCCGCTTTCTTTCCTTTGCCGCGGCTGCTCTCCCCCCGGGAGGCTTTTCGAGTCGCTTCCACGCTGGCCTTTAGCGCTTCAACAAGATCGATAACCTCACCCTTTTCCGGCAAAGGAGCGGTAAAAAATTCCTCGCCCTTTATCTTTCCTTCGATAATCTCCAGAAGCGCCTTGCGGTATTCATCAGTATATTTTTCCGGTGAAAAGGAGGCGGTCAGATTCTCGATGATCTGCTGCGCCATCTGTAGCTCCTTTTCCTGGACGCTGTGATCGCGGTTCCATGACGGAAGCCCGGCAGTGGGACGGACCTCATCGGGATAGAACATAGTTTCCAGGGCCAGCGAATCACCATAGACCCGCAACACCCCCAGGGCCTGCCTGGAGCGTAAGACTATGCGGATGATAGCCGCCATACCCGCCCCGGCCATGGACTGGAGCAGCAGTTGAAAAGCTTTTTCCCCGGTTTCGCCGGGAGTAAGATAGTAGGAACGATCATAATAGATCGGATCAACCTCTTCGCCCCGGACAAAATCAACAATAGCGATGCTCTTTGTCGTCTCCGCCGGAATCCGCGCAAAGTCGCTCTCGTCGACAACAACGAAGCGGCCTTTCTCATATTCGTAGCCCTTGACGATCTCATCCATGGCTACTTCCTTATTGCAGGTGGGACATACTTTACGGTATTCTACAGGGGTTTTGCAGGGTTTATGGAGGTAGCGAAAACGGACATTTTTCTGCTCAGTGGCGGCAAAGAGCCGCACCGGAATGTTGACCAGGCCGAAACTGATGGAACCCTTCCAGAGAGGACGCACAGAACCACCACCCCGGAGAATTGACGCTGTCCCTATTATTCCAATAGAAACAGCAATTATCCGGCATCTGCTGTTCCAGAATAGCTGAAATCAGTCAGTCTCCTCCATTCTTGGCACATTCAAGCTGCGGGCGGCGGCAGTGGCGGCAACAGCCCCGTCAGCTGCTGCGGTGACGATCTGGCGTAATTCGGTGTGGCGGACATCACCGGCGGCATAAACCCGCGGTTGCGATGTCTCCATGATCTCATTGGTAATGATATAGCCGCTTTCATCCAGCTCCAGTTCACCTTTCAGGAAAGTAGTGCTGGGAATACGGCCTGTAAGAACAAAAAGGCCGTCAACCTGCAGTTTGCGCTCGCGATCCCCTTGCAGCAGGCTCAGCCCATCGACCCGTCGCTCACCTTCAATCTTCTGCACAGTGCTGTTCCAGATCACCTCCACATTGGGCAGGGCGAAAATCTGATCCTGCAGCGCTTTCACTGCCCGGAAAGAGCTGCGACTATGGACCAGGTATACTTTTTTGGCAAAGCGGGCGATAAAAAGAGTTTCCTCCAGCGCGGCGCTGTTGCCGCCTACTACTGCCACATCCTTGCCGCGAAAAAAAGCGGCATCACAGGAGGCACAGTTCGAAATGCCCCGGCCGCGCAGATCTTCTTCACCTTCCACATGTAGAAGTTTCGGCATCGTTCCCGTAGCAATCACCACTGCCCGCCCTACAATCTCTCCTTCAATTGTAGAAATCTTTTTAAGTTCTTCTTCGAATGAAACCCTCTCTGCTTGCACCGCCTCCACCTTGACATCAAAACGCCGCAGGTGTTGATCAAAAAGCAAGGCCAGTTCGGACCCGGTTACGCCCTCGGGAAAACCGGGATAGTTGTCAATACGGTCCACCGATGCCAGCCGGCCGCCGATAAGCATTTTTTCCAGTACAACGACCGACAACCCTGCGCGAGCGCCGTATAAAGCCGCGGACACGCCGGCGGGGCCGCCCCCGAGGATGATCAGATCATAAAGCTGATTGTGTGACATTACACCTTCAACCTCCTTCAATCACTCATGCTCTCCATTTGTATCCAGCAACATGTTCATGTCCAGAGAGCGGTAAGAATGCGTCAGGGCGCCGCAGGAAATATAATCAACGCCGGTAGAGGCGACTTCCCGCAACCGCTCAAAGCCGATATTTCCCGAAGCTTCCAACAGGGCACGGCCGGCGGTAATCTCCACCGCCTGCCTGAGCAGAGAAGAATCCATGTTGTCAAGAAGAATTATATCCGCACCGGCAGCCAGTGCCTTCTCAAGCTGCTCCAGACTGGTAACCTCAACCTCTATCCGCCAAATAAAAGAACCGCGCTCACGAACCGCACTTATCGCTTCGACAATTCCGCCGGCGGCGCTGATGTGATTGTCCTTGATCAGGATACCGCTATCAAGGGAGAAACGGTGGTTCATTCCTCCGCCGATGCGTACCGCGTACTTTTCCAGAACCCGCAGACCGGGCGTTGTTTTGCGGGTGTCTGCCAGTTTTACCGGGAAGCCCTCGAGCTCTTTAACCCATGCTGCTGTGATGCTGGCGATCCCTGACAGACGCTGCAAGAAATTCAAGGCCGTCCTTTCGGCAAAAAGGAGCGGCTGCAGCCGGCCGCTTATTTTCATTAACAGCTGCCCGGCGCTGACCCTCCCGCCTTCCTCAACGAGGCAAACACAGTCAAGGTTCTCGTCAATGTCCTTGAAAGTGTATTCCGCCAGCGGCAGACCGGCAATGATCCCATCTTCCCGGGCATAGATACAGCCCGCCCCCCTTGTCTGCGGGGGAACGATTGCTTCAGTAGTCACATCTCCATATTTGAGATCTTCCCGGAGAGCATTTCCCACTATTTCTCTAACAAATTGCTGCGACAGCATAAAATAACCTCCCAGGACTTATCAGCTGCATATCAGGATATAAGTCAATCTCAGGCTTGGGCCAATCGATTACATGAGTGCCCCACCCCGATCCTCCCCATTTTAAGCTGACAGCACTCAGGGCAAGGGGACGGCCAGCATCCGCCGGAGCGCCTCTGCCGCACCTTCCCGAACATCAGGTGGAACAACAATCCGGTGCTGCATTTTCTCCAGTGAAGAGAGCACCAGTGCGGGCGTGGTATATTTCATATTCGGACAGATCAAGCCGGGAGTTGGAATATGATATTTAAGATCCGGTCGCTCCTGACATAGACGGTAAACCATCCCCGACTCGGTCCCGACAATGATCTCACTTGCTTCCGTCTCTTTGACAAAACGGATCATGCCGCCTGTTCCTAAAACAGCATCAGCTTTTCCCGCCACATCGGGACAGCATTCAGGGTGGACAATCACGAGCGCATCAGGGTGCGCCCGGCGGGCTCTGGCAATATCTTCAGAGGATATGCGGTAATGAGTGATACAATAACCCGGCCAGGGGATGATCTCTTTGCCGGTATGGCAGGAGACAAAATGAGCCAGGTTTTTATCGGGAACAAAAATAACCTGCGCCTCTTCAAGGGAGTTGACCACGGCAGCAGCATTTGCCGATGTCACGCAGATATCACTTTCCGCTTTAACGGCGGCGGAAGAATTAATGTAGGTAACCACGGCGGCATCAGGATATTTTTCCTTGTATTCTCTCAGCGCTGCGGGTGTGACCATATCCGCCATGGGGCAGCCTGCCAATCTTGCAGGAAGTAATACGATCTTGTCGGGAGCCAGAATGGCTGCGCTTTCGGCCATGAAGTCAACACCGCAAAATACAATGACTTCACAGTCGAGATCCGCAGCAAGCCGGCTGAGCTCAAATGAATCCCCGGTATAGTCGGCCAGATCCTGAACCTCTTCTATCTGGTAATTATGTGCCAGAATGATGGCATTCCGTTCTGCTTTCAACAATGCGATCTTCTCAATAATTTCCGGCAGAACCATTCGTATAAACTTCCTTCCCCACAAAGTTTTTATATATTATATAGAAACATTATGATGGAAAAGCTTCTCTTTTGTCAACCACACTCATTGGGTAAGATTTTTATATGGGTTGACACGCCACGCCACGCCGCCTCACGCCTCATGCCCCAGCCTCACCGCCGGCCTCTCCTCTCACCGGCATCTCCCTCCGGTCTTTTATTAAGCTTCCTGCATGACTTTCTACGAGCGATTGTGACCAGGCAGGATGCTGCATTACCCCGGACAAATATGGTATAATCCTTATACCGATAGAGGCATAATGAAAACATGAAGGAGGGGACCACATGAGAGAACAGGTTGAACAGGCTTTGCTGAAAATTCGGCCGGCCTTGCAGCGCGACGGCGGCGATGTAGAGGTAGTTGATGTAACGGAAGACGGTGTCGTCAGGGTAAAACTTACCGGCGCATGCCACGGATGCCCCATGGCCACGATGACGCTGAAGCAGGGCATAGAACGTGTTCTGAAACAAGAGATACCTGCCATCAAAGAGGTAGTATCTGTATAGCCCGGTGTTCGGGTTGGAGATCCGATGTTGATACCGTGCGGCTGGGGTGTATTCCATGACTGAAGTCTACCTGGACAATAGCGCTACAACACGCCCTTTTGACGAAGTGATCGAACTTCTCGACCACATTCAAAGGAACAATTACGGCAATCCAGCCTCACTTCACGCCAGGGGAGTCGCTGCCGAAAAACTTATTGACGAAGCCCGCCGCGACATTGCATCACTATTGCAATGCCGGGAAGATGAGATTTATTTTACTTCCGGCGGCACTGAGTCCAACAATATGGCGTTGAAAGGAGCGGCTTACCGGCAGAAAAAGCGGGGCCGTCACATCATTACCACCCAAATCGAACACCCCTCAGTACTCAACAGCTGCCGCAGGCTTGAGGAAGAAGGCTTTTCCGTGAGCTATCTTCCTGTTGATGCGCAGGGCTACCTGGATCTTGACCGCCTGGCCGGGACAATCGGCAGCGGCACCATCCTCGTCAGCACGATCCATGTTAATAACGAAATCGGCACCATTCAGCCGGTGGATAAAATTGGGACTATCATAAAAAAGCGTAATCCACAGACTCTTTACCATATAGACGGGGTTCAGTCTTTTGCCAAGATCCCGGCATTACTGCAGCGCTGGAAGGCTGATCTTTACAGCTTCTGTTCTCACAAGATCCACGGACCCAAAGGAGTGGGAGCACTTTGGGCCAGGAAAGGAGTAGCTCTAGAGCCGCTATTTCAAGGAGGAGACCAGGAAAAAGGGTTCCGGCCGGGAACCGAAAACACCGCCTGTATTGCCGGTTTCGGGCTTGCTGCCAGGCTGAATGGTATTAACCTGGATGAGAATCGGACCCGGCTTCACCACCTGAAAGAAATACTCTTCCGGGGGCTGCAGCAGACCGGCCTGGAATTTTACCTCAACGGACCGCAGCCGGAAGATGCAGCGCCGCATATCATCAATCTTTCCTTTCCCGGCATCAAAGCTGAGATCTTACTTCATGCCCTCGAAGAAGAGCAGATCTATGTATCCCCGGGCGCAGCCTGTCACTCGCGCCATCCCGAACCGAGCCATGTGCTGGCGGCGCTGGGCATGGATGAACAAAGATTATCGGGCTCCCTGCGCTTCAGTTTCTCACCATTTAATGACGAAAAACAAATTGACCGTGTTGTCAAAAAGATTGCTTCAGCGGTACGCGAGCTGAGTGCCTTCCATAGGCATTAACAAGAAAGTAAAGGGGGCGGATACCGGTCAAATTTCTGATCCGTTATGGCGAAATCGCCTTGAAAGGCAAAAACAGGAGATACTTCGAAAAAGCACTTTTCAACAATTTAAAGTCCACCCTCACAGGGCTCGGGGCCGGAGTTGAGACAATGCACGGCCGTTTCCTGATTACAGGACCGGATTCGCAAAAAGAAGAAATCACAAGGCGGCTGGGAAGGGTTTTTGGGTTGGTCTCAGCCAGCAGTGTTACAACATCTTCCCTTGATCCGGTAGAAATTGAAAAGAAAGCACTGGAACTCGTGGAGAGCAGCCTTTCTTGCGTCGATAGTTTCAAGGTAGAAGCCCGCCGTCCCAACAAAAATTTTCCTTTGACCTCACCGGAAATAAACCGGAGCGTCGGTGCTGCGATCCTGGATGCGCATCCCCGGTTGAAAGTTGATCTTCACAACCCTTCATTTCGCATATTCATCGAAATAGGCGCCAAAGAAGCTTACCTGTACAGCGATCATATTGCCGGGCCGGGAGGCCTACCAGTGGGGGTAACGGGAAGGGCGCTGCTGCTGCTTTCTGGAGGTATCGACAGCCCCGTAGCAGGCTGGATGGCGATGAAGCGGGGTCTGGCTCTGGAAGCAATACATTTCCATAGCCATCCTTTTACAGGCCTGCGCTCACGTGAAAAAGTGATCGACCTCTGTAAAACCCTCTCCTTGTCCGGAGGCAAAATCCCGCTGCACATGGTCAGCGTTACCGGTATCCAGAAGGAGATCCAGATGCACTGTCCTTCGGAACTGGGGATCATCCTGTTGCGACGAATGATGCTCCGGATCGCTGAAAAACTATCCTGCAGCCGCAGTCTGCAGGCCCTGATTACGGGAGAGAGCCTGGGGCAGGTGGCCAGCCAGACTCTAGAAAGCATGATTGTAATTGACAGTGCGACATCAATGCTCATACTGAGACCCCTACTGGGGATGGACAAGCATGATATCGTCAACGTTGCTGAAAAAACCGGCACTTATGAAATCTCGATCCGTCCCTATGAGGATTGCTGTACCCTTTTCTTGCCGCGCCATCCAGCCACCCGGCCCAAAATGGATCTAGTAATCAAGGCGGAAAAGAATCTCGATGTCAGCGGTTTAATAGGAAAGGCTGTGGACAGCACGGAAACCATGTTCATAGAAACATAGACGGACTTTGGATCCAATAATATGAAAGCACCATCGCCCCGGTCAAGACGAACTGCCATAAAAATACTGCTGCTGTCTCAGCGGGTTTTCGCCGGTAACCGGTACGGCGCAAATAGCTGTGGGGGATAGATATCTGGGGACCGGCAAGGATAAAATAGATTGTAAAAGCAACCATAACCATGGAGAAAAGCTGCCCGGCAGAAAAAATACCCCACACATGCGGAATGTCACGAATAAAGTCCAGCAAAATGTTACTCATGCTGCAGCCCAGTAGAAACCAAAAAAAGAGTTCGCCTTCGTAAGCTGATCTGTGGCGGCGGCGTTTAATGATAAGATATACTGTCATCAATAAAATGATAGCATAGGCGCCGTCTGGATGACGGTAGCCCCCTTCACTGATAATGGCCCAGGGGAGAGGAGCGTTCATAAGTCCGCCCCATGGCCGGGCGCCGATGTAGCCGCATGAAAGGCAAAATGCCAGAGCCGGCGCTGCAGCGTCAAGGTAGCGCTCTACAATCATTTTGCCGCTAGCAGACCAGATAGAAATTACAACAAAAGCACATGTAAGGCCTCCCCAGAAACTGAAACCGCAATCCTGAATATAAAGCAGGCGTATAGGCTGTTCAAAATAATAACCGGTATCAAAAAGGCAAGCATGGACCAGCCTGCCGCCGATCATACCGCCAACCAGGGCCAGAAATAAAAAGTCGATGAGCTTTGCTTCGGGAAGCAGTTTCCGCCGCCCCTCAATGTAGGTCATCACCAGGCCGATGATAATTGCAGCAAAAAAGGCAAGACTGGAAAAGGGCAGGTTCAGGGCGCCCCAGCGCAAGACCGGTTCGGACACATCGATCCTCCTTCATTTTACAACTTACGACATCCGGCTCAATCGAATCATAAATTATCTCTGCAAAGCGAAGCGAACAATTCCAGGCAAGGTCGCCTTGCTCCAGGGCCGGCCCTAAACAGTCACCAGGACATCATCTATTTCGGGAAACCCGGTAAATGTATGCACCAGGGAGCCGATAAAACTATTCACCTGTCGGAGACTACCAGCCGGGGGACCGCCCAGATCTATGGTTAAC
>CAZQEV010000029.1:0-10221 GCA_964592135.1 uncultured Syntrophomonadaceae bacterium
GGGGTCAGGTCTTGAATCATCACTTTTGATGAATGCAGGGATGTGAACTCTACCTGAAAGAAACAACATTTATTCACCAACAGGCGTAGCTTCTACCAAAACCTTACAATTCAAGGCCTAGATCCCCTTCTCGGTTATGAAGGTCAGTTTCGGCTCGCTGCCGCATGCCGCTGTTTGCTTGAATGTGGGCAGCATTGCCAGGATCCTGAAGCCGGCTTCGTGAAGCAGCCGCTCCACCAGCTCCGGCGGATAATCTTTTTCCCTGTGCCTCTCCTGGAATTTGCGGTAAAGGCCATCTTTTTCCTCTACAAAGGCGATCAGAAGAATTTCCCAGGTTTGTTCAGCTCTTACGTAGCGGCTCTCCCAGAGGAGGGTAAAATCGGCCTCGTCAGCCCAGTATATGGTAAACTGCTCATCCTGCGTCCTGAGCGAGGGGCGGGTCAGGTCAAAGATAAAAAGCCCATCCGGCCCGAGATGATCCCGGATGCCGCAAAAAGACTGCAGGAGTTCCGCCTCTGTGAGGAGGTAGTTGAGCCCATCCTGGAAAAGCAGGGCCAAATCATACTCCCCCGGCAGGCACAGCTCGCGCAGATCCATCGGATAAAAATCTACGTGCAGCCCCGCCGCCGCAGCCCGGGAGCGGCCTACCTGCAGCATTGCTTTAGAAGAGTCAACGGCGCTGACCCGGTAACCCCTGGCGGCAAAGGGCAGCGCTGAGCTGCCCGTACCGCAAGCGAGATCGATAAGGGAGCGCGGTTTGCGTTCGAAACGCTTCAAAAGTGACTCGATGTAATCGGCCCAGCCTTCGTAATCCACACCGGCCATGATCCGGTCATAGATCCCGGCAAATCCGGCGTAAGGCGCGACCCCGTCAGGCCTGTTCAATTCCGATCGTGAGCCTCCCCCTGATCCTTCTCTTTACGAAGCACCTCGTCATATTTCCTAAGCCGGCTGATCACCGCTTCATTTACCGTGCCGGGAGGGAAGCTGCCGTCTGCCAGCTCTTTCCCTGCATCCTTTCCTGTAAGCAGTTCGATCCCTTCATCTACAGTGGTAATAGCATAAATATGAAATGTACCCGCGTCGACTGCTTCTCCGATCTCATCGCGAAGCATCAGGTTTTTCAGGTTGGCTCCGGGAATGATCACACCCTGTTCCTCCGTGAACCCCTTGATCCTGCAGGCATCATAAAAACCCTCGATCTTGCTGTTTATTCCTCCCACCGGTTGAATCTCGCCATTCTGGTTAATCGACCCCGTTACGGCAAAGTTTTGCTTCAGGGGAATGCCGGAAATGCTTGAAATAAGGGCAAAAAGCTCAGCCGCCGAAGCGCTGTCTCCATCCACGCCGCTGTAGGATTGTTCAAAACAGAGGCTGGCCGATAGATTGAGAGGAACTTTGCTGCCGTAGCGACGGCCAATGTATCCGCTCAGGATGAGCACACCCTTGTCGTGAATTTTTCCGCTGAGCTTGCTTTCCCGTTCAATATTGATGATGCCGCGGCGGCCGGGATATACGGCGGCGGTAACCCGCGAGGGGCGGCCAAAGTGGTAATCCCCCAGATCGAGCACCGAAAGAGCGTTCACCTGTCCTACTTCGACGCCTGCAGTGTCCAGCAATATCTGCCCTTTTTCAATGGCTTCCAGGATTTTTTGCTCATACTTGTTGGAGCGGTGTATCTTTTCGGCCAGCGCTTTTTCTACCTGTGCCGCACCTACAGCCGCCGCACCGTCAATTTCAGCCCAGGCATCAGCCTCGTAAAGAAGTTCGACAATATCGTTGAAGCGCGTGCTCAATTTTTCCTGGTGCTCTGCCAGGCGGGCGCTGTATTCGACCATCCTGGCCACCGCTTCGCGATCAAAATGGCGCAGTTGCTGGAGATTGCAGTGGTAGGCGATGAAACCGGCCATCTTGGCCATGTTGTCGTCGTCCATATCCATCTCCACATCAAAATCCACTTTGATCTTGAACAGCTTGCTGAAATCCTCATCGTATGAATAAAGCAGCTGGTAAAGCAGCGGACTGCCGATCAAGATCACCTTAAGCTGCAACGGCACCGGCTGCGGCCGCAGGGTCGAGACAGTGATCATGGCATACTGTTCTCCCAGAGTCTCGATGCGGATCTCCTTTGTCTTCAGTATTCTTTTCAAAACCTCCCATGATTGCAATCCCGCCAGGACATCGTTGGCCTGCAGGATCAGATAGCCTCCGTTGGCGCGGTGAAATGCGCCGGCTTTAAGCATGGTAAAGTCTGTAATCGCCGCCCCGAGACGGTTTTCATATTCCATTCTGCCCAGCAGATTGTAGTAAGAAGGGTTTGTTTCATAAACCACCGGAGCCCCCTCAGTTTCCCGGTGATCAACCATCAGATTGACCTTGTAGCGCAGCTCCGCCTGCTCCTGGCTCTGGCGGCGCAGCCAGAACATCGGAAAAGACTGCTCCTCTTCCTCAGCGCGAAATTCGCCCAGGCTGGAGAGAACATCATCCTGGAGAGCCTGCAGGTAGCTCTGAACTTTGGGAAAACCGCTGTATTTTTCCAGAATCTCATTGAAAAGGTGGCCCGTTGCTGTGA
Source organism: uncultured Syntrophomonadaceae bacterium (assembly GCA_964592135.1). Classification (GTDB taxonomy): domain Bacteria; phylum Bacillota; class Dethiobacteria; order DTU022; family DTU022; genus JAAZIN01. The sequence goes on from CAZQEV010000029.1 coordinate 2,573, forward strand.
TGGCGATTTTCTTGTCGAGCTGCTTGAATTTTTCTTTGAGCCCCTTCTCAACAGACTGAATCCGGCGCATGATCTCCATGGCCTTCAGTTGCACCGCGGTAGATTTTTTCTCCAGTTCATCTTTGACCGGCTGCTCGAGTTTGGCGTAATCATCCTCGCTGACCTGCTCGCCATCAACCAGGGGAACTGTCACAAAGCCGGAGCTGGTCCTCTTCAAAGCAAAGCCGTGCTCCCGGGCGATTTTATTCAGCTCTTCAAGGTGAACAGCTCGCAGCTCCTGAAATTCTTTGACATAGGATGCTTTCTGCCGCTCGTAATCTTCCGTATCAAAGGCCTTGGGGATGGCCTGCCTCAAATCCTCCAGCAGCTCTTCAACATGGCGGGTAAAAAGAGTCCCCTGACCGGCGGGTAAATTCAGAGCCGGCGGTTCGCCGGGATTGTCAAAATTGTAGACGTAGAGCAAATCGTCGGGGCAGGCCTCCTGCAAAGCAACTTTTTGCACCGCAGAGAGGGCATAACTTGATTTACCGGTCCCTGTAAAGCCGGTCATAAAAATATTGTAACCGGCGCGTTTGATCTGCAGGCCAAAATCCATCGCCTTGACGGCGCGCTCCTGCCCGATCATCCCCTCAAGCGGTGGAACCTCCGCAGTAGTTTCAAAAGGAAGCCTCTGCGGATCACAGCGGTATTTCAAATCACCGGCATTTAACTCGTAAATAGCCATATTATCTCTCCTCCCCGCCCCGGAGCTGCAGTTTGCCGGGGCGCCTTTAGGCATTTTATGCCTCAGGTCATTTTTCCGTACATGCTTTATCCCAGCTACATAAATCGCTCAGGGGACATTCAGCGCAGCAAGGGCGCCGGGCCTGGCAGATATCCCGTCCAAATGCGATGAGGCGCTGGTGGGCCTTGCCCCATTCCGCCGGGGCCAGCAGCACCTTTAGTTGCTCCTCTACCTCTTCCGGTTTGCTGCCCGTTGCCAGGCCCAGGCGACGCGCCACCCGGAAAACATGCGTATCCACAGCCAGGGCGGGTTTGCCGAAACCCACGTTCAGGATTACATTGGCGCATTTTCGCCCTATGCCCGGCAGCGTCATGAGACTGTCAAAGTCATCCGGCAGCCTGCCTCCGAAATCTTTCACGATCATCCGGCTCGCTTCAACAAGATAGCGACTTTTATTCCGGTAAAGTCCGCAGCCCTTGAGGTAAGGCTCCAGCTCTTCCGGCTGAAACCCGGCCAGCTGCTGCGGTGTGGAAATCGCGGGAAATAGTTTTTCTGTGATGCGGTTGACCTGTTCGTCCGTTGTCTGCGCCGATAGCAGAACAGCGATGAACAGCTGGAAGGGATCCTCATAAATCAGCTTGGTGCGGGGAAAGGGATAGCGCTGCTCCAGAAGCTTAAAGATGCGGCGGGACCGCTCGAGTTCCGTTTTAGAGGCAACCTCATTGATCATGTCTGTATTATAAACTGCACGGCAGCATCGGTAAAGCCCTAGCCCTAGGGACGGGGTACCTGTCTAGCCCTATAGCCCTAGCCTTAGGGACGGGGTACCTGTCAACCCGCCTGGCCCTTTCATTTTGATTGATTTATTCTCTAACCATATCCATAAAATATATTTCAGAATGGTGATATTTGGCGCCAGGCGCTCTGCTCCAATGATGGATAGATTCTGTTGGGCATCTTTTGGAGCCGTTACCTCCAACCCCGGCCTTGTTCACGTTCCGCAGATTACATTCTTGTCAGTAGCCGGCGCCGCACCGCCCTGCTTCAAACTCAGAAATCCTTTAAGGCCAATCAGCCCAGCTACCCGCGGATGAGTGAAAAAGCCTCTGCCCTGGTAGCACTGTTGTGCTGGAACAGTCCGCGCACCGCTGAGGTAATGGTCCTGGAACCGGCTTTGCGCACACCTCTCATCGTCATGCACATGTGTTCAGCTTCAATCACGACCAGGACCCCCTTCGGCCTGGCCTTGCTCATGATGGAATTGGCCACCTGTGACGTCAGCCTCTCCTGGATTTGCGGCCTTTTGGCATACTCATCAATCACCCGGGCCAGCTTGGAGAGGCCCAGCAGTTTCCCCTGGTTGGGAATATAGGCAGCATGCGCTTTTCCAATAAAGGGGGTTAAATGGTGCTCGCATATGGAGTAAATGGGAATATCTTTGACCAGGACCATCTCATCGTGCTGTTCGGTAAAATAGCACTCCAGGTGCCTTTCCGGGTCATTCTCAAGACCGCAAAATATTTCTTTGTACATCCGGGCAACACGGGCGGGCGTATCCTTCAAACCTTCACGGCCGGGGTCCTCGCCTATTGCTTCAAGAATCATTTTTACCGCAGCTTCAATCTTTTCTGTATCGACCATTAATTTTCCTCCTCCGGCACACTGTGGGCTGTGGTTCAGCTGCCCCAGTTGAAGCATGATTATAGATGATTATGAATAGCGCCGTCAATGTATGAACAGGGCTTCCTTGCAGCCCCGGTTATTTCCGGTTATCTCCAGTTATCTCTTCTCTATCTTCAGGACAGCAGCCACGGCCTCGTTGTATACGTTTTTCAAGGGAACCTGAAAACGTTTCGCCGCCGCGCAGCAGTCCCTGTATTCGGGAGCCACCTGCACAGGGGCTTCATCTTTGGCGCTCCGTCCGATCTTCACGGCAATCTCCCCGAAAGGTGTTTCCACCATGGTGATTTCCCGTAAAAGCAGCTGCCGCAGATCACAACGCCGGCGCAGGCCCAGTGTGGATGTCTCCTGAAAGATAACCCTTGCTGCTTGATCCCAGTCCTCGCGGTGCGCCAGCACCGTTAGAAGTATGCCGGGCCTGCCACCCTTCATGATGATGGGCGTCAAAAAAGCATCCAGCGCCCCGGTATCCAGCAGTTTCTGGACCAGGTAGGGGTAGATCTCGGGATTGAGATCATCAATGCTAGCCTCCATAACCACAACTTCGTCAGGATTCCCCAGACCGCCCGGCCCCCCGTCAGGTTCCTTTGTCTCTCCCATGATAGCCCGCAGCACATTGGGAAAACCGTAATCCCTGGTACCCATGCCGTAACCCACCTGTTTCACCGTCATCGCCGGAAAAGAGGAGAATGAGTGAGCCAGGGTTGTCGCCAGCACGGCGCCAGTTGGCGTGACCAGTTCACCCTCAAGTTCTACCTTGCGCGTGGGCACGCCCACGATAAGTTCCAGCGTCGCCGGGGCGGGAACAGGAATCAAGCCGTGCTCACAGCGGATCGTTCCCGAGGTCACAGGCAGCGGTGAACAGATGATCTGATCCACATGCAAACTCTCCAAAGCGATGAGGCAGCCGACAATATCACAGATGGAGTCAATAGCCCCCACTTCATGGAAATGAATATGCTCAGGGGTGGTTCCATGCACCTTCGCTTCAGCTTCAGCCAACCGCCTGAAAACCTTGTGAGCCTTATCCTTGACAATATCATCCAGATTTCCCTTATCAATAAGATCCAGGATATCCTGCAGGTGGCGGTGCGGCTGATCAGCTGTGCTCAGGATATGCACATAGGTGGCGGCAATACCATGACTGCTGCCTTTCCCAGTTTCAAAAGTGTAACCTCCCATATCGAGGCTGGAAATACCTTCTTTTACTACCTCCAGATCTGCTCCTGCATCCAGCAAGGAGCCCAGTAACATATCTCCGGCAATACCTGCAAAGCAATCAAGATAAAGTATCTTCATCGTTAGCTCCTCTCTGGGTCAACAATGGCATAAGCCAGTGATGCAGCGCCGTAACCGTTATCTATGTTGACCACGCCGACGCCGGAGGCGCAGCTGTTGAGCATGGCCAATAGAGCAGAAAGGCCCCCGAAGTTTGCTCCATAACCGACGCTGGTAGGTACCGCAATAATAGGTCTGCGAGTCAGCCCGCCCACAACACTGGCCAACGCGCCTTCCATCCCGGCGACAACGATGACCACTGTGGCCTGATGCAGCAGGGCGCAATGTTCCAGTAAACGGTGAATCCCCGCCACGCCGACGTCATAAAGCCTTGATACTCCCAATCCCATGGCCTCCGCTGACACTGCAGCCTCTTCTGCCACCGGCATATCCGCTGTTCCGGCACTGACAACAAGAATGTTTCCTTTCTTTTCACAATCTATGCTGGAAGAAACAACTATACAGCGGGCAATCTGGTGGTACACAGCCTCCGGGCATTTTTCCTTAACAGCCTTGAAGGCCTCGGAGCCGGCCCGGGTTCCCAGCACTACTTTCGATCTGGCAGCGAGCCTGGCAAAGATCTCCGCCACCTGTTCCACAGTTTTTCCCTGGCAGAAGACAACTTCCGGAAACCCTGTGCGCAGCTCGCGATGATGATCCAGGCGGGCATATCCCAAATTTTCGTATGGCAGTTGCGCCAACTGTTCCAACGCCTGTTCTACCGTTATTTTCCCTGACAACAGGGATTCCAAGAGAATTTGCAGCTCCTTTTTGCCCAAGGGTCCCCCTCCTTTGATCAGATCAACCTTGCTTTATACCAGACAGCCGCTCAGCAGCAGGAATGTAAATAAAGCGTAGTAACCGCTTTTCGATACTTAAGGTGTTCTAATTATATCAACCATTCCCCTGATCCATCAAACCAATTTGAGGTAGAGAGAGAAGAGGGCGTCGACCAGTCCCAGTTGCTGCACAAACAGCACCCAGGAAGGGTACCGCAAAGCCGCCCGTTTTTCACCCCTTGCATAAAAAGCACTCTTGTCCTAAAGTAAAGATATCTTCTATTCTCAATGAGAGGATGACTGCCCCTTGTTCAAAAAGATGCCTGCGTGCGGCTCGCTTCGGGATAAGGAGAATAAATTGGAGCAAATTCTCAGCGACTGCCAGGGCGCCCTTGTGTCTTTCTCTGGCGGGGCGGACAGCGCTTTTCTTCTCTATAAAGCCGCCGCGGTACTGGGTAAGGAAAATATCCTGGCTATAACCGCCGTCTCCCCCATCCGTCCCTCTGCAGAAACGAATGCAGCCTGTGAGCTGGCCGAGCTGCTCATGGTTCCCCACCGTCTTATCCACACGGCCGAACTCTCCTGTGATCCCTTCGTCACAAATAGCCCCGATCGCTGTTATCATTGTAAAAGAGATCTTTACGCCACCCTGGCCGCCATCTCCCACCGGGAGTCTCTCCCCTGTATCCTGGATGGGAGCAACATTGATGATCTCGCCGAATACCGCCCCGGCAGCACCGCAGCGCGAGAATATGGCGTCCGCAGCCCCCTGCAGGAAGCGGCGCTCACCAAAAAAGAGATCCGTTGCCTCTCGCGCCGTTACCACCTGCCCACCTGGGACCGGCCGGCCAACAGCTGTCTGGCAACGAGATTCCCCTACGGAGAGAAACTGGAACTTGAAAAATTAGAACGGGTTGAAAAGGGAGAAGAGTTCCTGCGCGCGCTGGGACTGCGCCGGGAAATCAGAGTGCGCAGCCAGGGCGACAGAGCCCGAATCGAGGTCGCTCCTTCAGAGATCCCCACAGTCCTGCAAAAAAGAGCCGCCATCAGCTCCTACTTCAGAAAAATCGGCTTCTCCCATGTCTCCCTCGACCTCGAAGGATACAGCTAGCCCTAGGTAGCCCTAGGGACGGGGTACCTGGCTAGATCGCCTGACGTTATAAACAACTCCCCTGCTTATCCCTGTTAATCTTGAGATCTGGCGGATGGTAAGGCCATGATTTTCCATTATTTCCTGCAGATGGGCATCCCTGATTCTTTTTTCTAACCTCTGCAAATCGCCGGCGCGGCTTACATTACACACTTGTTTGATAATTTCTTTTGCTTCTTCATCGTTTAAACGCTTGGGTTTTTCTTCGATATCTAAACAAGCTTCGTCAACAACTTTACTCTGATGGCTTTCAAAAGCTGCAATAGATTTTTCAGGATTATCATGAAACATGCTAAGCGCAAAATTTGCATCTATGAAAGAAGGACCCCCAAAATAATCCTTGTAGCTACTCCAGTGATACTGTCCCAGTTCCCTTATCAGACCTGCTTTAATAGGATTTTGATGGATATAGCGAAGGACTGTTAAGAAATATGCTTCGTCATCTACGGGTTCGCTACGAAAGCGGTCTTGAAAGAGATTGCCGATTCGCTCATATTTCTGGTTATACCAGTAAACAAAGCTACCACACACCCTGCGCATTATTTGATCCAAAGGTTCAACGATTACCCGTAGCAGTAAGTGAAGATGGTTGTCCATTATGCAGTAAGCAAACAATTCAAAACCGCAAATGCTTTTATATCTGATTAAAGTCTGGATGAACCTTTCTTTGTCCTCTGCATCTTCAAAAATGTTTTGCCGGTTTATGCCGCGCATGACGATGTGGTATATGCCTGTTGAACCCTTTTTTCGTGCAGTTCTGGGCATAAGAACTCACCGCACTCCTGATATTAGTTAATTTCTCCTCGCGACTCTACAAAAATAATAAAAAAACTAGACAGGTACCCCGTCCCCGGGGCTAGTTGCTCCGGGCGATGCCTTCCTGAAGTAGTAACTTTATTTCTGATCCGGTGTAGCCCAGTGATTCCAGGGTCTCCAGGGTATGCTCCCCCAGGCGGGGCGGCGGCAGCCTCACCTCACCTCCCTGCCCCGAGAAAAGCAGTGGAAAACCAGGCTGTTTCTGTGTCGCGCCTGGATGTCGAGAAACCTCGATCCAGAAATCCTGCTCCCGGGCCAGGGGATGTGCGGCGGCGGCATCCATATCGAGAACAGGCTCGCAGCAGGTGTCGTGGTCTGCAAAGATCTCAACCCATTGTTCCTGTGTTTTCTTTATAAACAGCGCCTGGAGCTCCCGGATCAGTTCCTCCCGGGTATCAGATTCGAATTGCCGCTCCACCCAGTCGGGCCTATGCACTGCATGGCAAAATTTATACCAGAAAAGAGGCTCAAGAGCCCCCAGACTCATGTATCTGCCATCGGCTGTTTCATAGAGATTGTAACAGGCATAGGCACCGGTGATATGGCCGCTACTGCGCCGCGGCAGTCCGGTTTCCTCCAGTGCCGGGGCGCCGGCGGCATAAACCATCCAGGGCAGAAGCCCACGGCTCATGGATATATCAACATGGCGGCCTCGCCCGCTGATGCTGCGTGCATAAAGGGCCATGAAGATCCCCGAAAGAGCGCTCATCGTTCCTGCGGCGATGTCGGCAATCTGCACCGCCGGCATCACCGGGGGCTCACCCGGTGCGGCGCTCAAATCGAGCAGGCCGCTAAGGGCGGTGTAATTAAGATCATGGCCGGCCCGCTCACGGTAGATACCCTTCTGTCCATAGCCGGAGATGGAGGCGTAGATCAGCCCCGGGTTTAGGGAACTAAGGTTTTCGTAATCAAGCTCCAGCCGCTCCATCACCCCCGGACGGAAGCCCTCAACCAGAACATCGCTCTGGGAAGCCAGCCGGCGCAGGATGTCCCGCCCGCGCTCCTTTTTCAGGTTCAGCGAAAGACTTTTCTTGTTGCGGTTAAGCATCCAGAAGAAACTGCCGGCGCCGTCGATCATCTTTCCAACTGCGCGTGTAGGATCCCCGGCCGCTGTATCTTCAATTTTCAGCACTTCCGCACCGTAATCGCCCATCAGCATGGTGCAAAGAGGGCCCGGCAACAGCCTGGTCAGATCCAGTACTTGCAATCCTTCCAGCAAGGA
>CAZQEV010000029.1:10321-14673 GCA_964592135.1 uncultured Syntrophomonadaceae bacterium
GAGGGCCCGGCAACAGCCTGGTCAGATCCAGTACTTGCAATCCTTCCAGCAAGGATTCTTTCTGCAGAACAGACACCGGCAATCCTCCTCTCTTACCCCATCGCTGCGTTGTCCCTCCGGTCGGCAACCCTCTTTCTCCGTCTAGGTGCGGTCTGCAAGCAGCTTACCGCCTACTCCGACCTGATCCGGCGCGGTCTCCTGCAGATAGACTACAAAAGCTTCTTCCCGGATGCCCGTGGCTTCGCCGGCAGCTTTAGTAAAATTGCGAATCAATTCTACCTTCTTCTCCCGCTCCAGTTTCGGTCCATAGAAAAATATTGTGGGCATTTTGTCGCCTCCTTTCATGATTTGGCATTTATCCATTATTCCTCTATTCTTCGCGTATTCTTCGCGACAGTAATGGACATCTCCTTTGCTTAATAATCCTCCGAAATCCACTTCAGCGAACCTCTAACCTTGAGAACCGGCCTCTTTCCAGCTCCATTCTCCTCTGCGCATAATGATCCTGAAATTTGTAAAAAGGTTTAAGTCCCCCACACTGTTCCATCCTTAGAGATCGGAAGCATTAAATGTATCGCCATCTTTTATAGTCCCCGATTTGAATCCCTTATAAAACCATCGCGCTCTCTGTTCCGAGGTTCCATGGGTAAATCTGTCGGGAATGACATATCCCAAGGTCTCTTTTTGAATGCGATCATCTCCCACTGCGCCGGCGGCGTTGAGCGCTGCTTCAATGTCACCTTCTTCCAGCAGATCGCCTCTTTCTGCATAATGGGCCCAGACGCCGGCGAAATAGTCGGCCTGCAGCTCCAGCATCACCAGCAGCATGTTAAATTCCTTCTCACTCAAACGGTTGCGCTGGGACATGACCTGATCGAGTATTCCCAGCTGGTACTGGACATGGTGCCCGATCTCATGGGCGATGACATAAGCCATGGCAAATTCGCCCGGCGCCTGGAATCGTTCCTTGAGATCATTGTAGAAACTGAGATCAAGATACACTTTCTGATCGCCGGAGCAATAGAAAGGTCCTGTAGATGAATCTGCAGCTCCGCAGGCTGATTGCACAAATCCCGAGTAGAGAACCAGGTGGGGGTACTGGTATTCCATCCCTTTTTCCCTTCTAAAAAGCTCTGTCCAGACATCCTCTGTCTCGGCCAGCACTACGGAGGCAAACTCTGCCAGCTCCCTTTCTTCAGCTGTCTCGGTGTAGGGAACCTCTACCTGACCCAGCTGGGAGCCAAGAAACTCCAAAGGGTTGCCCCCCATGAGCGCGATCAAAACAACCAGTACAATCGTTCCAATGCCGCCGCCGATGAGCCCTCTGGCGCTTCTGCCCCTGCGGTCTTCTACATTGATACTGGCTTTTCTGCCCTTCCATTTCATTTATTTCACCTCGCAGCTTTGTTTTCCACAAAAGTTGTAAGATGCCCGGAGTATTATATGGAAAATTGTATCAATAACTGCCCAAATGCACAAGACCGGCTCAGCAGTATAAAAAGCTCCCAGAAAAAGCCTTAGCCGCCCTGTCCCGCTATTTTCCGCGGCGCAAGGCAGTAGCCTGCTGTTCCGGAACATGGTAAAATGTATGCATGGTTGTGCGGGGGGTGTATTGATGGAGATAGCACTCAGTTTGCTCATCGGTATCGGGCTCAGCGCCACATGCGGTTTCAGAGTGTTCGTTCCCTTTTTAATTGTGAGCATCGCTTCATTAACAGGCCACCTGCAATTATCACCTGCTTTTGCCTGGATTTCCACCTATCCGGCTTTGATCGCTTTCGGAACAGCTGCCGCTCTTGAAGTTATCGCCTATTTTTTCCCCTATGTGGACAATATCCTGGCTACGGTCAGCACGCCTGCCGCAGTCATTGCCGGTATGCTTGTTACCGCCTCCGTGTTCTACGAGGCGGGGCCTTACTTCAACTGGGCTGTGGCTGTGATCGCCGGGGGCGGCTCTGCGATTGCCGGAAAGACGGCCAGTGCCGCGGTTCACAGCAGTTCAACAGCAGTTACCGGCGGCACCGCCAATCCGGCAGTCTCTTTCCTGGAAACACTATGGAGCTGGGTGCTGGGTTTTCTTTCTGTTGCCGTTCCGCTTCTGGTCATTCTTTTACTGCTGCTCATGGTCCTGCTCATTGTGAAGGTATCCAGAACACTCAAATATCCTAAGAATAACAAACCCCGGGGATCGACGAACAGCACTTGATTCACAGTCTTGAGCAGCTGCTTTAAAATCCTGCGCTTATGCCCGGATGCCGCCGCCCCGGCCTCAGAGCGGACCGGCAGGCAACCCTATTAACCGCTTATTACCACACCGGCCTGCTAACCCCGGTTTTGACCCAGAAGGGTGGCCCGGATACGACGGTGCAGTTTGCGCTCCAGATCACCACCGTCACTGTAGATGATGAAATTGAAATCTTTCACATCAAAATGGATATCCTGTGCTGAATTTGCCAGGTGGATAACCTCTTTTTCCAGGGCATGCGCCACACCGAGCTCGTAATAGCAGTTTGGCCGTGCTTCGGTAACGTCGGCGATAATGAAGCGGGCCTCGCGAATGTTTTTAAGAATGCGATCCCTGATGCTGCCGTTGAATTCCTGTTCATCAACCCGTTCACAGCGGCAATCAAAATCTTGCACCACGGGCTTGACGACCCCTTCGTAAAGTTCTTGCAGCAACGGGTTTCCCGACAAGGTCATGATCACGAAACAGAAGCAGTCGTTAGAAATAGTCTTGGCCCCCTTTCTGCTAATCTGTACCATCATATGATCAATCACCATAATGTTGACCGGGATATACATGTGAATGATATATCTCTCGTGTAGAAAAGAGCAAAAGGGGGAACGCGGGCATGTGAATGATACACCTTGGTTCTTTAGAAAAAGCTTTTGCACACGGCGGTGCAGATCATTTTTTATGCTGCGCTATTGCTCGATGTAGTAGCATCGCTCGATTTTTTCATTGCTGCCTCCGCCGAATTCGACAAGTATGCGCAGCTGTTTCAGTATGTTTTCCTCCCCGGTGACGGCAGCACCGATGATCACCTCATCGATAACCTTGCAATCTACCCGGGGAAAGAACCTTTGCACAAGATTCTCCGGATCGGGAACAATAAAATATACGGTTTGGCAGATCTCTGCACCGAGATGTGCCTCATCACCCATAATTGCTCCGCCAAAGCAGTCTTTTCGCTCCTGCAACAGCTCCAGGGGAGTGATCAAAAAACCGGCCAATCCCTGAAGTCCCAATTTTTCAGCCTGATCCCACTCTGCCGCTCCTTCCGGTTTTAAAAGGAGCAAACTTTCTTTAGACAATACCTCAAGTCCATATTCAGGCAGCGTTCCGCTCAGCTCATTGCCCTTTTCTACCCTTCCGTGGAATGAAAGCTCATATTGGGGCGCTTTTTCTACAATAATCAGCTCATAGCTCTCCAGCTGTTCCATCACAGCAAGCGTCTTTTGCAGCACTTTAGGGCTGCGGGCCCCTTTTGCCGGCAGGAGCAGACTAATCGAATAAAAGATGAGCACTGTCAGCGAGACACATGCCACCATCATTCCAGCCTGTTTTTTGGTCGAAACTATCCTGCTCATGATCCGGCCTGCCTCCTTCCGCCAGAAAACCCTTTCAATGTATATGCTTGAAAGAGGCAGGCTATGAAAGAAGGTTCAGCGATCCCGGCCCTGCCCTTTGATCACGGCAACAGGAAAAAGCCGCGCCACCCGCCGGGTAAAACCGATTTCGGTAAATGTGTCGATTACCGCCTCGATCTCCTTGTATGCCTGCGGCGCCTCATCAAGATAGGCCCGGTAATTGCGGCCCGGAAGCATGACCTCGCCGAGAGATTTTCTAAGTTCCTCCACTTCGATCTCCCGCCTGGCTGCTCCCCTGGAGAGAACACGTCCGGCGCCATGGTTTACGGAATTGAATGTGCGCTCAACCTTCGGCTCGGCCACGATCACGTAAGAGGCGGTCCCCATGCTGCCGGGAACCAGAGCCGGATGACCCAGCTCGCGGTAAACCGGCGGGTTGATGGGGTGACCGGGAGGCAGCGCCCTGGTGGCGCCTTTGCGGTGAATTAGCAGTCTCCTGCCCCCCACCTCCTCAAATTTGGCAATATTATGAGCCACATCGTAAACAAGGCCCAGATCATAATCACTGTCATCTCCGCCGAGCACTTCACTGAAAGCCTGGCGGACATCATGGGTAATCCACTGGCGGTTGCAGAAAGCAAAATTTACGGCGCAGGCCATAGCCGACAGGTAGCGCCGCCCCTCGGCAGATTTGATGGGGACAGCCGCCAGCCCTTTTGTGGGTATTTCCAGTTTCATTCTTGCTGCCGCTTTTAGCATGA
>CAZQEV010000030.1:0-14389 GCA_964592135.1 uncultured Syntrophomonadaceae bacterium
CCGGCCCTGCCGATGCGCTGGCCGCGGCTGACTGACTGCCCCACTCCCACCAGGTAGGAGCTCAGGTGCGCGTACAGGGTAGCGGTACCGCCGCCGTGGTCTACAATGATGCAGTTGCCGTAACCACCGTTCCAGGCCGCCAGGATTACCCTGCCGCTTTCCGCGGCAAAGATGTAATTCTGCCGTCCGTAGGTCCCTATGTCGATAGCACCGTGCCAGGCGCTAGCACCTGTAAAGGGATCCCTGCGCCAGCCAAATCCCGAGGTGATATAGCTGGGCGACTCAACAGGCCAGCAGAGTTTGCCGCTTACTCCGCCGCCTCCACTGCCTCCGCTTTCTCCGCTGCCGCGCATCAGATCACGGACGATATTCTCCAATCTTTGGGACTCTCGCTCAAGATCTTGTACCGCTTTCAAATTGCGGGCAATCTCCTGCTGCAGGTCCCTTAGCACCGTCTCCCGGGTGGAAACAACCCTTTCGACCTCTTCCTTGTTGCTCAAAGTCTGGCGTCGTAATCCGTCCAGGCGGCTCTTTTCCTGCACCAGTTCCTCCTTCATGACCTCGATGCGGTTGCGCTCGGCGCGAATCTCCTCCACCAGATGCTGATCGTTGGTCGCAATAATCCGGAGGTTGTTGAAGCGGGTCAAAAAGTCGCCGAATGAAGTGGCTCCAAACAGAACATCTATGTAAGAATTATGGCCCTGCTCGTAAATCACCCGCAGGCGGCGCTTGAAAAGAGCCTCTTTACGGGCAAACTCCTCTTCGGCACCAGCCAGTTCCACCTCGGCACGGGCAATCTTCCCTTCGGTAACGGCTATGTCCCCGCTGATCCGCTCCAGATCGGACTGAAGCTCTTGCAGGCGGCGGTCGAGCTTGCCCAGCTCGGTTTTCAACGCATCCTCATCCCTGCGCTGCTCTTTAAGGTTCTCCCGCTGCTCTTTAAGCTGCTTGTCTATTTCCTGCTTCTCCTGCTGTTTTTTGTCGAGCTCGGTAGCATAGACCGGCGCAACAGTCGCAGCCAGAGTGAACAGCAGCAGGATTGCCGCAAGAATTACCAGAAGTGTATGACGCCGCATGCAAGATCCCTCCAGGATATTAATCTGATATAATCGAAAATTATACCCGCAAAAACCGGTCCATCGAAAAAGCGCTTCCCAGGATCCCCAGACCAGTACCCAGGGGGAGCAGGTATTTACTCAGCTGACCCATGATTGGTAAAGCGGGCAGCAGGGTCAGAAACATGAGGTTGTTCGCGGCAACCCACTCCAGGGAAGCCTGATAGATATAGTAAAGCCCGGCCAGAGGCAGAAGCGATCCGATGAAGCCGATGATCAGCCCTTCCAGAACAAAAGGCCAGCGAATAAACCAGTTCGTTGCTCCTACATATTTCATAATCATGATCTCCCGGCGGCGGATAAAAACGTTCAGCCTGATCGTATGAGCAATGAGAAATATCGCAGTGACAGCCAGTCCCGCCATTAATGCCAATCCCACCAGCTGAATTGCCCGGGTGGCGGCAAAAAGCCGCTCTACAGTTTCTTCCCCGTAAGTGACCCTGTCCACTGCCGGGTAACCCTCCAGTTCCTTTGCCACAGCGCCAACGGATTCGGGACGATGGGTCCGCAGTTCAAAAGAATCGGGCAGAGGATTGTCCTCTACTGATTCATATCCCTCAACAATATCACCCATCTGCTTTTTCAGGCGCTGCAGTGCTTCATGCCTTGAAATGAAGCGAATTTCAGCCAGCGAATTGTGAGCAACCAGTTTTTCGCGTAATGCATTGCGTTCATCCAAGGTGGCTGTGTCTTCAACATAAAGAACTATTTCCACCTGCCCTTTCACATCCTCGGTGATATGGTTCAGGTTCAGATTCACCAGCATGAAGCCGCCGAGCATGAGCAGGGTAACCACGACCACACCCACAGAGGCAACAGTCATCCATTTGTTCCGGTAAAGACCGCGCAGGGCTTCTCCGCAGGCATAGACCAATCCGCTAAAGCGCACCGGAGTAAACCCCCTTTGCCTCATCCGCCGTCAGTTTTCCTTTCTCCAGGAGGATGACCCTCTTTTTAAGGCGGTCGACAATATCGCGATTATGCGTGGCCACAAGAACGGTGGTGCCCCGTATATTTATAGTTCGCAGGATATTCATGATTTCACGGGAATTTTCCGGATCGAGATTGCCGGTAGGCTCATCGGCAATGATCATGGCCGGGCGGTTGATAATGGCCCGCGCCAGTCCGATGCGCTGCTGCTCGCCGCCCGAGAGATCGCAGACCCTGGCATCTGCCTTCTCCGGCAGCCCGACAAGGTCAAGAACATAGGGAGTCCGACGCCTGATTTCACGGTTGGAGGCCCCGGTAACCCGCATGGCAAAAGCGATATTTTCGAAAACAGTGTATTCCTCAAGAAGCCTGAAATCCTGGAAGACCATCCCGATGTTGCGCCGCAGGTAAGGCACCCGGTGTCGCGGCATCCGGGACAGGTCATGACCGAAAACTTTCAGGGATCCCTTAGCGGGGACAATCTCCCTGATGATGAGCTTAAACAAAGTTGATTTTCCCGCACCGCTGGCGCCGATCAAAAAAACAAACTCGCCGCGATCCACAGTGAAGGTCAGATCTTCCAGAGCGTAGCCGCTATTGTTCTCGTAACGGTGATATAATGATTTAATTTCTACCATGTTCAGCCTTTCCCCGCCTCAAACTTAACATAAACTTAATATTTTAGAACATTATTCGACAGGAGTATGCTTATTCCTTCTTTATTTCTTATAATTTATTAATTTTCCCAGGTATATTATGGTTTTACAGCGTTTATTTGAGATACAGGGAGTTTTATAGGGTAGAGTACGGGTTAATGCGGATACAGCTGAAATATAGAAAACGTGAAAGGTATTGCCCGCCATGCCGGGCAGCTCAAGCTGAGCTCTGTCACTGAAGATCTTTCTCTTTGAATCCTTCGCCGTGCACTTCGCCGGCATTGCCGATAATGACAAAGGCGGCCTGATCCAGTTCATAGATCAGCTCTTTCAATCGGGCTACCTGCGGACGGGTGACAATACAAAGCAATATTTCCTTCTTTTCGCCGGTATATCCGCCACGGCCGGTAAACCTGGTGACGCCCCGTCCCAGGTCCTGGAGCAGCCGGCGATTGATCTCTTCAGCTCGGCGGGTAATGATCAGAGCAACTTTCGCCGGGCTGAAGCCTTCCTGCAGCAAATCGATTACTTTTGCACTTATAAACAGCGAGAGCACGGCATACATGGCCGCTTCACCGCCGAAGACAAAAACCGCCAGGCCGATCACCGCCAGGTCGCCCCCCAGAAGGCCCTGGCCTGCCGTCAACCCGGTAGTCCGGTTCAGGATCAAAGAGAGCAGGGCGGTTCCCCCTGTGGAGCCGCGATAGTGGAAAACAAGGCCCAAACCCAGACCCATGATCGCCCCGCCATATAGGGCCGCCAGCAGTGGATCTTGAGTTGCTGCCGGTAGAAAGGGCGCTGTAACCTCTATGGCCAGCGGAAAAAGAAAGGTCCCCAGCAGGCTGCGCATGACCACATCCCGCCCGAGGATGACCCAGGCAGCAATAAAAATGGGTACGTTCAAAACCGCTATGGTTAAACCTGCCGGGATGTGGAAAAGATGAAAGAAAACCACGCCCAGGCCGCTGATTCCCCCGGCAGCAAGGCGGTGGGGAACTAAAAAGAGATTCATCCCCGCCGCCATAATCAGCGATCCCAGGAGCACTCCGGTGAAAGGGGCTACTTTCTTTTTCAGCAAGGCGTAAAACCTGTTTTTGATCATGGCCGCTTTTCGATTCCGGGGTCAGGGCTGCTTCCGAAACGCCGGCGGGCCTGCAGACGTAAATATGCCTCAATGAAAGGATCGAGCGCTCCATCCATAACCGCATCCACCTGCCCCACCTCCACTCCGGTACGGTGATCCTTTACCAGGGTGAAAGGATGAAAGATATAAGTGCGGATCTGGCTGCCCCAGGCAATCTCTTTTTGGGAACCGCGCAGGGCCGAGAGCGCGGTGGCCTGCTCCAGGCGCTGCTTCTCCGCCAGGCGGGCCTGGAGAATACGCATGGCCTGCAGCCGGTTGCTGTGTTGAGAACGGTTGTTCTGGCAGGTGACCACCATGCCGGTGGGCAGGTGGGTGATCCTGACCGCCGAGTCGGTTTTGTTGACATGCTGTCCGCCGGCGCCGCTGGAACGAAAAGTATCAATGCGCAGGTCATCAGGGTTGATTTCATAATCCTCCGCTTCCACTTCCGGGATCACGTCGATGGAGGCAAAGGAGGTATGTCGTCTCCGGGCAGTGTCGAAGGGGGAGATCCTGATGAGCCTGTGCACCCCCTTCTCCGCCTGAAGATAACCATAAGCGCCTTGTCCGCGCACGATGAAGGTCGCGCTCTTCACACCGGCCTCATCACCCGGAAGCAGGTCGACCAGCTCTGCCTCCAGCCCTTTCTGTTCGGACCAGCGGGTGTACATGCGCAGCAACATTTCAGCCCAGTCCTGTGATTCCAGGCCCCCGGCGCCGGGGTGGAGGGAGACGATGGCGTCGCTGAAATCGTAATCGCCGCTGAAAAGTGTCTCCAGTTCAAGCCGGTCCAGAAGCCCGGCGATCTCTTCCAACCCGGCCGCCGCTTCCTGGAGCGCCTCTTTGCCATCTTCCGGATCCTCACAGGCCAGCTCCAGCAGCACTTCGATCTCTTCAAAGCGAACTTTAAGATCCTGCAGCGGCCGCAGCTGTTCGCGCAGGGCCCCCAATTTCTTCATAAATTCCCGGGCCTTCTCTCCCTCTTCCCAGAGGGCGGGATCAGCGGCCTTCCGCTCAGCTTCCTTTAATAGAGCCTCTTTCCGTTCACATTCAAAGTGAAGCCCCCATTTCAAGAAAACGATTTTGCTGCCGGGCCAGTTCTTCACTATATTCTTTCAGCATAAAACATCACCTTTCATCATTAAGGATTGGACAATCATCTGCAGCAGTTTCTCCCCCGTCATGATCAGGCGCCGCAGCATTTCTTGTATTTTCTCCCGCTGCCGCAGGGACAGGGATCGTTGCGCCCGATTTTTTTCCCCGTTGTGACAGGCTGCTGCTTTGCAGGTGGGGTCCCGCCGGACGGGGAGGCCCCTTTTTCTTTTTCCCCGACAGCGTTCGGAGCAGTTTCCCGCAAACGCGGACGGATCGCCGCCGCCGGACCGGCCACGGCACGGCGGCGGGGCGGTGCGGCTACCCGGGCCTGATAGACCCCGCGAACAACCTCTTCCTGGATTGTCCGGATCATGCCTTCAAACATCTCAAAGCTCTCCAGGCGGTATTCCACCAGGGGGTCCCGCTGCCCGTAAGCACGCAGATTGATCTCCTGGCGCAGCTCATGCATCTCATCGATAAAGAACATCCAGTGCCGGTCCACCGTACGCAGAAGAACGACCCGCTCCAGTTCCCGCATGACCCCGGCGCCGAGCTCCTGCTCACGGGCCTCGTAGAAGATAGAAGCTTCATCATGAAACAACCGCTCCACCTCTTCCCGCTCCAGATCCAACAGCTCCGCTGCAGTGATCTTGCCCCGGCGCAGGAAGGAACTCTCGCCGGACTGTAACAGGGCGCGGGCCTCGGGCTCTTCGAGGAAGCCCCGCTCGTGAACATATTGCTGAAGATCACCAGAAATCACTTCCTGAACCATATCCAGGATAGCCTCACGCATCTCCATGCCTTCGAGAACTTGTCTCCGCTGACTGTAGATCACCTCACGCTGTTTGTTGAGAACATCATCATAATCCAGCAGGTGTCGGCGGATTTCAAAGTTACGCGATTCCACTTTCTTCTGAGCCTGTTCTATGGCCCTGCTGACAAGGGGATGGTCAATGGGGATATCCTCTTCAAAACCAAACCGCTCCATCAAGGAGGCAATATTATCGGCGCCAAAAAGGCGCATGAGGTCATCCTCAAGGGAAACTACGAATTGCGAGGAGCCGGGATCGCCCTGGCGGCCGGAACGTCCGCGCAGCTGATTATCGATACGGCGGCTTTCATGGCGCTCGGTACCGAGTACATGCAGACCGCCCAGAGAGATAACCTCACCGCGCTCCTGTTCAACCTGGCGGTCGGCCTCTGCCATGAGCGCCCGCCGCCTGCTTTCCCATTCCAGGTGCCGCTCCGGATCGAGCTCATGTTCCTTTGCGGCAAACTCTTTCTCCAGCCTTTCCCTGACCCGGAACTCCGGATTCCCACCGAGAATGATATCGGTCCCCCGACCGGCCATGTTGGTGGAGATGGTCACCGCCCCTTTGCGGCCGGCCTGGGCAATGATCTGGGCTTCCCGGGAGTGGTTCACGGCGTTGAGCACCTCGTGGGGCACACCCCGCCGCTTGAGCATGCGGCTGAGCATCTCTGACTTCTCCACAGAGATGGTGCCCACCAGAACCGGCTGCCCCTGCTCGCACCTCCGTTCGATCTCGTCCACGGCCGCCTGAAACTTGGCCCGCTCACTTTTGTAAACCAGGTCCGGCAGCTCCTCCCGGATCAGCAGCCGGTTCGTGGGGATGACCACCACATCCATGCCGTAGATTTTGCGGAACTCCTCCTCCTCGGTGGCTGCCGTGCCGGTCATCCCGGCCAGTTTCCCATACATCCGGAAATAGTTCTGAAAAGTAATGGAGGCCACGGTGCGGGTATCGGCCTGCACCTCCACTTTTTCCTTGGCCTCGATAGCCTGGTGCAGTCCCTCGGAGTAGCGCCGTCCCCACATAAGGCGGCCGGTAAATTCATCAACGATGACTACTTTACCTTCCTGAACCACGTAGTCCACATCTTTTTCATAAAGCGAATATGCTTTCAACAGCTGATGAATGCAGTGCAGGTGCTCACCGGCGCCACTTTCCTCTTCTTCCCCCGAGCCCTCTGCGGCGGCATCTTCCCGGGCTGTTTCGAAGCCCAGCAGCCTGGCCAGAGCCGGGTTGTTCCGGACCAGCTCGCGGTAGCCCTGCTGTGAGATAGAGACGGCACGTGTAATCTCATCGATGGTGAAATAGAGCTGTTCATCAAACTGGTCCAGCCTTTTCTCCGTCATCAGCAACTGCTTGGTCCGCTCAACAAGCCTTTCCATACCCCGCTCTTTGATCAGCTTGAGCAAATTTTTATTCTTGGGGGCGCCGCGGCGCACGAGCAGCATTTTTTCGGCAGACTCATCCCTGTTCTCCTGTTCAAAGAGTTCCCGGGATTCGTTCAACAGTTCGCCCACCATCCGGTTCTGCTTGCGCAGCAGCTGCTCAACATCACCGCGGAAACGGCTGTACTCCTGCCTTGTTTCCAGGCGGCTGCTGATAATTAAAGGGGTCCTCGCCTCGTCGATGAGGATGCTGTCAACCTCGTCAACGACGGCATAATTTAATTCCCTCTGGACCAGTTCCTCCTGGTAAAGGACCATGTTGTCACGCAGGTAGTCAAACCCGAGTTCGTTGTTTGTGGCGTAGACGATGTCCGATCCATAAGCCTGCCGCCGCTCCCTGGGGGAGAGATCATGCACAACCAGCCCCACTGTGAGTCCGAGAAGCTTGTAGATCGGTCCCATCCATTCGCTGTCGCGACGAGCCAGGTAATCGTTAACGGTAACGATATGCGTCCCCTTGCCGTTTAAACTGTTCAGGTAAGCAGGCATTGTCGCTACCAGTGTCTTCCCTTCGCCGGTCTTCATCTCAGCAATGCGGCCCTGGTGCAAAACGATACCGCCAAGGACCTGGGCATCATAGGGGCGCAACCCCACGGTGCGTTTCGCCGCCTCCCGAACCAGGGCGAAGGCTTCCGGCAGCAGTTCTTCCAGAGTCTCGCCCCGGCTCAGCCTTTCCTTGAGCCGGACAGTTTTCTCTGGAAAATCGGCCATTGCCAGCGCCTCCATTCGCTCCTCAAGAGCGTTGACCTGCTCTACTATTTTCCACAGGCGGCGCACCTCTTTCTCATTGGAGCCGCCGAATATCTTCTGAAGAAGTCCGCCCACTGCCTACACCTCTTTCTTGAGTACAATGATCTGAAAAAGGAACCCCGCGGTTCCTTAAGCCCAGTCTTATTTTACCATAAGGGGGAATATAAAAACAAGACACAGACCGCTTTCCGCGACAGGTTGCCGAAGAGGGCGCTCATTTTCCCTGCCCCACGCTCCTGCGCGCCGGATCAAGTTCGCAGGTAAGCGCCCAGAGGCTGCCCGAAACCAGGGAGTGGCCGCCCAGAAGCACCGGGATGGGACAGTGTACGGCGAGCCTGGTAAAATCCTTCAACCAGGGATGCTCGATCTGCTCCCAGTGACCGAGGTCGGAAAGAAAACGCTCCCGATCTGAAAAACCATACCCCTGGTGAGCAAACAGAACCCGGCTGTCGATAAAGGCACAGTCCGCCACCTGTGCCAGATAGGCGAAAAATTGTTTTAAACCGGCTTCTTCGATAAGAAAGCCGAGCAGGGATCGCACCTCGCCTCTCTCCAGCCGGCCCAGCGCCTTCATCCCCCGCTCTTCGGAAAAAACCCGCAGCCGCAGTTTTAACAGGGCATTCAGCCGCTCGATAATGGGCGCGCCCACCCGCCCAACAAGCGCCACATCCCGATAGCTGTCCCCCAGCACCGCCTTGGCCCGTTCCAGCCGCGCATAATCGAGAGCAAGACTGTCGAGGACTTCCCGGGCCCGCGGGCCGCCAAAGGGTCCTGCACCTAGGATCAGAACATCCGCTGGTGTATCCAGGTCAAAGAGCAGCCCCAGGGTCTGCGGCATCAACTCCAGCTCCATGCCGCATTCGTCGCGCAGCGTCATCGCCAGGCTGTTGTCCATGGCCTGCAGGTTGGCTGAGGCAAAATTAGCCGGGACGGTGAACGCAACGATATCGGCAGATTGAATGTTGTTGGCGTAAAGAAAACTTGAGCGGTGGGCAAGTTTTTCACAGATCTCTTCCATCTCAGCCACAGTGATCAGGGGGCATCCCGCTCCGCTAAGGTAAAAGACCCTTTTTAAGCGGCGCTCAATGATCAGCCTTTTCAGCTCGCCTCCGAAATGAAAGGTGTCCGGATGCCGGCGGTTCAGGATCATCTCCGCTCCTGTATCGCAGGCCATGCCGGCCAGGGCGGGATCATTCGTGATCAAAAATATCTCTTCCACCCCGTTGATCCGGCTAAGCTTGATCAGATTATCGTGCAGCAGTGCCCGCCGCACAGAGTTGATCATCTCTTCAACAGGGCTGGCCGCGGCCGTCCCCTCGAATATGACCACACTTACACCTTCGGCCATCGAAAAAGACCTTTCTGCAGCAAGGGTTGTTTACATCAGCACACAGTTCCTAAGGCCCGTACTCCGGTTCGATAAGACCGTAATCACCGTCTTTGCGCCGGTATAGAACATTCACGGTTTCGCTGTCGGCATTGGCAAAAACAAAAAAATCATGCCCAAGAAGGTCCATCTGCATGATCGCCTCTTCGAGGTTCATCGGCTTAAGAGGAAAGCGCTTTGTCTTCACAACCTGTGCTCCTGTTTCCTCTTCCTCCCGCATTTCGGGAGCAAACTGTTTCTCGGTAATGGCGCGGATACCCTGCTGGCGCAATGATCTGCTCAAGCGAGTTTTATACTTGACCAGCTGTTTCTCCAGCTTGTCAACAACCATGTCGATAGAGGCATACATATCGCCGCTGGACTCCTCGCCGCGCAAAATAAGTCCATTCAAAACAACCGTCACCTCGACAATATGTTCCTCCCGGATCACACTCATAACTACCTGGGCTTCCTTGGCACGGTCCAGATACTTGGTTAGCTTTCTTACTTTTTTCTGGGCATAGTCAACAAGAGCTGCCGTTGCTTCAATATTTTTACCACGGACATTGATCTCCATGCCGCTCCTCCTTGTGAGCTTTTTACTAACAATACTATTCCCCAAGTAATAAAAAAATCCTGCCGCAACTCCCCTGGTACGAACAGCCCCTCAGAAGAGATGCGGGGTAAAGGCAGCGGCGGCTCCAAAAACAAGCAGCCCCTGCTCATGCAGCACTTTCGCCGCCTCCTGCATGGTCGCACCGGTGGAATAAATATCATCCACCAGCAGAACTCTCTTCCCCGCTATTCTTGATCTAGCTCTGTAAGAGAAGGCGCCGCTTACATTTTCTTTACGCTGCCTGAAAGAGAGGCTGCTCTGAGGAGGGGCCGCCCTGGATTTTACCAGCAGGGGGAAAAGCGATATGCGCAGCGCCTGCGCCGTAAAACGGGCCAGCAGAGAAGCCTGATCATAACCGCGTTCAGCCAATCTTCGCCGGTGCAGCGGCACCGGAACAACCAGATCCGGTTCCCAGGCTGTCTGCTCCGCAACCATCCGGCCCAGCCAATGGCCCAGGGGGCGGGCCAGCCCGCGCCGCCCTTCGAATTTAAAGCGGTGGAGCATGCGCCGCCAGGCGCCTTCGTAGAGGGAGAGAGCGAAAAGCCCCCTTAAAGGGATCAGTTCTACAGTGCAATCACAGGGCTGCCGGACCCCCAAAACATGTCCGCAGCGGGGGCAGATTAAGCCGGCTGGAGTAAAAAAATCGCGGCAGGAGCTGCACAGGGGAATCCCCGGCGGCGGTGGAAGCAGCGCTTCACAGGTCAGGCAGCGGGGTGGAAAAAACAACCGCCCTAAAGATTCGGTCCAGCTGCGGACCGGAGAACCTCTATTGTCTGCCCGCATCATTGCTTCCGGCAACATTTTCACCATCCCGGCGTAAACGACTGCCGAGATAGCTGTAGCGCTCCTCGGCGCGGTTATTGCGCACGGCAATTGCCAGAGCTTTTTTGGTTCCCACAAGAACAACCAGTTTCCGTGCGCGCGTGATCCCGGTATAGATGAGGTTGCGCTGCAGCAGCAGATAATGCTGTGTGATCACCGGCATGATGATCACCGGGTACTCGCTGCCCTGGCTTTTGTGTACGGAAATGGCGTAGGAAAGGGTAAGTTCATCGAGCTCGCTAAAATCGTAAACCACGGGACGGTTGAGTGCAGCATCACGAAAGGTCACTGTCAACTCCCCCTCCTCGGGATCCAGCTCGCTGATCAAGCCAATATCACCATTGTAAACCTCTTTGCGGTAATTGTTCCGGAGCTGCATGACCTTGTCACCACAGCGAAAAGTCATCCCGCGCACGGTCACTTCGCTTTTTCGCCTGTCGAAGGGGTTAAGCGCTTTCTGCAGCAGCGTATTAAGCCGCTCCACCCCGGCAGCAGTCCGCCGCATCGGCGTGATCACCTGCACATCTTTAACGGGATCAAAGGGTCCGTAATTGGGAACACGCTCGCAGCAAAGCCGCACTACTTTCTGAGCAACGAGATCGGGGACGGCTTCATCAATAAAGAAAAAATCTTTTTTCTTGATATTAAGATAGGGGATCTCCCCCCTGTTGATCCGGTGCGCATTCACGGTGATCATGCTCTCGCGGGCCTGCCTGAAAACATGATTCAATCTCACAGCAGGCATAACTCCCGATTCCAAAATGTCTTTAAGCACATTCCCCGCTCCTACTGCGGGAAGTTGATCGGCATCACCGACCATAATCAGGCGGCAGCCTGTGGGGATAGCCTTGAGCAGGTGGTACATCAGCATGAGATCAACCATGGATGATTCGTCAACAATGAGCACATCGGCTTCCAGGGGGCGCTCCTCATGCCGCATGAATTTAAAACCTTCACCCTCAGTATAGCTATATTCCAGAAGACGGTGTATGGTGGAAGCCTCTTCACCCGCGGCTTCATTGACCCTTTTAGCCGCCCGACCCGTAGGCGCAGCCAGCAGGACTCTCTGGTCCAAAAAATGGTACAGAGAGAGAAGCGCCCTGATTGTGGTGGTCTTGCCCGTTCCCGGACCGCCGGTAACGACGAGAACCCCATCGCTTATCGCCCGCTCCAGAACCCGGCGCTGCTCTGCGGTTAATCCGCTCTCCTTTCCCGCCGCGGCGGCAAGGGCCTCCCTGACTTGCCCGGGCTCCCACTGCCGCGGCGCAGAGGCCAATACTATTAACCGCCGGGATACTCCCTCTTCTGCATAAAAGTAAGGCGCAGCATAGACAATTTCACCGGCACCGCTAAACTCACGACAGATTTTTCTATCTTTTACCAGCTGCTCAATATGTTCGGCGATGGATATGGCGGGAAGGACCTCGCCTGGGATCGCCAGGAGTTCATTTACTCTCTCAGCGATTACATCCCCGGGCAGATAGACATGGCCTCTTCCGGCTGCATCGCTGAGAGCAAAAAGAAGCGCTGCGCGAACCCTGGCCGGGGCTTCGGCTGAAAGCCCCATCCGGCGGGCAATGCGATCCGCAGTTTTAAAGCCTATGCCCAGCACCTCTTCAGCAAGGAGATAAGGGTTTTCCTTAACCCGGTCAACAGCCAGGTGTCCATAGTGGCGGTAAAGCCGCAGCGCCTGCCCCACACCGATACCGTGTCCCTGCAAAAAGACAAGAACGCTTTGCATTTCACGGTATTTGCCAAAGCTCTCCAGGATCGCCGCCGCTTTTTTGGCTCCTATACCGGGCACTTCTTGCAGACGTCCGGGCTCCTTTTCCATTATCTCCAGGGCCTCCAACCCGAATTGCTGCACAATCGCAGCTGCTGTAACAGGGCCGATACCCTTGATCAGCCCCGAAGAGAGATAGCGTTTCAACCCCTCTTCAGTAACAGGGAGCAGCCTCTCCCAGCGTTCCACCGCCACCTGGCGTCCATAGCGATGATGAACCTGCCATTTCCCTGAGACAAGCAGGCTTTCTCCTTCCTGCATCGGCGGAAAGTTACCCACGATTGTGACCACATCGCCGCTGTTGGAACGCAGCCGCCCAACGAGGTAGGAGCTCTCCTCGTTGTAATATCTGATTTTCTCCAGGGTCCCCTCGAGCCTCTCCAGTTCCTTCAGAAAATCTCCTCCATCATCAACGGGTTAGTGAATTTCTGTGCCGGACACCGAATTTTACTAACCTGCGTTTTCTTTTAGCAGCTTGACCCGATCCAGCCGCTCCCAGGGCAGATCGAGCTCGGGACGGCCGAAATGGCCGTAAGCAGCCAGCTGCTGGTATATGGGACGGCGCAGGTCAAACTGCTCAATGATCGCCGCCGGACGCAGATCAAAATGCTTCCTCACCAGATCCTCGATGCGCGCCGCCGGCACAGTTTCAGTGCCGAATGTCTCTACGAAAATAGAAACTGGCTGGGCTACTCCGATGACATAGGCAATCTGCAGCTGGCATCTGCGGGCCAGACCGGCTGCGACAATATTCTTGGCTGCGTGCCGGGCGGCATAGGCGGCGGAGCGGTCGACCTTGGTAGGATCCTTTCCTGAAAAGGCGCCCCCGCCGTGCAGCGCACTGCCGCCATAGGTGTCAACAATAATTTTCCGACCCGTCAGGCCGGCATCTCCCTGGGGCCCTCCCACGACAAAGCGTCCGGTAGGGTTAACCAGGAGACGGGTTTTCTCCGTAAGCAGATCCGGGGGTACTGTTTCAGCAATAACCAGCCTGGTAATATCTTTCTCGATCTGCTCCAAAGAAACCTCTTCGCTGTGATGAGCGGAGATCACGACCGTCTCCAGATGCTGTGGCTTTCCGTTGTGATAGGCCACTGTGACCTGTGATTTTCCATCAGGACGCAGGTAGGGGAGTATTCCATCCTTGCGGACAGCAGCCAGACGCTGGGCCAGCCTGTGTGCCATGGTGATGGGCAGCGGCATCAGCTCCTCTGTTTCATCGCAGGCGTAACCGATGACCATACCCTGATCCCCCGCTCCAAGAAAGTCGTAGCGGTCTTCGGACAGCTCTTTTTTGATCTCCAGAGCCCTGTCCACCCCCAGAGCTATATCGGGTGACTGCTCGTCAATGGAGGTGACCACGGCACAGGTATCACCGTCAAAACCATATTTAGCCCTGGTGTAGCCGATCTCCTTAATCTTGCGGCGGATTAGACGGGGGATATCAACGTAGCAGTTCGTGGTGATCTCACCGCAGACAAATACCAGGCCTGTGGTAACCATGGTCTCCGCA
Source organism: uncultured Syntrophomonadaceae bacterium (assembly GCA_964592135.1). Classification (GTDB taxonomy): domain Bacteria; phylum Bacillota; class Dethiobacteria; order DTU022; family DTU022; genus JAAZIN01. The sequence goes on from CAZQEV010000030.1 coordinate 14,027, forward strand.
GCTACCCTGGCCAGCGGATCTTGACCGATAATCTCGTCAAGAATGGCGTCGGAAACCTGATCCGCCAGCTTGTCCGGATGGCCCTCCGTGACTGATTCGGAAGTAAATAGAGTGTAGTTGTTGGGATTCATTTAAACCTGCCTCCTTGGGGTAAAATAAAAACCTCTTCAAAGAAGAGGTCACAGGCCACTTCTCATCTTCCAGGAGTATTTCTCTCCCGCAGCAATTGGCACCGTGATTCATAGAGGAATCCGGTTGCCGGGATTCATCGGGGCTGTCCCTCCTCCACTCTTGATAAGAGCCCGGCTTTTTTCAGCGCCGGCAGCTTAAATATACACCTTTTCCAGAAAGGAGTCAATTACT
>CAZQEV010000031.1:0-14246 GCA_964592135.1 uncultured Syntrophomonadaceae bacterium
CGTTGTCGCTTTTATCTGTTTATATCTGCTTTTATCTATCTTATATGTGTTAGCTGCGAAAGCGGAAGTATAGCACATCCCCGTCAGCCAGGACATAATCGCGGCCCTCGGTGCGCACAACTCCCTGCTCACGTGCAGCTGCAAGATCGCCGGCTTCGACAAAGCGTTCCCAGGGAATTACCTCAGCGTTTATGAAGCCGCGTCCCATATCCGTGTGCACTTTATAAGCCGCTTCAAGAGCGGTTGAGTTTCGTGGGAGAAGCCAGCCGCGGGCCTCTTCACCTTTAACCGTATAGAAAGAGAGCAATGTTAAAAGAGTACGGCATTCTTGCAGCAGCTTCTGCACTTGTGATTCTTTGAAGCCGTACTCCTGCAAAAACAGTTTTTTTTCCTCACCAGGCAGTTCGCCAATTTCCGCTTCGAGGCGGGCGCAGATTGAGATTAACGGTGAGCCTTCAGCCCGGACCGATTCGGTCAGCGCGGCGGGCGGCGGGATCAGCCCGCCTTTCTCCGGCCCGTTGTAGACGTAGAGCATCTTTTTTGAAGTTAATAAGAACAGTTGATCCAGATATTGTTTTGCGGTGCTGTCCAAAGCCAGCCGGCGGGCCGGCAATCCCCGCTGCAAATGACCCGCAAGGCGTTCAAGAAAAAGCAGCTCGGCGGCAGCTCCGGGGGCGCCGCTTTTCAACTGCAGCCCGATCTTCTCTTGCCGCCTGGCTACTGTCTCCAGATCGGCGAGCGTCAGCTCCAAATTTACCACGGCAGCGCGTGATGCCGGATCATCCCGCTCATGATCAAAAGACTCAAACCCCGCCACGACATGGACGAGGAGATCAACATTGCGCAGTTCCCCCAGGAAACGGTTGCCCAGACCCTCTCCCCGGCTGGCGCCTTTGACCAGGCCGGCAACATCTACAATACGTATTGCCGGTGGGGTTACCTTTTTTGAAGAGCAGAGCGCCGCCAGGACTACCAGGCACCGATCCTCCAGGGGGACCACTGCCACATTGGGATCGACAGTGGTAAAAGGGTAGCTGTCAATACCAACATTGACCGCTGTAATCGCCTTGAAAAGTGTAGATTTGCCGGCATTGGGCAGGCCGACAATCCCACAGCTCCAGGACACCTGAATACCCCCTACATTTCCTGCTCATCTCCGGCCAGCACCTTCTTTACCCGGCGCTCGAACCGGTCCCGCGGCAGCAGTACGCTGCGGCCGCAGTGGAGACATTTGATCCGAAAATCCATCCCCACCCTGATAATCTGCCATCGATTAGCGCCGCAGGGATGTCCCTTCTTCATCTGGACGACCTGTCCCACACGGTAAGACTCCACTAAGCCGGTTTCTCTTCCAGGGCGACGCTGATATCGGCAAAGATTTTTTCTATGCCCTGGTTGCCGTTAATCACGGCAATTAACCCTTTGCCGCTATAGTAATCGATGAGGGGAGCGGTCTGCTGCTTGTATACCTGGAGCCGCTCCTGAACTGTAGAGAGGGAATCATCCTCCCTTTGATAAAGCTCACCCCCGCACCGGTCACAGACATTGCGCACCCTTGGTGGATTATTTTTGATATGATATGTGGCCGCACATTCCCGGCATACCCTTCGCCCCGTCAAACGGGTAACCAGCTCATCCTCATCGACATCGATATGGATTACCCCATCAATACCCTTCCCGGATTCTCCCAAAACCTGATCCAGGACATGCGCCTGCACAACTGTCCTGGGAAAACCGTCGAGGATGGCACCGCCCGCGCAGTCGGGATGAGCCAACCTCTCCCGGACTATCCCCACTACAATTTCATCAGGAACCAGCTGTCCTTGCTCCATATAGCCCTGGGCTTGCCGCCCCAGTGAGGTGCCGCTTTTTACGGCGGCCCGAAGGATATCTCCCGTGGCAATATAAGCCAGGTGAAACTGCTTGACAAGCCGTTCTGCCTGCGTTCCTTTGCCCGCACCTGGAGGACCCAACAAAACTATGAGCATTTCTCTCCCTCGCTTTTAGGACACTTTTTGGAACAGGATTATAAGGGTATAATGTTCTTCTTTTTTCCTTTAATTCCTGCCGGGCACTTAAAAAGCCTGGCGCCAGATCCCCAGGGATGTGAAGAACTGCCAGGCCAGCCGGGCCAGAAGAGAATTATCGAGCCTCAGTAAATCGGGAGGCACTCCGCAAAGCCAGGCTAAAGGAGCGCCAATCCCCGTAAGTAAAACAGCCCAGCAGCAATGTCTGAGCAGGCCGATGAAGGCCCCTCCCCACCTGACTGTTACTGTTGTTCTCGGACCCCGCTCCCCGCCCTCAGCCAGCGCAAATCCGCATAATGCAAAAAACCCCCACCAGAGACATATTCCGAATAGAAAGGCAATGATACAGCCCAACATTCTGACCAGCAGCTCCAGGGGAAGCGGCATGCTTGTTGTTGCCTGGAGCAGATCTCCTTTAAGCGCCTCCTCTAAAAACCTGGGTAGAACCGATGCCGACAGCGATGCGCTGTCTGGACCAGGGCTCATGACCGGCAGCGCCAGACGGCTGCTCACCGCTGTTTTAATGATCCCCTCGATGGGATAATATCGGTTCCATAACAGCCTCAAGCCTGTTACTCCCAAAATGGCTGTCAGCGTTGCGCAGAGCAGTCCACCCAGGCTGTAAAGCGATTTTCTCCAGCCTGCATGGTATCCCGTTACCGCCCCCCACATCATCAGGCAGCACAATCCCAGGTCCAGCCAAATCATTGCTGCTCGCATCTCCCTTGTTAGATCCGGTCCTCTCATACATATTTGAAAAGGTATTTTAATATAACTAAGGTATGATGAAGCTTGAGGAGAGGGCTGAATGGCAGATCTTTTAGCAACACCTCCCCGGTATGACAGTGTTAAAAACAACAATGTGCTGAGAGTCAGCTCCAAAGATTATAGAGCCGTGGATAAAATCGCCGGCGCGCTGATCATACACATGGCGGGTTTGGAGGAACTGTCACAGAGAAGGCAGCGTCTGGTCATCTGCATAGGGTCAGACCGCTCCACAGGGGACTCTCTGGGACCGCTGGTTGGGGCATACCTGAAGCAGCTGCTGCTCCCCCGGACCATGATCTGGGGAACACTGGCCGATCCTGTTCACGCCCTGAACCTGGAGGAATACGCACAGCGAATTGAGAGCGACGAATCACAGCCCCTGGTCATCGCCGTAGATGCCTCACTGGGCAGGCCCGGCAGCGTGGGATTGATCGAGGTAGGCCGGGGGCCACTCATTCCCGGAGCCGGAGTAAATAAGAAACTGCCGCCCGTCGGCCATATTTATTTGAGCGGCATTGTCAATCTCGGCGGCTTTATGGAGCAGATGGTCCTTCAGAGCACCCGCCTTTTCCATGTGCTTGAGATTGCCATGGTTATGTCGAGAAGCCTGCAGCATGCCCTTAGTCGAACTTGAAAAGTATGCCCGGTGATACTGCGAATGGTGCCCATGATTATCCCTTATCTTTTGCAGTGTAATTTTCGTCTACTACTTTTTTTAACAGCGGTTTAACTGCCGTATCCTTCTGACTCATCTCCACACTTCCGGAAAAGACCGCCCCGTCATCAACAAGCAGACCGTTTGTTTTCACGCTACCAATAATTATGCCGCTGCTTTTTATCTCCAACTTCCCTTCCGCTTCGAGAGTACCCTCAAATCGTCCGGCAATAGCCACATTGCGCGCCTTTACATCAAGGCACACCCTACCGCTCTCACCGATTACCACATCTCCCTGGGTTTCAATTTCACCATCCATCTCTCCATCTATTCTGATCAGACCTTTTGCCTTTATCGTCCCATTAAAAGATGTATCTTTCCCAATAACCGTACTAACCTTATCGGGCGGAGTTGCGATAGGGGTTTTTTTAAACATTTTCAGGTACCTCCTGTAATATTATTACATGTAGCGCGAAGGGTTTACCGCCACCCCGTTGACATGAACCTCATAATGCAGATGGGTCCCCGTAGCCCGTCCGGTCCGGCCCATGTAGCCGATCACCTGGCCCCGTTTTACCCATGTTCCCGGCGAAACAGCATATTTTGAAAGATGAGCATAGTAGGTTTGAAAACCGTAACCATGATGAATAACGATCAGGTTTCCGTAACTCCCCCGGTAACCGGCCTGGGAGACCTTTCCATCCGCGGTGGCGTAGATCGGAGACCCATGAGATCCGGCGATATCCACACCGTAATGAAACTGGCTGCCGCCACCATAAGGAGTGCGGCGCATCCCAAATCCCGAAGTAAACCTGCCCCGGGCAGGGCAGATCGAGGGCGTTGCCGCCAGGCGGCGGATATATTCGTCCACTTCCCCTTTCAATTCCTCCAGGGCGTGGGCATTTTCGGGGATAAGGTTCTGCAGCAACGATATATTTTCTGCCGCCCGGTCCAGGACACGATCCGGATCAGAACGAGAAGCATACAACCTCTCTTCTGCAGGTGAACTTTTTCCGCTTGATTCAGTTCCCTTATCATCCTGTTCCCGGTCAAGGCCCAGCTTACCGGCGACCTCCTCTGCCAGTTCTTCAACCTGCTGCATTCTTTCGAGAAGCTGCTGGGTGATGCCGGCAAAAGTGTTGATCTCATCCTGCTGAACCTGATTAGCCTGGCGCAGGATACGCACTTCTTCGGCATCCAGAAGGGCATTATGATACGCATAGGCCAAAAACAAAAACGCACCCAGCCCCACAACAGAGAGAGCTACAATCAACTGGCCCACAAACAAGGGCAGCCGAAAACTATATGTGGCCTCCTCTGAATGAGGCACGATCATGATCGTAAAACAGCGTTTCTGTTTCTGCACCATACTCCCACCTTTAAAAAGACTTACCCCTGCCTGGACTCAAGCTGTCTCCTGGCTTCATCAAGAGCCTGGTTCTCCTCTTCACTCAGAGGATAATCCGACTTGCCCTGTTTAACGGGCTTGCCGTAACACCTGCTTTCTTCCCTACCAAAAAGGCTGGTCAGGACAGCTCCGTCAAAGTTGTGATCCAGCAAGGCCAGGGAAAAACTAAGATCGCTTCCGGTTTCCCGGAAGGCATTATAACGGACCAGCCCCACACCGGCTACTGCCAGCTTCAGTTTCTCTTCAACCCCTGTCAGGCGGGCTCCGTTTTGCTGCTGCTGCAGCATCGTTTCTTCAATCAGGATCTTGTGACGATTAAGCAGCTCCTCCAGGTTTAGATCATCCCGGCCCATCATCATCGCAACATAACGTTTTTTTAGCGACGAACCCCGCCGCAGTGCTGCTGCCGACAAAGCGATGGAGATGAGCGCTGCCGCGACAGTGGCAGGCATAAGATAATGGATGTTGCTGAAAATCCAAGAAGCGAATGATTCCCAAACCGGCATAATAGCTGACACCGCCCTGCTCGCAATTTATTAAGAAATGTTAACAATATTATTTTCGCCTTAAAAGATAATTCTCCTTTATTTTAAAAAAATTGTTCCATGTGAAACTGTGGGTTTCTGTGAAGCCCGCAGGCTTAGTTTCACGTGAAACAATTCTAGACAATACCCTGGGGCATTAAAAGATCGATGAGGCGGTCAAGATCATCTTCACTGTAAAAAGATATTTCGATGGTGCCGCCCCCTTTGCCGCGATAGATCTTGACTTTGGTTCCGTAGCGGCGCTGCAAACTGCCCTGAAGTTCTTTTAAAACGGGATCTGCCGCTGCAGCTTTATCCTTTGCCGGCCCATTGTCGGTAGCTTTGGCTGCCTTACCGGCAAGACGCTCTGCTTCCCGGGCTGTCAATTTGCCGGAGATTATCTGTGCGGCCAGCGCCTCTTGCTTTCCGCCGTCTTGCAGCGACAGCAGCGGCCGGGCCTGCCCGGCGCTGAGTTCCCCGTTGATGATGGCCTGCTGTATTCTTTGCGGCAGCGCAAGCAAACGCACCGTGTTGGCAATAGCAGGCCGGCTCTTGCTCACACGCCGGGCCAACTCTTCCTGGGTCAACTCAAATTCGTCCATCAGCCGGCGGTAGGCGACAGCTTCCTCGATGGGGTTCAGATCTTCACGCTGCAGGTTTTCAATCAGAGCGATTTCCAACATGTCTCTTTCATCCAGGTTGCGTACAAGAGCCGGAACCCCGGTCAATCCCGCTATCCTGGCCGCCCGGCAGCGCCTCTCACCCGCCACCAGGTAATAACCCCCCTCTGGAGCAGGCGCAACCACCACCGCCTGGACCACACCGTGTTCTTTTATGGAATCGGCCAGTTCCTGCAATGTTGCACTATCAAAACTCTTTCTGGGCTGAAAGGGGTTTGCTGCAATCTGGTTCAAAGGTATCTCGGTTATATCCGCAGTCTCGGTAAGAGCTTCGTTGATCAGGGCTCCCAGGCCCCGGCCAAGCCTTTTCTTTTCACTCATTCCGGCTCACCTCTTCCGCCAGGGCTATGTAAACCTCCGCCCCTCTGCTGCGGGGATCGTATTCCAGGATATGCTGGCCGTGGCTCGGTGCCTCGCTGAGACGGACATTGCGGGGAATGATCGTCCGGTAGACCTTCTCTTTAAAATAATCCCGGACCTCCTCAACAACTTGCTCGGAAAGGTTGGTCCGCGGATCGTACATGGTCAAGACTACACCTTCGATGATCAAAGCTTCATTAAGGTGTTTGCGAACCAGTGTAATTGTGTTCATCAACTGCCCCAACCCCTCCAGGGCATAGTACTCGCACTGTATGGGAATCAAAACTCCTCCGGCAGCGGTCAGAGCATTCAGGGTCAGCAACCCGAGGGAGGGGGGACAGTCGATCAAGATGATGGAGTATTCTTCTTTTACAGGCGCCAGCGCCTCCCTTAATTTAACCTCCCGGGAAACGGTCGGAACCAGCTCAATCTCCGCCCCGGCCAGCTGGATCGTTGCCGGCACTACAAACAGGTTCTCCCAGCGTGATGGCAATATTATCCTGTCCAGGGGCAGCTCATTGATCAACGCATCATAAATACATGTTTTGATCTCTCTTTTCGACAAGCCTACCCCGCTGGTCGCATTGCCCTGTGGATCAATGTCGAGCAGCAGCACTTTTTCGCCCAGCCGGGCCAGCGCCGCGCTCAGGTTTACCGCTGTTGTAGTTTTGCCGACACCGCCTTTTTGATTGGCGATGGCTATAATGCGCGCCATTGTTTCTCTCCCTTTCCAACCCGATCGCTGCAGACTTCCCTTAAGGGGATGCTTTAAAAAGCCTGATCGTTACCTCTATATAATCCTGCTCCACTTTTTCCTCTACTTCGGGGCTCAGGCCGGAGCTTTCTATGATCTTAACGGCTTGCCTGATGGTATTCAAAAATATCCGCATGTCCCGGACCTTGCCTTTGCGCTGCATACCAGGCTTCTTGTTCTCTTTCTTATCAACGAGCCGTTCTATTCTCTTTTCAGTATCGCTGACTGTCAGATCCTCCTGGACGATCTCCCGGACCATTTTTTCCTGCTGCACTGCCGAATCAAGTTTCAGCAGTGCGCGAGCGTGTCTTTCTGAAAGTTGCTCTTCCACCAGCAGATCTTTGATTTTCTCCGGAAGTTTCAGCAACCTCATCTTGTTTGCAATTGTCGATTGGCTCTTCCCGAGACGCTGGGCCAGCACTTCCTGGGTCAAATTAAAAGTCTGGATCAACCTGGCATAGCCGGCGGCTTCGTCAAGGTAGCCCAGGTTTTCCCGCTGCAAATTCTCGATCAGCGCCATTGCCGCAACCGCGCTGTCTGAAAGATCCTTGAGGGTAGCCGGTATCGCTTTCCATCCCAGATTCTTGCAGGCAATGACCCTGCGTTCACCCGCAACAATCTGATAAACCCGTCCGATACGGCGCACAATAATCGGATGCAATAAACCGTAGGTTCTGATGGACTGTGTCAGCTCTGCAATTTTTTCCTCCGGAAAACTTTGTCTCGGCTGATATGGGTTTGGCTGCAGATGGTCTATGCGGACCTGGATGATCTTCTCCCTGCCCGTATCTCCTTCGAACAAGGGGACATTACTGATCCGGTCATCTTTCATCTGATGTTCACCGCCTAAATCATGCTTATGGAAACTATTAGACAACCATATAAACATTCCTTCAAGAAGGTTATTTAAATTAATCTCCCAGCGGTTTACGGGTCGGCAGACCGGGCCGCCTGGGATAATCTGCCGGAGCCGGTTTAATCTTTTTGATCAGATAAAGTGTTCTCTTTTCCCCGGTGGGAAGGCGATAATGCCGGCTCTGTTCCAGACGGCCTCCACAGAGGCGAAGGGATACCGCGGCTTCTCCCATCTCTTCATCTCCCTGACTCCCTTTGTATATGATCATAGATCCCCCCATCTTCGTCAGGGGCAGCCCCAGTTCCGCCAGCACCGCAGCCCGGGCCACCGCACGGCAGACCACACAATCGAAGCGCTCCCGGTAGCAGGGGTCACGGCCCCATTCCTCTGCCCGCCCCGGTAAATAAAATACTTCCCGCAGCCCCAGCTCTGCCCCAACACGCCTTAAAAAATTAATTTTTCGCCTGTTGGAATCCAGCAGATATAGTCTCTGCCCGGGAAGGCATATCTTTAAAGGGATTCCCGGCAAACCTGCACCTGTACCCAGATCCAGCAGACTGCCGGGAGAAATCCGCCAGATCTTCAGGGGATAGAGCGAATCGAACAGCTGTTTCCCGATCAGGCGCCCCGCATTTCTTTCCCCCACCAGCCGCTGTTTTTCCAGGCCCTTGATGAGAAGCTGAACATAGAGCAGGAGTTGTTTTTTTTGAACATCGTCAGTTTCCAGGGCCAACTCCTCCACTACCCTTTCCAATTGGGCCCTGCAGCTATCCCCCGATAGCATTTCCACCATCCCGTCCTATTTGCCGATACAGAACTCGCTGAATACGCGATCCAGGAGCTCGCCGGAAACATTCTCTCCGGTAATTTCACCCAGCTTATTCCATGCCTCCTTCAGGTCAAAGCTAAGCAGTTCAAGAGGCTGATATGCAGAAGCCTGCAGCGCAACTTCAATAAGAGCACGGGCTTCCCTGATAATAGCGGCATGTCTCAAACTAATTATCGCCGGGCTTTCTGATGCGTCAACTCCCAGATTTTGATCCAGCAGGGCAACTATGACATCCTCGAGATCATCTAGCCCCCGGTTGAGAGTTGCTGACGTCTGCACTACCGGGTAACCCTGCAAAGATGAGGCAATTTCCTTGAGATCAATCCGCTGAGCCAGATCCATCTTGTTAATCACGATCACGGCAAGCTGTTCGGGCCGGATCAAAGATGCAACAATCTCATCACCTGCGCCCCAGGGTGTCGAACCGTCAAGGACAATAATCAAAAGGCGCGCTTCAGCAATGGCCCTTCGGGCCCTCAGAATCCCCTCTTTCTCCACCGGATCAACTGCATCGTGTATCCCTGCAGTATCAATCAACCGGAGCGGATAACCGCACACTGTAAGAAATCCTTCCAGAAGATCCCTCGTTGTTCCGGGTATTTCATGGACAATAGCACGCTGCTCTTTTAGCAATGCGTTTAGCAGGGATGACTTCCCGGCATTTGGTTTACCGATAATCGCAGTAGTGATCCCATCCTGCATGGCCCGGCCCCGATCCGCTCTCCCGGCCATTTTCTCCAGATGGCCCACTATGGCCATCAGTCTCTTCCCGGTTTCACGATCCATTTCGACTTCATCTTCAAGATCTTCCGGAAAATCCAGGTGCGCCTCCAGCCGGGCCAGAATACTGAGAATCTCTTCCCGAATTCCGCCTACCTCTTTAGAAAGATGACCTCCCAAATTTAAAACCGCTTTTTTAACGGCTTCATCGGAACGTGCACGGATGATCTTCAAAATACTTTCTGCCTGGCTGAGGTCAATCCGTCCATTCAGAAACGCCCGCCTTGTAAATTCACCAGGTCCGGCCATCCTGGCTCCCGCTCGCAAAACCCGCTTTAAAATCATACGCAGCGTTAATATTCCGCTGTGGCAGTTAATTTCTACGGTGTCCTCGCGGGTATATGTGCGCGGCGCTTTCATAAATGATACCAGTACCTCATCGAAGGGATCATCCCTTTCGGTGAGGATATGGCCGTAATAAAGATAATGCGATCTTGGATAACCTCTGGAGTGCTTTCTATAGGGGAGAAATATACTATCACCGATAGAAAAGGCATCTTTACCGCTCATCCGGACGATGCCGATACCTCCCTCCCCTACCGGAGTGCTGATTGCGGCGATCGTATCGCTTACGTTCAAGCCGGACCTCCTCTTAAAAGAAAAACCGCTCCCCCTCCCTGGAGGAGCGGTTTCATTCCTGCTCCATTACCGCGGTGCTATGACCACCTTGCGAAAGGGTTCCTCCCCCTTGCTATAAGTCACAACACTCTCAAAATCTTGCAGGGCAAGGTGAATGACCCGCCTCTCCTGGGGGGTCATCGGTTCTAAAATTTGTTCACACCCTTCCAGATCAACCCGCCGGGCAATACTTTGGGCCAACCTGGTCAGCGTTCGCTCACGGCGGGAGCGGTAATTTTCAATGTCAACGACCACAATTTTTCTGAAATGGGAAAACTGGCGGCGCATTGCCGTGTTTGCCAGATATTGCAGGTCATTTAATGTTTTCCCCCGCCTCCCGATAAGAACGCCGACCTTTTTACCGCTAATAGAAGCACTGATCTTCTCATCCTCTTCCTGCACCCGGATCACAGTTTTTAAATCCATGCTCCCAACGATACCGCTTAAAAAACTATCCAGGTACATAGAGGGTGTTAATCGCGGGCTGACCTTAACCCTTGCTGTCCGTGTACTGATAAAGCTGAACAAACCTTGAGCCGGTTCACTCAAAACTTCAACAATGGCATTGTTTTTTTTAATCCCCAGGGTGGAGAGCGCCTTCTCAACAGCCTCTTCAACATTTCGGCCTGTCGTCTCAACAGAATTCATCTATCTCTCTTCTCCCCTTTTTTTGCTTTGGATTCCTTTTTTGTTTTCTTCACTTCAAGATCCGGCTCTTTTTCTCCATCTTCCTTTTTGTCCATCTTAAGGATTAGGAAGTGCTGCCCCATAGTTAAGAGATTGCTTGTAACCCAGTAAATAATCAGTCCGGCGGGAAAAGAAAAACTAAAAAAAACAAACATTGCCGGCATCATGTAGAGCATCATTTTTTGACTGGTATCGGTCATCGATAGTTTTTGATAGATAAATGTGCTCACCCCGGAAAGCACCGGAAAGATATAATATATGATTTGCTGAGTCAAATCCCCCTGAAATGCACTCGGGGATACCGCCAGGTCGATATATTCAAAGGACGGTATGAGATAAGTGTTGATCGCTCCGCCCAAAAATTCATTCGTTTCCCTGAGAAGGCGAAATATCCCATACAGTATGGGCAGCTGTACAAGCATGGGCAGGCATCCAGCCAGGGGGTTGATCTTGTTTTTCTGCATAAATTCCGTCATCGCCTGGTTTTGTTTCTCTTTATCATTCTTATACTTTTGCTGTATTTTTTTAATTTCGGGATTCAGTTCTTGCATCCTTTTGCTTGATTGCAGCTGTTTCTGATTCAAAGGAAAAGTTACCAGCTTTATCAGAACGGTCAGGATAATGATAGCTACCCCAAAATTTGGGACAATACCATAAATAAAGCTCAGGATCTTGCTAAAAAACTGAGCAATCGCTACCGTCATTGATCAATTCCTCCTGCATTCTTTACAATACCTCATTTTACCGGGTCATATCCACCCCTATGAAAGGGGTGGCATTTTAATATTCTGCGGATCCCAAGCAAACCCCCCTGGATAACCCCGTATTTTGACACAGCCTCATAGCAATACTGTGAACATGTTGGATAAAACCTGCATGTTGCCGGTTTTAACGGCGATATTAAACTCTGGTAAATCTTAATTAGAAGTAATGGTATAGCCCTGACTGTAACCCTTTTTATGGTTGCAGTAGTTTTCCCTTTTGACATAAATAAAGCAGCTCCTCACAGGCCTGGCCGAACGTTACGCCTACGGCCGCTTTCCGGGCGACAATCACGAAATCATACCCCTTTTTTATCTTTTCATAGTTCAGCCGGAAGGCCTCTCCAAAAACTCTCCTGATCCGGTTTCTCTGGACGCTTTTCCCCACTTTTTTACTGATAGAAAAGCCGATTCTATTTTTTTCTGTTTTGTTGGGATACACATGCAGCACAATCCTTTGGCCAAACAAGACCCGGCCTCGCTTGTATACCCTTTTATATTCCCAGTTCTTTTTAAGACGTTCCATCCTCATCCAGGTGATCAGGCACTTATTTTTTTACGCCGCCGCTGCCGCCTTCTTCTAATAATAGACCGTCCCGCTGTGTTCTTCATTCTATGAAGAAATCCGTGCCTTCTTTTCCTTCTTCTGCATTTTGGTTGATATGTCCTTTTCATAACTCTTTCCTTTCAACTTTGCTGTTCTGAATATAAAAAAGTATACCTTAAAAAAATTAATAATGTCAAGATAAACGGCATTTTCTGATGTTAAATAACTTTGGCGGCATTTCCTGACCATTGCAGTGGAAAATAAGATCTGTTAAAATATTATTTGCCGCTGTCCATGTAATAGACATGCAGCCGGGCCGACTTATCCACAGATCGCTGTTGATAATTAACCCTAATTGTGTATAACCTCGGCGTTACTTTCCTGATCACTAGGGAGGTTATTTTTTGTCTGGAGACCTTTCCAAACTTTGGTCTATGCTCCTTTCTGATATCAGCAAGGAGCTCAGCAAACCCAGCTTTGAGACATGGTTTACTTTTGCGCGTCCCCTTTCTTTGAAAGACCACCGCCTTGTGATTGCAGTGCCCAATGGCTTTACCCGCGAGTGGATCCGAGACCGGTACGAAAATATTATCATTGAAAAATTAAACATCTTCACTTCAGGAAACTGTGAGGTTGATTATGTTGTCTCGGCGGATTTCGTTGATATTGACGCTGATGTCGGTTATCCCTTTGAGGTACCGCCGCCTGTTGTTACTAAAAATGTTAATCGTTATGGTAACGATTTATCTCTTTTTAATCCGCGCTATACCTTTAACTCTTTTGTCGTCGGCCCCTGCAATCGTCTTTCCCATGCCGCTTCCCTGGCTGTGGCGGAAAGTCCTTCAAAAGCTTATAATCCTTTTTTTATTTACGGCGGTGTTGGTCTGGGTAAAACGCATCTCTTGCACGCTATCGGCCAGTATATTTCAGAACATCATAATTTTGAGAACATCCTCTATTGTTCATCTGAAAAATTCACCAATGATTTCATTAATGCCATCCGGGATAACAAGACTGTTGAATTTAGAAACCATTACAGAAATATTGATGTCCTTCTAATCGATGACATTCAATTTCTCGCACGCAAAGAACAAACTCAAGAAGAATTTTTTCACACTTTTAATACCCTTCATAACCTTAATCGCCAGATTGTTGTTTCCAGCGACAGACCGCCAAAGGAAATTCCCACCCTTGAGGATCGCCTTCGTTCCCGCTTTGAATGGGGCTTGATTACCGACATCCAATCGCCGGATCTGGAAACCAGAATTGCAATTTTAAAGAAAAAAGCCCTGCTGGAAGGGCTTGATATTACAGACGACGTGTTGCATTACATAGCTTCAAAAATAGATGATAACATTCGGGAACTGGAAGGTGCATTGATCAGAATTGTAGCGTATGCATCGCTGTCCAATTCTAAAATCAACCTGGAACTTACTGACGATGCTTTAAAAAACATCCTTTTTACAGCAAAAAAAGAGATCTCTTTAGATAAAATAATAAATTTTGTTGCCGCCTATTATTATTTAACCCCTGAAGATCTCCGCGGTAAGAGAAGAACCCGCGATGTCGCCTTTGCCCGTCAGGTAGCCATGTATCTGGCTCGTGAATTAACCGATTTGTCACTTCCAAAGATCGGAGAAGAATTTGGGGGACGCGACCACACTACTGTTATACACGCCTTGAAGAAGATAAATAGGTTAAGAGAAGAAAAAGGCGATGAGAAGATTAAGTTCGATTTACTGAAAAATGAGCTTGTAAATAACCTCTGATTATTCTGTGGACAAGTTGTGATTGAAGATCTCGGGTATCTGTTAATCAACATTTTTAAATACTTCTCCACAGCGAAAGTGAATAAAAGATGACAGCTACATAGACTCTTTTTAAGCTTATTAACAGAACTCACAGGCTATATTATTACTGTTATTTATATATATAAATTTTAATATATGTACATATATGCAATTGTGTAGATCTATCCATGCGTCATAAATT
>CAZQEV010000032.1:0-14160 GCA_964592135.1 uncultured Syntrophomonadaceae bacterium
TTAAAACCGTTGAGCACAATGAATTTCAGATGCATGAGCTCTCCTGGCTGGGGGACAATGGTGATCCCGACAACTTCCTCTATATCCTCCTGAGCGGGGAGCAGTGGCCTGAAGACGGGTTCAACGATGCTTTCTACAAAAACGAAGAAGTGGATAAACTATTGCGCGAAGCCAGAACCATTTCGGACCATGATCGCAGGGTGGAGCTGTATCAAGAAGCACAAAAACTGATTGCAGAAGACTCTCCCGTCATCGTGGTTGACCACGAAACCCAGATCGTGGCCATGAAAAAGAAGATCAAGGGATTTGAGCTGCATCCCACCGGGGTATTTCGCTTCGATCAAGTATGGATAGAGTAATTAAAACGCCGGGTGTATAAGTATATACACCCGGCGTTTTTTAAGGATGATCTCATATGCTCAAATATTCCCTCAAACGGCTGCTGGCATTGATTCCAGTATTGATCGGCGTCTCCATCCTGGTATTTCTGATTTTACATCTGTCACCGGGGGATCCTGCTCTGATCATCCTGGGGCCAAAGGCGACGCAACAGGCTCTGGAGTCTTTACGGCACCAGCTGGGGCTGGATCTGCCTCTGCACAAACAGTATTTACAATGGATCCTCAATGTTCTAAAAGGTGATTGGGGTCGTTCAATCCAGCATAAGCGGGAAGTGCTGCCCCTGGTTCTGACACGATTCAAAGCCACGGCCATTCTCACTGCTTTTGCCGCCCTCATTGCCGTCAGCTTTGGGCTGCTGGCGGGAATAGTCTCGGCGACGAAACAGTACTCCCTTTGGGACCGGCTGCTCATGTTCATGGCTCTCATCGGCTTTTGCCTGCCCGTTTTCTGGCTGGGCCTCATTTTACAAGTTGTTTTTGGTCTCAAATTGGGATGGCTGCCGGTATCGGGAATGTACCCGCCCGGGCAGGCCGGTGAAGGCAGTGTGTTCAAATTTTTGATCCTGCCGGGTTTCAGCCTTGCCACCGCCACGATGGCGGAGATTGCCAGGATGACCAGATCCAGCATGCTGGAAGTGATCCGCCAGGATTATATCAGAACGGCGAGAGCTAAAGGGCTGTCAGAAAGGGTAGTGACTTACAGCCATGCCTTAAGGAATGCTCTTATACCTGTAATCACTGTGGTGGGCATGCAGATCGGCTTTCTTTTATCCGGAGCGGTGCTGGTGGAGATAGTCTTCTCCTGGCCGGGAATAGGAACACTCATGGTCAACGGCATCCTGGCCCGCGATTTTCCCCTGGTCCAGGGGACCATTCTCCTTGTGGCTACCACATATGTTTTTATCAATCTCATCGTGGATCTGGTTTATGCCTTCCTCGATCCGCGGATTTCCTATAACTGACCGGGGGCTGAATAGAATGCAGACGCAGGCCAATGTAGAAAACCCTCAGCTGGATATTGAAACGGGAGAGCTGGAAGCAATACCGGTGAGCCCGAAACTGGAAACATGGCGGCGTTTAAAAAGAGATAAAATGGCTGTGGCCGGAGGCTGCATCCTTATCGCGGTTATGATCATATCCCTGGCAGCGCCGTTTTTAACGGGCTATCACCCCAATACTGTAAACATGGTTGACCGCCTGCTGCCTCCCGGTTCTCCGGGGCACATCCTGGGCACCGATCATCTGGGCCGGGATATGCTCACCCGCCTTCTCCATGGCGGCAGGGTATCCGTAGCTGTAGGGTTTATCGCCGTGGCCATTGCCATGTTTTTCGGTATACTCATCGGGCTCCTGGCCGGTTACTATAAAGGTGTTTTTGATATTCTGGCCATGAGGTTTATTGATATTTTAATGGCATTCCCCTATGTCTTGCTGGCCATAGCGATTATTGCCGCCCTGGGTCCGGGGCTGCTAAATGCCATGATCGCCATCTCCATTGTCGGAATACCCTATTATGCCCGGATTGTCCGGGGTACTGTATTATCATTAAGAGAGCAGGAGTATATCGAAGCTCAAAGAGCGCTCGGCTCTTCGCATATGCGTATATTATTCAAACACATACTGCCCAATGCTCTTTCACCCATCATCGTTGCAGCCACGCTCGATGTAGGCTGGATGATCGTTGCCGCCTCGGGAATGAGCTTTTTGGGGCTGGGCGCCCAGCCGCCCATGGCGGAATGGGGGGTTATGCTCAGCGACGGAAAGGATTTTTTACGGGTAGCCCCATATATCTCCCTGCTGCCGGGCATGGCCATTTTTATTGTGGTCTTATCTCTCAATTTACTGGGAGACGGGCTGCGGGATGCCCTTGATCCCAGATTAAAACAGTAATCGCCGGGAGGTGAAAAATTGAAAACCGGGAGTTTGAAGGATGTTATTGCCACCTTTTCCATTGTAGGTGTTGATCCGGAAGAAGAGGAACTGGGCATAGCGGTACAGTCAAAATTTATTGCGGTTGGATCTGCGGTCCCATGGGCCAAAGCCGGCGTTGGAGCTGTTGCCACCCAGTCCTGGGCCAATACCGGTTTTGGACCCAGGGGGATTGAGCTGCTGGAAAAGGGGTACTCACCGCAGGAAGCCCTGGACATGATGCTGGCCGATGATGACAAAAAAGAGTATCGCCAGGTGGGTATTGTCGATGCCCGTGGTAATGCAGCCACTTTTACCGGAGCCGAATGTTTCTCCTGGGCAGGTGGAGTTACAGGAAAAAATTATACCTGCCAGGGAAATATCCTGGTAAACAAGGCAACAGTAACGCGGATGGCGGAAGTCTTTGAAAAAGCGGAGGGGGAGCTGGCCGCCCGCCTTCTGGAAGCCCTGGATGCGGGCCAGGAGGCCGGCGGTGACAGCCGGGGAAAGCAATCCGCAGCCCTGCTGGTGGTAAAACCGGAGGGCGGCTACGGCGGCTTTAATGACCGCTTTATTGACTTAAGGGTGGACGATCATCCCGAACCCATCAAAGAGCTGATCAGACTTTACGGGCTGCATAAGCTTTACTTTTCAAAAACAAAACCGGAAAACACCCTGAAGATAGAAGGTGAGCGGGCCGGAGATATTATCCTGGCTCTGAATAAACTGGGATATTATCAGGGTGAATACCGGCGCAGCTGGACAGCGGAGCACCAGGAAGCTTTGAAGAAGTATTATCTTACTGAGAACTTTGATGAACGCATTGCTGATGACGGATATATCGACGGAGAAGTGCTGGACTTCATGATGAAACAGGTGCGTAAATAACGGCAGGCCGCCCTTACACAAATCTAGCGCCCGACTGGAAGGATTGTTTCCGCAAGGGAGGGTTTTTATGAATTTGGAGGAGTGTTTCTACAGAGTTGAGAAAAAGGGGCATCTGGCCTGGGTTTTCCTGAACAGGCCGGAGAAGAAAAATGCCATGGGGCCTGCGGCATGGAAGGAGATCATCCCAATTTTTGCCGACCTCGATGCCGATGCAGAGATCAGGGTGGTTATTGTCGCCGGTGAAGGCAGGGATTTCTCTGCAGGCATCGATCTTGTGGGAATGGCCCCGCTGATCCCCGCCCTGGTGGAATGGGACAGGAGTACCGGGGGCACCATGCAGCTCTTCAAAGCTATTTTCCCCATGCAGGAATCCATGAGCTGCATAGAAAAGTGTAGAAAACCGGTGATCTGTGCCTTCCACGGTTACTGCATCGGCGCCGCTCTGGATCTGGGAACCGCCTGTGATATTCGCCTGGCTTCGGAAGATGCTCTGATCTCGCTGCGGGAGGCTGCCCTCGCTTTTATTGCCGATGTAGGTGTTCTCCAGCGCCTGCCCCTTATTGTGGGCCAGGGCATTGCCAGGGAGATGGCCTTTACCGCAGGTTTCATCGATGCACAGCGGGCCAGGGAGATAAACCTGGTGAATAGACTTTACCCCGACAAGGAATCTTTGCTTCAAGGCGCCGAAAAGCTTGCCCTGGAGATCGCCGCCCAGGCGCCTCTGGCGGTCCAGGGGGCTAAAGAGGTCCTGAATTACTGCCGGGGTAAAAGCATTGCCGACGGTCTTGAGTATGTTGCCGCGCGCAGTGCCATGATCCTGCCCTCGGAAGATTTGGCCGAGGCCCTGGCCTCATTTGCAGGAAAAAGAAATCCTGAATATAAAGGCAAATAATCCACCAACTCAGCAGGCTGCATAAGCAGTCTGCTAATATTTTAATGTTTTATGCAATATATAGTTGACATTTAGCAAGTCATATGTTACATTTGGTGGCAAGGAGGTGTGCTATGAAAAATAAGCGTCTAAAGATAGCACGCATGGAGCGCGATATGAAGCAGAAGGATCTGGCGAAGGCAGTTGGCGTAACAAGGCAGACCATCGGTTTGATAGAGGCCGGGGATTACAATCCCACCCTTAATCTTTGTATTGCAATTTGCAAGGCGCTGGGTAAAACATTGAACGATCTATTCTGGGAGGAATGATCATGAAGAAAAATTACATTGATGATGAGCGAATAATATCGCAGAGGAGAAAGGTAGGAAGCGATGCTTATGGGATCATCTTCTTTGGCCTGCTGATATCAGTACTTGTTCAGCAGTTTGTTTTTAAAGCGCCCTTTTCACAGTACGCAGCAGAGCTGATCCTTTTCTTGATCGGATCTGTCTATGTCCTGGTGGGAAATATTCTTGCCGGCAACAGCATTTTTGGCGAAGGCGTCAGAGGACAGAGAATGGTTGTGCTCAACAGTCTTGTCACCGGTTTTACCGTAGCAGCAATTGCCACGGTGCTCAATACAATGAATTACGGGTTGGAGAAAATGGGCGGAACCAACCAAATTGCAATTGTCGCACTCATCACTTTTACCTGCGGCGCATTACCGGCTTTTATCGGCTTTGAACTTCTTTATCTGATCAATAAGAAAAGACAGAAGCAAATGGATGAAAAATATGATTTTGATGAATAGAAGGGCATAAGCGGCATCAAAGATTGGCCCCGCTCTGAGGGAAGCGCTGCACTCAACCTGCAATTCGTGTTACCGGGCGCCTGGATATGCTTCCAGGCGCCCGGTATATAGGGGCAGATGGCGGTACAGCAGCAGGCCGCTTACAAGAAAAGCGTCAAATTCCCAAGCCAGCGGCCCTTTATCCGGTCTGGTGCTCATACCGGAGCCCTGTTCCGGGGTGTTCTGTAATTGTCCACCTGTCTGCAGGATAATAGGTCCCGGAAAGATAATTATGATTATGGGTGTATTTGGAGTTTACCTCTTCGCCGGCTTCGCCGAATGGAGGCGGGATAGACCCTGGAAGCTGGATCAGCGTTGCAACAGTATGTCCGGCGCAAGGTGGAATTTACGAAAAGACATTATGCATTTCGGGGGGTTGAAAATGCTTCAGGAAAAAAAACCGGGCACATTGGACAGTGCTCCAGGCAACAGGCACCAGCAGGTTTCCATGAGGGAAAAGCTGATATTTGCTGCCGGTGATTTGTACGGCGGCGGCGCTCCTTCCCTGATTAATGCACTATTTTTTGTATATATTGTCGCCATGGGCGTGGGCACCGTATGGGCGGGTGCTATTGTTGCGGTGGGTAGAATCTGGGATGCTGTCACCGATCCTTTTATGGGGGTCCTCAGCGACAACACCCGTACAAAATGGGGCCGCCGCCGGCCGTACATATTGTTTGGCAGCATGCTGATCATTGCCAGTTTCGCATTTCTGTTTTTGCCCATGCCGGGTGTCGGCTCCAAGACGCTGAAGATCATTGTGTATCTGTTTGCTTATCTGTTTTATAATACTCTTTCAACGGTAATCGGGATCAGCTACACCAGTTTTTCAGCGGAGCTTGCCACCACGCCTAAAGAAACCACGCAGGTGAATACACTGCGCCTTATATTCTCCATGTTTTCCTCCGCTATTGCTACTGTAGGGGGCACCTATCTGCTCGACAAGTTGCTCACGGAAAGCATCAGCATAAACACACTCTATTTCATTGTGGTGTTCGGTTTCGGCGCCGCTTACACAATTCCATGTATACTGACGGGTCTGTTTACAAAGGAAAGGGTGGTGCTCCCGGAAACAAAGTCCACCTTCGCCTTGCAGACCTTTATCGAGCCTTTCAGACTTAAGGCTTTTGTCTATCTGCTTGTAGGATACCTCTTTGCCTACGTCTGCATGGATTTATTGACCACAAATGTGGTCTATTTTGCCAATTATGCTGTTGACGTGGATGTTGGCGGCTCTGTCATCCTGGGTGTTATCGTTGCGCTCATCTTTTTAACGCTCCCTCTTTACTACATTCTCATAGCCAGGGATGTGGCCAAGCCGTTTTTATTCCGTGTGGGCATACCTCTTTATATTCTGGGTATCGTTTTGCTGACCATGGTGCCGCTGACAAGTATGGGCCTGGTTGTAGCTTTCTGCGTCCTCATCGGTCTGGGTATGGGCGGCTCGCAGCTTTTGCCCTGGATCATCTTTCCCGATATCATCGATATTGCCGAGCTTAAACTCGCCAACAGGCCTACAGGCAGCTTCAGCGGCGTCATGATCTTTATCAAAAAATCTTGCTCGGCTCTGGCCATATTCATATCCGGCGTTGTTCTTCGCCTGGTCGGCTTCAATGAGCCCAGGGCTGATGAAATCACGGGCATGATCAACTATGGGGACTTCGCGCAGCCTGAAAGTGCCGTGTTGGGGCTCAAGTTGCTGATCATGCTTGCCGTGGTCATATTCATGTCGCTGGCGTTCATCTATATGAGGAAGCTCAAGCTGACAAACGCCGTAAGCGAGAAAGTCAGGTCCCTGATAGATAAGCGCAACCGTGGCGAGGCCTACAGCGAGCAGGACAAGAAGGACTACGCCCTGATCGAACGTGATTTCTTTTAATGGAAGAGGGGCTGTTAAGTTAGAGAACTCTGCCACCCGCGCTGAAAACCAGTCACCAAAGAAAGGGCTGCCCCTTCAGGACAGCTTCTGAATTCGTGTTCTTTTTATCATTCGGCACCGTCTCTGTTAACATTATATGGCCGGCCTGTGATATCGTCACCCTGTTCATTATATATACTGTGATCCTGCGTAGAGGGTAATCCTTAACGAACATCTAGACTTCAGCTTCTCTCAGGATAGCATGTAGATGGAAAGTCTTGATCGCTGCTGCCGTCCGGGGAGGAGAGAATAAAAATATAACTCGACGGGTGTGGAGGTAGATCCGTGCAGAAGATCACCGGTAGATTTCGTTTCAAGGGGAAAGCCGTCAAATGTGAGCGATACGGCAACGGCCATATCAATAAAACATACCGTGTAATCTGCGACAGCGGAGCGAAGTATATTTTGCAGCAGGTGAACACAACCGCTTTCAAGGATCCTGTTTCCCTGATGAAAAATGTAGATATGGTGACCCGCTATCTCAGGAAGCGTGTGAGTTCAGAAAGAGAGACCTTATCTCTGGTGCCGACCATTGACGGAAATATCTATGTGGATGATGCAAAGAGCGGTTTTTGGCGGGCTTATGATTTTATCCCCGGCAGCATCTGCTTTGAACGAGCCGGGCATACCGCAGTTTTTTACGAGAGCGGTTTGGCTTTTGGCCGCTTTATAGATATGTTATCTTCTTATCCGGCCCATACCTTGACGGAAACCATTCCCGCTTTTCACGATACAGTGTCCCGCTATCGTGCTTTCAAGGAGGCGCTCTCGCTTGATGTATGCGGAAGGGCTGGTACGGCTAAGAAAGAGATTGATTTTGCTCTGTCACAGGAGCCCTGCGCCTCACTCTTTATGGACCTGCTCAAAGCCGGCGATTTGCCCTTGCGGGTGACCCACAATGACACAAAGCTGAACAATGTGCTTTTCGATTCTAAAACCCACACTGCCCTCTGTGTAATCGATCTGGACACGGTTATGCCCGGATTGGTGATGAACGACTTCGGTGACGCCATCCGCTGCGGGGCCTGCAGCGGCGCGGAGGACGAAAGAGATCTCTCCAGGGTTCAACTGGACCTGGAGCTGTACGAGGCTTTTACCAACGGTTTTCTAGAGGCCTGTGGAAACAACATTACAAAACAGGAAGTTGAGCTGCTGCCTGGCGGCGCCAAGCTGATGACCCTGGAGTGCGGTATCCGCTTCCTGACGGATTACCTCTCCGGCGATATCTATTTTCGAACAGAGCGTCCGGAACACAACCTGGGCCGGTGTCGGGCGCAGTTCAAACTTTTGTCCGACATGGAACAAAAATGGCCGCAGATGAACCGGATCGTGGAGAGAGTATGGGGGAAAGCCAGATCTTGACTTGAGTAGATACGTCGTATGTACTTGGTTTTGGAGGTGAACTGATGTATACGACGATTCGAAAATGGGGGAACAGCCAGGCGGTGCGGATCCCAAAAGCTGTACTTGAAAAAGCCGGCTTGCGAGAAAATGACCGCGTGGAGATCAGGGTTGAAAACAGTTATTTGCTGATCATACCTGTTAAAAGGCATCTTACTTTGCCGGAGCGCGCAGCCGGCTACGCCGGCGGCTATGAGCCGGTGGAATGGGACAGGGGTAAACCTGTTGGGACACCGGGGACGTTCCTTCCTGTCCCACATCTGTATGCAGCAAGCAGCATGAAAAACAGGGAATATTACATGCATGAGTGAGAGCTAGCCCGGTTTGTTCAGCCGGCCTGCTGCCAGTACCCAATCCTGCAGAAAGTATTTATAGAGCACGGGCCTTCTTCTCACGGCCAGGGGGTGATAGGAGGCGACCACATTGTAGCCCCTGACCGCGTGTATCCTGCCACGGAGCTGCTTCACCTCCGCTCCGGGATCATCGAAAAATGTTTGGCAGACCACATTTCCCAGGCACATGACCAGGTCCGGGTTTACAGCCTCCAGCTGTCTCCATAAATAGACGAGGCAGATAGTCCTGGCCCTTACCTTGTTGTAAGCCCTTCTGGGCCTGCACTTCAGGATATAGCTTATATAAAGGTCATTGGGCTCTAACCCCGCTTCGGATGCCGCTTTCTGCAGAGTTGCCCGGGTGCCGCATAAAAAAGGGGCGCCCTCCCTGTCCTCCCTGGCGCCGGGATTGTCGAGGATAACGAAAATCGGGGCCTCCGGGTTGCCCTCCCCCCAGATCACCCTACCCCCGTGTCGGGCCAGTTCACATCGTTTGCAGGAAAACCCGGCCTCCGGGGGGCTGTCCTCAGGCATAATCGCGGGCGGCGGTCTGTCCAATTTGTGCCCTCCTCCAACAAAACAGCAGCAATAGTCTTTAATATTTAATGCTTTCGGCAAGTATCTTGCCCTGGTGGAGAAGGAAGATATCATTGTGGTCAAAAACGGCAGGAGCGTGGCCAAGCTGACCCGCTACCACGAACCTGATTTTTTCATCCTGCACGAGGAATCAAAAGGTTTCCGGCCGGCCCGGAAGATCAGCTACGAGGAGTATATGGAGCTCGTCGAGTCCTCTGACCAGCGATATGAACTCATTGACGGCGAGGTCTATCTGCCGGCTTCACCCGGTTTTGACCACCAGGTCGTGGTCAATGAGATCGCGGTCCGTTTCTATAATTACTTCAAGGATAAACCCTGCCGGTCGCTGACGGCGCCCCTGGATGTGCGCCTCTTCGGCTTTGCCGCCAAATTCGAAGAGGATCCCAATGTGGTCCAGCCTGATATTATGGTTATCTGCGATCTGGAGAATGTGGGCGGGGACAACAAATACCGGGGTGTTCCGACGCTTATCGTCGAGGTGCTCTCACCGTCGACGAGGGGAAAGGATATGGCCACAAAACTGCAGCTGTATATGAAAAGCGGCGTTCGGGAGTACTGGATTGCCGATCCGGCCCGGAAGGCCATTATCCGCTACAGTTTTTCAAAGGAACGGGACATTGAAGATATGCGCACGTTTACCGCCGTCGAAGTGATCGGTTCATCAGCTTTTGAAGACCTGGAGCTGCCGCTAAATGAAATATATAGATAGGCTGACTCGTCCCCAAGGACGATAGATAAATCCTACCTAGGGACCTGTGTGCACCTCATTTTTTCCGGTAAGCTGTCGTTACAGCGGTGAAAAGCTGCTGAAGCGCTGTCATCCCGGAGAAAAAGGAGAGGAGAATTATGGAACGTAGAATTTGGGGTTTCCTTTTAATCCTTGTGGAGGTTGCCGCTTTGCTCCAGGCCGGCCCTGGGGTCAGGTCTTGAATTATCACTATTTGTCTCCTGGCCGGCCTGTGATCCTGCCCCCCCGGGCAATGCCCGGAATAATGGTCGTCTTAATCTTTATCAAGGGAGGAGCCGAAAGAGGTACCCACTGCGGCAGCGGCACGAACCTGATCGCAGGAGGGATCGACTCGCCTGATGCCGGAGACGGCTTCGGCCAGGGGGACGGAGCCGATAATCCCGCCTTGCAGGCAGACCATCTCATTGCGGCGCCCTGATTGGATCAGTTCCACCGCCCGCACCCCGAAGCGGGTGGCCAGGGCGCGGTCGTAGGCGGTCGGGGTACCGCCGCGCTGCAGGTGGCCCAGAACGGTGGCGCGGCTTTCCATCTCCAGACGGGTTTCTAGAGCATCGGCAACAGCCTGTCCAATACCGCCCAGCCTTGTGGCGCCGCCGGCGGTTTGCTGGTAGAGCGGTTCACCGCCTGCCGGGTAGGCCCCCTCAGCCACAACGATGATGCTGAACTTCTTGCCGCGGGAGCGGCGTTCCAGTATTTTGGCGAAAATAATTTCATAATCAAAAGGTATCTCCGGGATGAGAATAATGTCACCGCCCCCGGCCATGCCGGCCTGCAGGGCAATCCAGCCCGCGTTCCGTCCCATCACTTCCACGACCATGGCGCGGTGGTGGGACTCCGCCGTAGTGTGGATCTTGTCGATGGCGTCGGTGGCGGTGGCCACTGCGGTATCGAAACCGAAGGTGACATCTGTAGCCGGCAGGTCATTGTCGATAGTTTTCGGGATGCCGATCACCGCTACTCCCATCTTGCTGAAACGGTGTCCCAGAGCGAGGCTGCCGTCACCGCCGACGACGACAAGGTAGTCCACCGCCCATTTTTCCAGGCTCTCCAGGGCCTGGCGGGAACAGTCCACCTCGCAAAAACCGCCGCCAGCGGCGGGCAGCCGGAAGGCAAAGGGGTTGTCCCTGTTGGTGGTGCCGAGGATAGTGCCGCCCCGGTGCAGGATTCCGGAGACTGCCTTATCGCCGATGAGCCAGGCGTCGTTTTCCACCAGTCCTTTAAAGCCGTTGTTAAAGCCTACCACTTCGAGGCCGCAGTGGTACAGCGCCCCCTTGGTCACGGCTCTGATCACCGCATTCAAACCGGGGCAATCGCCGCCGCCTGTCAAAATGCCGATCCTGCGCACTTTCAACTCAACTCACTCCCTGCTGTTCTTTACGGAAATGGGGTCAGGTCGGCCAGATCGGCCAGATCGTTCAGCACCCGTTCCAGCTCCGCGATGGCTTCGCCGTAGCCGGCCCAGTCGCCCTGACGCTGACACTCCAGCGCCTGGTCAAAAAGCCGCCGGGCCTCTTTGATCAGGGAAGCGGTCTCCGGGTCGGTGATCCTTTCCGGTTCATCCTGTTGATCAGCTTTATCCTGCTGATCCGGTTCCGCCGGCTTCTCCGGTACAGTTTCTGGAGGAAGCTCGCCTCGCTCGCCGAAGATGCGTGTCAGGGCCCGCTCCAGTGTCTCTTCCATGACCACTGTTTCCTGAAAGACCACGATCACGCGGGCCAGCTCGGGAAGCCCCCCTCTTTCCGCTTCAAGAAAAATGGGCTCCACATAGAGCAGGGAGTCGCTTATGGGCAGCACGAGCAGGTTGCCGCGAATGACATGGGAGCCCGCCTGGCTCCAGAGGGTGAATTCGGTAGAGATTTCGGTGCTCTGATCGATCCTGTTTTCCACCTGTTTAGGGCCCATGACCACTCTCTCCTTGGGAAAGAGGAACAGTTCGACCTGGCCGTAGTTGGGCTGATCGCAGCGGGCCACCATCCAGGCGATCATGTTGTTCCGGTTGCTGGGGGTGAAAGGCAGGATCAAAACAAACTCGGGTTCCTCGTAACCGGGCAGTTGCAGGATGGTGTAGTAGGGCTCCATCTGCTGATCCTCGCCGTAGTATTGTTCCATGGGCATATTCCAGAGGTCCTCGCGGGCATAGAATGTGTTCGGGTCGGTGACATGGTAGAGTGTAACCATGTCGGACTGAATTTCAAAAAGATCTACGGGGTAGCGCAGATGGTTGAGCAGCCCCTGGGGCATCTCTTCAGCCGGAGTGAAGAGTCCGGGGAAGATGCGGCTGTAATTCTGGGCCAGCGGGTCGTCGTCGTCGATAAGGTAGAATTTGACGCTGCCGTGGTAGGCGTCGACAACGACCTTGATGGAGTTGCGGATATAGTTTATCGAACCGTGCGGTGCAGCGTAAGGATAGCGGTCAGTGACGGTAAAAGCATCCATTATCCAGAAAAGGCGCCCGTCGTGGATGACGATGTAGGGATTGCCGTCATACTGAAGAAAGGGAGCTATTTTTTGGACACGGGTGTTGATATCCCGGTCGAAGAGGATGCGGCTGTCCCTGTTCAGTTCTCCGGAAACGAGAATTCTGTATTCGGCAAATTTCAATGCCAGGAGGAGCCTTCGCCACAGCGATTGCAGGGGGACGCCTCCTTCGCCTTCATAAAGGGTGAAGGTATTTTCATCTCCGGCGGTGGAATAGTGGAACTCCCTGGTGTTTGTATTGACAATGACATAATCGTTTGTCAGCTCGCCGAAATAGATGGAAGGGTTCTGCAGGGGGATGGCGCCGGCAGGCGGAATATCTCCGAGAAAATAGCGGGGCAGCCCCTCAGCGGAGACTTCGTTCACAGGGCCGGCCGTGGCGCCGTAACCGTGCGTGTACTGCAGGTGCAGGTTGACCCAGGTCCTGGCTTGCTCGGCCAGGGCTTGCTTATCCAACTCCCGTGCGGAGAGCATGACCTGGCGGTAGTCTCCCTCCACGGTGTAGCGGTCTATATCGACATCGTGAAAACGGTAATAGGGGCGGATTGCCTGCTGCTCGTTGAATGTGGTCTTGAGCGGGCGGTAGTCCCAAAGGCGAACATTATTGATTGTGCCCGGATTTCCCTGGAGATCCTCCCAGGTCAGCTTCTCCCCGGCTGCGTATTGCCTGGTGGAGAACCTGTCCAGCCCATAGGCCTGCCGGGTGAAGGCTATATTGTGAGCCAGGTATTCTTTCTCGTAATTGAATTCGCCGGGCTCCACCACGAAGTTCTGGATAGCCGCCGGGTAAGCCCAGCCGCCCAGTAGAGAAATACCGAGCAGGGTCAGGATGCCGTAGAGCGGGAGCCTGTCACGGCGTAAAAAGATATTGGCCAGGCAGAGAAGGGCGATGAGAAGGGCCAGAATCATCAGTAACATCAAAACGGGATAATTAGCGTGAATGTCGGTATAGCCGGCTCCGAAAACGGCGCCCTGTTCAGAGAGGAGCAGTTCAAACTGCTTAAGGCGATAATCCCACGCTTTCAGTGCGAACACAGCGGCAAGCAGCACGCTGAGATGACCCAGACCACCTCCCGGGGGGAGCGTCCAGCGGCGCCCGGCGGCGGGAATATTGAGAACGATATAGATAATTCCCACCAGGATAAAACTGATGATGGCAGCCATCATCAGAAAATCGTAGATAAAACGGTGGAAGGGGAGTTTGAACAGATAAAAAGAGATATCCAGGCCAAAGATAGGGTCGGCGCTGTTAAAGGGCGCGGCGTGAATGAAACGCATCAGGTTCATCCAGTGGCCTGAGGTATAGCCGGATAAAACAAAGGAGAAGAATGCGGCCACAACGAGGAAGAAGATGTTCAGGCGCCGTGGGGTAAAGAAACGGAGGTAGCCGCGGGCCAAGAGCTGTTCTCGCAGGGCCAGGTTGGGGAAGCTCAAGATATAGCGGCGGGTAAAAAGAAAATTTACAAAAATGAAGGCGAACAGAAACAGCCATGCCGCCAGTCGTAAACCCCAGCCCGCCAGGTACTGTGTCCAGAAAACCCCTTCAAACTGAAGATCTTTAAACCAGAGCAAATCCAGGAAGAAGTTTACCCCGGCCAGGGAAAGGATGATCACAGCAACGGCGGCTGCGATGATCCAGATTGTACGGCGCTTCAAGACAATCTCCTCCGATCAAAATAAATACCGGTGTATACCGGTATAGGCTAGATGTTAATTTATTTTAACGCAAACATGCAACTTATGTCAAAATGGGCTCAGGTCTTGGAAT
>CAZQEV010000033.1:0-5268 GCA_964592135.1 uncultured Syntrophomonadaceae bacterium
CTATCGGCCATGCCGCTTTCATGAGCCTGGGGGCTTACGCTTCCGCCCTGGTCACCCTGCATTTTGGTTTTCCCTTTATCCTTTCGCTGTTATGCGGCGGTCTTTTCGCCGCTGTTTTCGGAGTGATCATCGGCCTCCCCACGCTCAAGCTTAAGGGCGATTACCTGGCCATCGCAACGCTCGGTTTTGGTGAAATCGTCCGCATCGTCTGCCTCAACCTCGAGATCACCGGCGGAGCGGTGGGGTTAAGAGCTATTCCCAAGAAGACAACCCTGCTCTGGACGGTGCTGGCCGTACTGTTTACCGTATTCATTTTAAACCGGATCATCAGGTCCCGGATCGGACGGGCCTTCATTGCCATCCGCGAGGACGAAACTGCAGCCGACTCCATGGGGGTAAATTCCACTTATTACAAGACCCTTTGTTTCGGTGTGGGCGCTTTCTTTGCAGGCCTGGGGGGGGGGCTTCTGGCGCACTATCTGCGCTTCCTCCATCCCAACACCTTTAATTTCATGAAATCCATCGAGCATTTATGCATGGTCGTTTTGGGGGGGCTCGGCAACATGTGGGGCGCCTTTATTGGCGCAGCCGTCCTGACAGTTGTGCCGGAATTCCTGCGTTCAGTAGCTGATTTGCGGCTGCTGATTTACGGAGCCATCCTGGTGCTGATGATGCGGGTAAGGCCGCAGGGTATTCTGGGACAGGCGCAGACCGGAGGGTCCCAAAGAGCAAAAGATTACCTGAAATACATTCGTTCCAAACTTAAGGGTAACTTGAACAGCGCCCGTAATAACAGATTATAAATGGAGGAGGTAGTGGTTTGCCTTCTGGACCTATCCTGACTGCCACAGGGATCTGCCACAGTTTCGGCGGGCTAATGGCTTTGGAAGATGTAGACTTTCAGATGGGCTCTAAAGAGATTGTCGGTCTCATCGGGCCCAATGGAGCCGGAAAAACGACACTGTTTAATCTTTTTACCGGCCATTACAACCCCACCGGCGGAAAGATTTATTTCAATAACGAGTTAATTAACGGATTAAAACCATACCAGATCACCCCAAGAGGCATTGCCCGTACCTTTCAAAATATTCGTCTTTTCGGGCAGATGAGTGTCCTGGACAATGTTTTAATCGGGCAGCACTGCCGAACCGGAACGGGACTTTTCGGGGCGATCCTCAGGATTTCGGCCAGCAAAAAAGAAGAGGCTCGCGCCCGTGAAATTGCTCTGGAGATGCTGGATTTTGTCCGGCTGGCAGACAAGATGGACGAGAGAGCGTGCAACCTGTCCTACGGTGAGCAACGCCGCCTGGAGATAGCACGGGCCCTGGCCGCTGACCCCATCCTGCTGTTGCTCGACGAACCGGCAGCAGGAATGAACCCCCAGGAAACCATCACCCTGATAGATTTGATCAGGCAGATCCGGGACAGGATGGGGAAAACCATTCTGCTCATCGAACATGATATGAAAGTTGTGATGGGAATATCCGGACGGGTAGCGGTCTTGAATTACGGTAAAAAAATTGCCGAGGGGACACCCCACGAGGTCCAGAGCAATAAAGAGGTGATCAAAGCTTATCTCGGTGAAGGCGCCTGATTTTTCCATCTTGAAGGGAGATAAACAGTTTGCTGAGAATAGAAAACCTGTCCACCGGGTACGGCAATATCCGTGTCTTACACCAGGTCAACCTTAACGTCGGCGAAGGAGAGATCGTTACCCTCATCGGCTCCAACGGCGTAGGCAAAACAACTACTCTAAAAACTATCTCAGGTTTGATGAGACCCGGGGAGGGCAGTATCCATTTCAGCGGTCAGGATATCTCCCGCACCCCGCCGCATAAGATCGTCGAGATGGGAATCTCGCATGTACCCGAAGGGAGAAATGTTTTCCCTCGACTTACCGTGCGTGAAAACCTCGAGATGGGCGCGTACACTCGTAAAGACAAAGCCGCGATCAGAAAAGATTATGCCCAGGTTATGGAGACTTTTCCGCAGCTGTCCTTACGGGAAAAGCAGAGCGCCGGCACTTTGAGCGGGGGAGAGCAGCAGATGCTCGCCATGGGCCGGGCCCTCATGTCCCGTCCACGATTGCTGCTGCTTGATGAACCCTCCATGGGCCTGGCCCCGCTTGTGGTTTTGGGCATATTCGAGATTATTGCAGAAATCAACCGACAGGGAACCACCATCTTGCTGGTGGAGCAAAATGCCCAGATCGCCCTGCGCACCGCTCACCGCGGCTATGTCATGGAAACAGGGCGGATTATCCTCAGCGATTCGGCCCCAGCACTACTGCAAAATGACCAGGTCCGCAAGGCTTACCTCGGCGAATAAGCTGCCCGGTATATTTAAAAACAGCATGCCGACTGCTCTCTTAAGTTACTTATCGTGGTGCCGCACACCACGATAAGTAACTGGTCCCTGCACCAACCCGGTGAGGGACAACGAATCCGGGATTTATTTTAATTGTCTGCTAAACCATGTTAATCCCCAAATCTTGCCAGGCCCTTCTCAAGGATAGTACGGGCATCCTTGACCATTGTCTGGATCAATTCCGCACAGGTGAATATTTCTTTAATAAGCCCCACGGACTGTCCCACCATTAAAGGAGCATGATCCACATCTCCCGTTTGCCAGGCTTCTAAGGAGCGCTGTCCTGACATTAGAGAAGCAAGATCAGAAAGCTCAATTCCTTTCTCTTCCTGTTCCAGGATCTGAAGTGTGAGATCATTTTTTAAAGCCCGCCCCTGAAGATTTATGCTTTTACAGACCAGGGCAGTTTCATGCTCTTCCCGTTTGGCAAGCTCCTCCCAGATGCGCGAATGAACCCGGCATTCTCTGGTGGCAATAAATCTGGTACCCATCAATACAGCTTCCGCCCCCAGGCACAAAGCTGCAGCCAATCCGCGTCCGTCAACGATCCCTCCGGCAGATATAACCGGTATTTTAACACTTTCAACGATACGGGGCCATAAAACCATGGAGGCAACATCGTCGCTTAGAGGATGCCCGCCGGCTTCAAAACCGAGGGCAATAACGGCATCATAACCATAACGTTCGATGTTTAAAGCATGCCTTACAGCGCCCACTTTGTGCATCATTTTGATTCCAGCCTTTTGACACATATCCAGATATTTTACAGCCGGTCTCCCGGATACTTCTATAACCTTAACCTTTTCCTCGGCACATACTCTAAAAAAATCATCAAAAATATCTTCTGTAAGACGCATCGAAGGAAGGAGAGATATGTTAACACCAAAGGGTTTGTCAGTAAGCTCCCGGGCTCTCTGTATGGCCGATCTCAATTCTTCACCGCTGTTATAATTACAGGCGGTAATATTGCCCAGACCTCCGGCGTTGGAAATAGCTGCGCAAAATTCGGGGGTTGCCAGCCATAATATCCCCCCACATATAACAGGATATTCAATGCCAAACAGCTCAGTTATTCTCGTTTTCACAAAAACCCTCCCTGCTTTCTAATATTTACATATTACAGGAAAAGAGCAGCAAATGCAAATATTGGCCTTATGGCTCAGAGCCGCGGCCTGCCGGTTTAAAATCTGTCCTCTTTAATAGAGCTGTCACCTTAGAAAGGGCTGCCTCGCAAGGCAGCCCTTCGGTGTCTCTCACAGCCAATCCTTTAGTTTCCCGTTTGACTGGCCGCTTTTTTCTCCTCCTCTTCCCGCAGAATGCGGCGCAGTACTTTGCCCACCATACTTTTTGGCAGCTCTGTGCGGAATTCAACTACCCTGGGCACCTTATATGCAGCCAGGTTGGCCTTGCAAAATTCGATGACCTCTTTTTCGGTTAGCCCATCCCCTTCTTTGAGAACGATGTAGGCCTTCAGGGTTTCGCCGCGGTAGGGATCATTGTACCCGGCCACAGCAGCCTCTACAATTTTCGGGTGAGTAAAAAGAACCTCCTCAATATCGCGTGGATAGATATTGTAGCCGCCGGCAATAATCATATCTTTTTTCCGATCAACGATATATGCATAACCCTCTTCGTCCATCCTGGCGATATCCCCGGTATAGAGCCAACCGTCGCGCAAGCTGTTGGTTGTTTCTTCGGGCATGTTATGGTAACCCTCCATCACCTGTGGGCCCCGGACACAGAGCTCACCGATTTCACCGATAGGCATCTCTTTTTCCCCGGTTTCAATATCCATGATTTTAGCATCGGTATCGGATACCGGCAATCCAATACTCCCGGCTATACTTTTCCCGTAGATAGGATTGCAGTGAGTTAATGGAGAGGACTCCGAGAGTCCGTAGCCTTCCACAAGCTTACCCCCGGTATTTTTTTCAAACTGCCGCCGCACCTCAATAGGCAGCGGTGCGGCGCCGCTCATAC
The DNA here is from genome assembly GCA_964592135.1 of uncultured Syntrophomonadaceae bacterium. Lineage (GTDB taxonomy): Bacteria > Bacillota > Dethiobacteria > DTU022 > DTU022 > JAAZIN01. The sequence goes on from CAZQEV010000033.1 coordinate 4,348, forward strand.
ATATTCTGATGGAGCTGATATTGTATTTATGCAGGTTTGGAGCATTGTTGAGCGCCACATACATGGTGGGTACACCGTGTATGTGGGTCGGTTTCTCTTTGTCAATGGCTTTGGGGACATCCTCAACAACAAAGCGGGGCAGCATCACCACCTTGCCTCCGGTTAACAGCGATAAATTCATGGCCAGGCTCATACCGTAACTATGGAAAAAAGGCAGCGCCGCCAGCAAAATTTCGCCTCCATCCTTATAATCAGGGCACCACTTTGTGATTTGCAGGACATTGGCAATGGCGCTAATATGCTTAAGCACCGCCCCTTTGGCAACACCCGTGGAGCCGCCAGTGTACATAAATAGCGCCCTGTCATCACCTGTCACTTTGACGGGACTGGCCTTCTTGCCCATGTTGTTCTTAACTAACTCTGGGAAACTATAATCTTCCGGCGCGATCTTGACCCGATCGCCCTCCTTTTTCTCTTTGGCCAGGCTGTAAAGTAAACGCAGCCCGGGGGGGAAATAATCCTTTATGTTGGCTACAATGATGTTTTTTATTTCGGTTTGCGTCTGAATTTCCTTGACCATATTATAAAGCGGGTCAGGGTTATGATAGTCCTTGCTCCGGAATCCTTGAGCTGGAATGACAGTTCGCGAGCAACATACATCGCATTGCATGGAACCACGATGGCACCGATAGCCATGGCACCGTAGCAGGCTATGGGGAACTGAGTGCAGTTGGGCAGGTGTATGGCTACGCGATCACCTTTTTTAACTCCCATTCCCTGAAGAGTTGCGGCGAAGGCATCCACCATTGCCAGCAATTCACGGTAATTAAACTCGCGGCCAAAAAAGGAAACCGCCTTATTATCTGGATACAATTCTACGATCTGTTTAAATCTATCATAAAGAGATATTCTGGGATAATC
>CAZQEV010000033.1:5368-11454 GCA_964592135.1 uncultured Syntrophomonadaceae bacterium
TTATCATGCGAAACATTTCGGCTAACCATCGTTTTAGTTGACAGGGATAAAAGAGAAAAAGTATAATTAGAGCAGGGCCCGCTTTAGTTTATAAAAAGGGGTGAACCTGGCATGAAGAGCGGAGAAGTCGTTGGTGAATTTCAGGTTACTGTGGAGGAAGTCCTGATTCGTCATCGCAGCATCCTGGACTGCCTTTCCAAATTTCATGAATCAACCTCTCGGATTAACCGGGCTATCATCAAAACAGCCACAGACTGCGGCTGCATTTCAATCAATGCCATTAAGCAGCAGTTCCCTGATAAAGAATCATTGAAAGATTGTACCAAATACATGGATTCGCATATAAAAGGGGACCTCTGTGATCACTGCAAGGAGGTACTTGCTGAAGAGTTCGGAAACCACCTTTTCTATCTGACGGCTCTGTGCAGCCTTCTGGACTACAACATAGAAGAGCTTATAGGCCTGGAATATGATCGCATCTGTACACTGGGACACTTTTTACTATCCTGAAAGTGCGGCGGTAATAGCTTCTCTAATAGTTCCCACGCCCGCCAGTTGAAGTCCCGGCGGTAAATTTTGACTCTGGTTTAGTTCTTCCAGGTTCAGCCGCGGCAGCACGAAGCGTTTAAAACCAAGTTTGACACCTTCGTTCAAACGCTGCCGAATCCGGCTGACAGGACGGATCTCGCCTGTTAAACCCACTTCTCCGACAATCAGTTTATCTTCAGACAAACTTTTGTCTTTTAAGCTGGAGACAAGGCTTATCGCCAGGGCCAGATCAACCGCCGTCTCCATAAGACGAACCCCTCCTGCAACATTGACAAAGGTATCCAGCCCCACAAAGGATACTTTCGCATGTTTTTCCAGCACAGCCATGATCAGGGCCACCCGATTCAGATCTATTCCTGCAGAAGTACGCCGGGGGGAAGAATAATTCGAAGAGGTCACCAAAGACTGGATCTCCACCAGAAGCGGTCTGCTACCCTCAATACTCGCCGTAACTACAGCCCCGCCCCTGCTGCCGCTGCGCTGGGCCAGGAAAAATTGTGAGGGGTTAGCCACACCGGCCAGACCCCTTTCCTCCATTAGAAAAACCCCTATCTCATTTGTTGAACCAAACCGATTCTTCACGCTTCTTAAAATCCTGAAGCTATGATAGCGATCGCCCTCGAGGTAGAGAACACAGTCAACCATGTGCTCGAGCATGCGAGGCCCGGCAATAATTCCCTCCTTCGTAACATGACCGATGAGAAATACAACCATATCGTTCTCCTTGGCCAGGCGAACCAATCCGGCTGTAACTTCGCGCAGTTGATTGACGCTTCCCGGAACGCCATCCTGATCTTCTTTGTAAAAAGCCTGCACCGAATCTGCCACCAGGACATCGGGTTTCATTGAAAGAACGGTTTCCTGCAGTTCGAAAAACCGGGTTGTAGCCAGAACAGAGGGGTTACCTTTCATCTTTAAGCGCTGCGCACGCATCTTGATCTGATGCAGAGATTCTTCACCGGTGGCATAAAGCACTTTTTTAGATAGGGACAACCGGTCAGCCATCTGCAGCAACAGTGTCGATTTGCCGATGCCGGGATCACCTCCCAGGAGGACTACCGATCCCGAAACCGCTCCACCGCCCAGAACCCGGTCTAATTCTCCCATGCCGGCAACAAGACGATCCTCCGCGGATGCCGGGATCTTCTGCAAGGGTATGGCCTCAGCCGTCAACGCCGCTGCAGTTAACCCCCTGCTTCCGGTATCAACAGCTACTTCTTGAAACGTATTCCAGTTGCTGCAGGCAGGGCAGCGCCCCAGCCATTTGTAGGCTTCGTAACCGCATTCTCCGCAGCAGAACACAGTCTTTTTTTTGATCTGCGCCACCCCCTGTTGTTGACAACAGCCCGGCGGTCAGGCATATTACTTTTGCCGCATTCAAAAAGAGGACAGGCCCGGTAAAACTCAATTCAGGAGTGAACGTAGGGCTCCCAGGTTCTTTCGGTCCCAGTCGCTGCCCATCTCCGGTGTCTCCAGGATCGCCGGCAATTCCTCCGGCCAGGGCTGCCGCAACAGCTCCCGAAAACCCTTCAGACCGATCTGCCCCAATCCGAGATGTTCATGACGGTCAACACGGGAACCTCGCTCGACCTTGGCGTCATTTATATGCAGCAGGCAGAGGTTTTCCAGGCCCAGAAGGCGGTCGAATTGCTCGAGCAGCCCTTTGATCCCCCCGGAGCTGCCGAAATCATATCCGGCCGCCCAGCCATGCGCAGTGTCCAGACAGATGCCAAGAGCACCTTTTGGAAAAGCCCCCAACACCCTTGACAGCTCTTCAAAAGTGGAGCCGAGAGCGGTGCCGCTGCCTGCGGTGTTCTCCAGCAACAGTTTTACTCCATCCGGCCATCCTGGAAGGGAACGGGATATAGACTCGATGACCTGTTCCAGCCCCTGCTCCACTCCCGCGCCGCCATGGTTACCCGTATGCAGGACCACAAAGGGCGATCTGTACAGAGACGCACGCTCCATCGTTTCATCAAGAAGACGGATCGATTTTTCATGAAATTCGGATGATACCGTTGCCAGGTTGACCAGGTAGGCGCAGTGAATCACCATGGGGCAGATCGACTGCTCCCGGGCCAGCGCCACCCGCTTCTCAATTTCCGGAAGATTTGCCGGGGCCATTTTCCACCCCGTAGGATTGCCGGCAAATAGTTGGATGGTCTCGCAGCCATATTCTTTAACGCGCATCAAATTGGCGGCAAAACCCCCTTTTAAAGGCATATGAACTCCCAAACGCAAGGCTCAACCTCCTGTCAGATTTCCCCTCCGGCTGCTCCGATGAGTTCACCATAATGTTGCAGGCCTTCATCATCCAGATAGCGCTGCAGACCAAGGTTTATATCCCTGGCAATATAGGGGTTGATAAAAATAGCAGTGCCCACAGCCACTGCGGCGGCGCCGGCGAGGATAAATTGCAAGGCATCTTCAGCCGAGGTTATTCCGCCCATGCCGATAAGTGGAACGGAAACTGCCTGAGCCACATCCCAGACTGCGCGGACCGCGACGGGACGAATTGCCGGTCCCGATAAGCCGCCGGTAACATTGCCCAGGAAAGGCCGCCGGCTGTGAATATCAATTACCATACCTTTGAGCGTGTTGATCAGCGAGAGAACATCGGCACCGGCACTCTCAGCGGCACGGGCAACGGCAACTATATCTCCCGCTTCGAGTGAAAGTTTAACGATCAGCGGCTTCCGGTACACCTGACGCACCTCCGCAACCAATTTTTCCACAACGGCGGGATCGCGGCCAAAGCTTACACCGCCGCAGCGGACATTGGGGCAGGAGATATTCACCTCCACGGCATCGATCTCTTCGACCCCGTCTATAATAGCAGCCAGCTCCCGATATTGTTCCATGTTTTCTCCGGCTATATTGATAATGACGGGGCAGCCCAATGATCTCAGCTGCGGCCTGATAGACTCCAAAAAAAAGGCTATGCCCGGGTTTTGCAGGCCTATAGCATTGAGCATCCCCGAAGGGGTTTCCGCCAGACGAGGCGGAGGGTTGCCTGCCCGGGGCTTCAAGGTGGTCCCCTTAAGTGCAATCGCCCCCCATTCCCAGGGATCGATCCACTGTGCATAGTCAAAACCGTAACCGTAACAGCCCGAAGCGGCAATAAGGGGGTTCTGCATCTTGATCCCGGCCAGATCCAGGGCCAGGCGCGGATCAGCTTTCAAAATAAATTTCCTCCCCGTCAAAGACCGGGCCGTCGCGGCAGACCCGGCGGTACTCGATTTTCCCCCCTGTGCATACAGGGAGAACACAGCCCAGGCAGGCGCCGACACCGCAGGCCATTCTCGATTCCAGGGACAGGTGGACCGGAATCCCGGCAGGCCGGGCCAGTTCCACCACCCGGGTAAGCATCGGACCGGGGCCGCAGGCGTGGATTCGCGGAAGTTCCCGGGACCGGGCGATACGTTCCTCAAGCAGCGACGTAACGAGTCCGCGCCTGCCCCGGGAGCCGTCATCAGTGACCACAAAAGGTTTAATTTTATAAGCGAGAAAATAGTCATCGGGAGGCAAAAGGTTGCCGTCTCTGCTACCGAGCAGCAGCTCAAAAGGAAGTTCAGCCCGCCGCCGCCACAACGCAGCAAAAAAAAGCGGGGCCATCCCGATACCGCCGCCTGCTAAAAGCGCAGGGCGCTTTTCATCAAGATGGGGAAAACCCCGGCCAAGGGGGCCGAGCAGATCCATTTCCTCCCCAGCCCTGATCCGGGCAACAAGGGCAGTGCCGCGCCCGGCAATTCTAATCAGCAGCCGGATTCTTCCCAACGCCGGATCGGCATAATGGATGCTCACCGGACGCCGCAACAGTGGATCCGTAAAGTTCCCCAGCCGCATCTGAACGAACTGCCCCGGTTGTGCATGGGACAGCAGCGGCGCCTCCAGATCCAAAAGATGCCATCCGGGGACGATCTCGCTGTTTTCCAGCACGAAACAGCGGTGGCCTAATTCAATCCTTTTTTCCATGAACAACACCATGCTCCATCTTGATCTCTCCGCCGACAATGGTCATCACCGGACGGCCGCGATAGGAACGGCCTGCAAAAGGGCTCTGTTTAGCTTGGGAATAAAAACTCTTCGGATCAACAACACCTTCAGCTTGCAGGTTAACTACAACTATATCCGCGGGCGCTCCCGGACGCAGTGTGCCTCCCTCCAGCCCCATAAGCTCCGCCGGACGGCAGGAGTATGCCTTAACCAGATCTGTCAACGTCATTTTGCCCTTATCGACCAGTTCGGTAAGAAGCATAGAAACTGCAGTTTCCAGACCGGCTATACCGCAAGGAGCACTTTTAAAACCCGCCGACTTTTCAGCGGTGGTGTGAGGAGCATGATCCGTGGCAATTATATCTATGAGGCCGCTGCGCAGCGCTTCGAGAAGAGACCGGCAATCATCTGCCGTCCGCAGTGGAGGATTAACTTTTGCCTGCGCACCGCTGCGGCAAATTTCCTCTGAAGCTAACAGAAGGTGGTGGGGAGTTACCTCGGCCGTGACCTGCAGCCCCCGCTCCTTAGCCCAGGCGAGCAATTCCACCGAACCGGCAGTGCTGAGATGAGCAAGGTGAAGGGGTGCGCCCGCAGCCTGAGCCAGAATAATATCACGAGCCACGGCTGCAGTCTCGGCAGCAGCGGGAATGCCCGGCAGCCCCAGCCTTTTGCTGATCTCCCCTTCGTGAAGCAGCCCTCCCGCTGAGAGGGACAGATCTTCGCTATGAGCAATCACCATTGTGCCGGGAAAATGAGCCAGCGACCGCATGACCTGTAAGAAAAGACGGCTATCGGCAACAGGAGTGCCGTCGTCGCTGAATGCGCGCACTCCCGCGCTGTAGAGCGAATCGATATCAGAATGCTCCAGCCCCCGCCTCCCCCGGGTCAGTGCTCCCACGGGGTAAACGCGGCAGAGACCGGCTTCAGCCTCTTTGCCTTTGATCAGCTCGACCACCGCCGGGCAGTCTATTGCCGGATCTGTATTCGGCATTGCCGCTACTGTGGTAATGCCGCCGGCTACCGCCGCCGCCGCCCCGCTGCGAATAGTCTCTTTAATTTCAAAACCGGGTTCGCGTAGATGCACATGGAGATCAACAAAACCGGGCAGCACCGCCATTCCGCTCAGATCGATGATCAAGGCATCATCCGCCGCAACTTGCGGCGCCATTGCCGCCACCCGCCCTTTTTCAATAAGCAGATCGCATGTCTCATCAAGCAACTGGGTTGGATCTACCACCCGGCCGCCTCTCAAACAAATCCGCATTGGCAAACACTCCAGTGGTTAACAATAGCAAAAAATCATTCGGCGACAAATGCTTATTTAGTTTTCATCTCTACCGCTCCTGCGGTCCAATTCCTCGATAATCAATCCCGTTGCTTCAGAAGCATCGCCATGGATAACCACCCTGGCTATCCAATCGTGCATCGTCCTTTCGCGATTGATGATCACCAGATTTTTAACCGTGCGGGGCAGCATGTTGACAGGAGCAACCTGCATGCCGGCTTCGATGATCGGGATAAGCTGTGCAGCTCTGACCTCG
>CAZQEV010000033.1:11554-13728 GCA_964592135.1 uncultured Syntrophomonadaceae bacterium
CTTGGAGAAACCCCGTAGGTTCTGGCCAGTTCTTTTTGGGTCAGGTTTAAAAAATGAAACCGGACCAGGCAGTACTCCAGTCCGGCAGCCCAGGTTTCCGGTTTCACAATCCGAGGCATATGGGGGTAGATCTGATTAATAAAATCCAGCCAGATCGCCCGGGCATCCTGATAGAATTCTTCACCATAATGTGTAGAGCGCCGCATATTCGCAAAAGTGCAGTTTAAAACCTCGGACCATTCATCACGCCACAGGGGCGCACTCAGCGGCTCGCTCGACAGATCCCTCTCCACAATCTGCCCGTCGGAAAAGATCAAAACACTTTCCTCGCGATGTATTCTCTTCAGCTCCAGCAGGGCCAGGCGGCGCAGCCTTTCCTTGACCCAGGGGTTGACAATGTAGCCCTTTAACAGATCTGCGGCGGCATCACTTTTCGCCATACCGCAGAGCCGAATAATTTTTTCCTTCAAACTGTCGCCGCCCTGGTAAAGTCCACGCTGCAACAGAGAAGAAAACTCCCTTTCGGCAAATTTATCCATAAGTGTATTACTATCCAGCGAAGAGAGCCATTGCTCAAGTGATTCATTTTCCTGCCCGGTAAAAACGCGGGACCTGTCATCAGGTTCATTGTCCGAATCATCTTCCATGGCCTCCAACAGGTCGTAGGCCTCCCCGGCCATCTCCCCCTGGGGATCAACTTTCAGGTATTTTCTCAGGTAACGCCTGGCTCTGGGCATATCATCCATGAGTCCATAGTTGAGCGCCATCAAGAAATAACACTCTGTCAGTTCGGGATCCAGGTTGCTCACAACATGTTTGAAGACTCGATTGGCCTCCTGCAAACGACTGCTTTTACTGAGAAGGCAGGCCAGGTGATAGTGACTCTCCGCATTGCCCGGTTCGATTTCAATAGCCTTTTGTAAAAAAAGAAGTGCTTTGGAAAGTTTATTCTTTCGTTGATAATAGCTGCCTTTTTGGAAGTAGTAGTTTACATCCTGCTTCAAAGGGATGATTTTTTTCAATTTATCTTTGGTCTTCAGCAGACCTCTGGGACGATCAGCACGGCCCATCCTTTTACCACCTCGCCGGCATGCCTGGAAAGTAGTTAATAATTTCTCCAACAGACAGGTAATATCCTGCCTCATTCATATTTAAAACATGCGGCTGCCGGCCGGAGACACTTGCTATTCAACTAGCGGCTTCTTGAGATAAATACTGCGCTCCAGGTAACGATCCCATTCTGTCCACTCCCCCTCACCGGAAGGACGTTTCTCCATTAACCTGACAAACTGGTTCAGCCGGGCACTGACCAGATCGGCATGGAAAAGAGCAAAGGCATGGATCGATTTTGGAATTTCTGGTGAACCCCATTCACGCATCCCATGGTGGGAAAGGATCATATGCTCCAGTTCCAGCTTAAATTGCGCTGGAAAAGCAGGTATCTGGTTGATCTTCCGGTCAAGCATCTCTTTGCCGATGCTGATATGACCGATCAGTTTTCCCCGATCGGAGAATTCGAAGCTGAGGCTGGCCGGATCATATTCTTCAATTTTCCCCACATCATGTAGAATCGCCCCCGTGAGAAGAAGATCAAGACGAAGATGATCGGGGTAAAGTTGAACCAGATGCCGGCAGATCTTGATCACCTCAAGTGTATGCTCAAGCAGGCCTCCGCAGTAGTTGTGGTGAATCGTCCGCGCCGCCGGAGCAAAAGCAAAACGGCGAGTAAATTCCTTGTCATTAAAAAAGGAAAGGAGAAGCAGCTTCAGGTGGGAATCTTGAATATCATTATTAACAACCTCTTTCAGCTCCTGGAGCATCTCGCGCGGATCCCGATCTGAAACAGGCTGAAAAAAAGAGCGGTTTACCTTCTCCGGATCAAGCTTACGCAGCTCACCGATCACAACCTGCGGTCCATAATAGTCGCTGACTTCTCCCCGGAGAAAAATAACATCTCCCCTCTGCGGCACCTCGATCAGCCCCGCCGTATCCCAGAGGATTGCCTTGATACTGCCGCTGACGTCACCCAGGTTCAGCTTTAAAAAATATTCCCCGGCCCGGTGCGGGGCTGAATAGTTTCCCCGGCTGCAGTCAAGCACCAAAGCCTGCGTTTCGACTTCATCTCCGATCTGAAGATTGCGGATCAACTGTTTTTTCATTCTGTTCCCCTGTCT
>CAZQEV010000034.1:0-1284 GCA_964592135.1 uncultured Syntrophomonadaceae bacterium
TGTCCATCTCTTCCCATCCAGTTCATTGCAGCGCTTCCTGTCACCGCCGATGGCCTTCCACCTCCATAGAATGTTATTCGCACCAGTGAGGGGATAACCCTGCAAAGGGAAAAATGATGTCTGACAAATCCGAGGCTGCAGGCCCAAATATCCAAAGAATTCGTACCCCTAAAATTACCATAACCAAAGGGAGTATTAAACGCCGTTGCGCAATGCACCATATTACTGGCGGGCAAACAGTAGGAGGAATCGCTGCTGTATGATCGGAATGAAAAGGCTGCTAATAGCTTTAGCCGGGCTGCTGACAATAGCAGGTATATTTAGTATAGTGCTGCCCCTTCTGCCAACGATACCCCTGCTGCTGGCTGCCTCTTACCTGGTGAAAAGAGCCGGATAAACAGGACAGGGGCCAGGGTGGATCATTCAGCTCTCGGATGGGATCATGTGGAGTCTTTTCGCAAAGAAGGCCTTTCCTGCTGGCAGGTCAAGGCTTGGTTCGAAACGTAATAACCCTCATCTTTAAATATCTGTTACCTTTCCCGTAACCATACACTATTCTTTAGAATATTTATTCGATGTGCTTTTATAAAAGCCCTTTTAAAACCCTTGTTACTGGATCCGGTAGCCCTGCTTAATGTTATTGAGCACACTATTGATTTCCTGAATTGCATCGTCTTCAGGTTTGTCCCCTTCGGCGCCGATCTCAATTTTAACTATAAATTTAATGGGAGTATTATTTCTAGCGCAGATCTTAAGCAGATCTGGGAGCTGATCCGCAAAATCTTGTAATTGTACAGGCTCAAGCTCAGTTTGCGCTGACAGGACACCACTTTCACCAGCTTTGTAGCCCCCGTCTTCAGCAAAGTCAACCTTGCACTCCTTGAGGAAAACATGTTGTGCAGACGAGAACTCACAGGGCCAGTCATGGGAGCCTTCCGCAATTTCCAGATACCTTGCCTGAAGCGCTCCACTGATCGTATCACGCACCGTCTTCCAGGGGAGCGTTTTGTCAGCCTTAAACGAAAGTGCTGTCGCTATAGACAACCCGTTAGCCAGGCCGTCTTCCCATGCCCCCGGAAGGTTCTCGGAAAGAATTGCTGTAGCAGCAATAGGCGTAGGGGGAGAGCTAAGTACCGAAGCCTCACTCAACACACCCACCGGCACCGGTTCCCCCAGGAGGCTGGCCGGTCCGGAGGTGAGCCATGAAGTACCTCTTTCTACGGCATTGCAGACGGCTTTTTCGACAATGTCCCGCTCTGCTTTGGGAATTGGCAGCGATTCTTG
>CAZQEV010000034.1:1384-13307 GCA_964592135.1 uncultured Syntrophomonadaceae bacterium
GACAAATGTTCCTTTCGCACAACCCTCTGCCAGCGTATCCAGAATAGCATTACTCCTGAGCATCTTCGGCAGATGCGTAAACTGGGCAAAAGCGCCGGCCAGGTCTTTAACCCGCCTGGCTGTTTCACCTTCACGCCATAGATTATAGGGTCCATCGGGGAGCAGCGCTTCAGCGGTAACCGCAGTATCCTGCACTCGCGACCGCCGATCGTTTTTAATCGTATTAAAATGAGACTCCTCATTGACGACTATCTTGAAAGCCTGGACTTCGTCTTTATCCGAAACCGTGACAACGATGCAGTAGGCATGCTTGATCGCGCCTGTTATGCGCCCCTTAGCCTTGTCAATGTTAATCCTCAAAGTCTGGGCCCTTGCGGCATCAATGCTCCCCTCGCCTTGCTGTTTTTTGACCTCTTCTCTAACCAGTTCCCAAGCCAAATACTCCCTTACTGTTTGTTTGGCCAGGGCCAGCCCGTCTCTGGAAGGCGTAAGTAAAAGGACAGCATTTCGATAAACACGGGGCTTATCCGGATTTGTGGTTTCTTCCAGAAATCTCCTGGCCTCAGCACTGGGCTTGCCTGAATCCGAAACGGCCTTCGGGCCTAGAACGGCATAGTGAAAGGCGCCATCATCTTCAACATCCCTGGGATGCGACGGTAGATTATGGACCTTCACTTCCGCCGCAGAAGCCATTGCAGTAAGAGCCCTTGTTTTACCGATTTCATCCAAAAGCCTTGTCTCTACAAGATCATCCTGAATACTTCGCAACGCATTGGCATGCATCTGGTTAAGATTCGGACGATTGCCCAACCTCCAGGCGCTAGGCAAGTGCCCCTCCCCGGGAACAGCATTAAGATCATCCAGCCAGTGACTGACCTGGGACCATCGGGTGAGGCCTTTTTCCAGCTCGATCCTGTCAATGCGGCAGGAACCCACAAGAACATTCAAATCCCTGGTTTTGGCATTCTGCCCGATAGGCTGAGAATGCAAAAAGGTGGCAACCACGGCCTGCTCGATTTCGCGATATTTTACCCCTACGGCATCAGCTTGAATGCGTCTTGCCAGCGATAGTTCCTGATCCAGGATGCCGGTCCATGCCGGCCTGCGCCCCTCCCACTCCTCCGTATCGGCAACTGTGACCAGTTCACGCATGGAATCGGAAATTCCGCCGGTCTCGGGAGGGGTCAGCAGAACAGCAGGTCCAATAATTGGTGATAGATCCCATCTTTCGGCTTCGCGTAACGCCAGAGCAAAAATACGCAATACCCCGCGGGTACGCTGGAAACGTTCGAGGTTCGTCCACTTGGCATAAAAGACATCCGTCAAATCCGGGTGAAAGGGGTAGCTATTTAAAAAGCGCTCCTCGGCTGCCGCGCCATGTTTGGCTGTCTGCTCGTCTACATTATAAATCCCTTTTAAGCCCGCCATCACATGCTGCCGGAACAGCTCGGATTTTTTTATGGAGTCGGGGGTAAAGAAGCGGCGGCGCAGCAACTCCGCCACATCTTCCTTGACCACCGGCTCCACGGCCTCTTCCCGCTGCCGTTGGAAAATATCATACAACTGTGCTTTGATCCTGCGTCCCAATTCATCCTCAGTGGTCGGCTCGCTGGTAAGAAGTGAAGCAACCACACAGCAGCGGTTCACCTTGGTAGCAGCCTGGATCAGGTATTGGAAAAAATTAACCAGGCTGTTTAGGCGTTTCTGATCACGCCCCACTTTTTCACGGGCGTACATCAATACCTCGTCAATTAGAACAAGCGTACCCAACCCATTCTCGGCCGGTTTCTTCAATAATTCGACCATCAGGTTTTCTGCAGGGGCCGAATCCCGCTCCTCGGCTTTATCATCGGCATGAAGCAGCGCCAATCCCGGATCCCCCGCCAGCTGATAAGCCAGTACGCTCCAGGGTTCCTTGAGCATTCTGACCTGACCCGCCGGAGATTTAACTTCCATGCCTTTTTCAACATCCAGCTTATCGAAACACAAGCCGGCGACACGGCAAGGTGGCGGCGCCGCCCCGATTTCCTGGGTAAACTCAGCCACTGCAGGTAATTTGGGTAGGTTATCAGGGTCCCGCACCAGTTGCAGCAAGGTGATCAGGGTGTGAGTCTTGCCGCCCCCATAAGTCAATTCCAGCTGGCGTACCGCCTTATTGTTCCGGCCCGCCAGGCGGAGTATTACTTCCCGCACCAGCCTGCGTAAGTTGTAGGTAGGATAGGTCAAGGCAAAAAATTGCTCCGGTTCCTCGTACACCGGGCGCTCTCCCCGCCGCATCAAGACTTCGTAAAGGTCTGCAGCAAACAGGTGGAGCGGGAGATCGCCTGTTCGCAAATCCTCTCGCAGACAGACCACCTCGTGCCACGGTTTCCAGGGTAACTGTGCCATATGATCAACCTCCTCAAGTCTGTTCATCAAAGCTATTCTGCCGGCCCCCGTTGAGAGCACCTTTAGATTGGATATGGTTACTAAGCGATTCCAGCAGCGCACGCTCTTCGCTGCCCCCGTTTGAAAGCTCGATCAGCGACTGCAGCAGCCGTTTAAAAAGCTCCTGACGCCTTAAACCATTTTCGTCGATATATTCATCCACTTTACGCCGGTCACCGGCTGTCCAAAGGTGCATCAAGCGGTGGACCCGGTCAATCAGCGGGACAGGCCTGCCCCGGGGAGCTTCATAGCCGAGAAGAACCCCCTTACGCTGAGACCATTTTTTCAGCTTTATCTTGTTCCCCGAGCCCACCTCAGCTTCATCGTTATCGTCATCTTCTTTCTTAATATCATCGTCGTTCGCTGTTTTACCCCTGGTATATAGGATTAAATCCCACGTGCTTGATAGATCTTTATCAGAGATGCCGCAGGAGATGGCGTAAAGGATGCAGGCGCCCGCGGGGGCCTCTTCCAAACCAAAGTCGTGGCGGTGCAGCAGATAATAAGCGGTGATTTCGTCAAGGCGGTCCTCGGAAAATGCAGAACCTGTTTCACCATCACCGGTAAGAACCCGGCCCACCACGAATTCCACCACCAGGCGGCGCACGTGGGTTAAAAACTCGCCCACCGTCATGACCGCACCGGGGTCATTTGCTTTTTTCACTACCGGATGCTTGCTGAAAGCTTCCAGGGCTGGACCCGTAGCCGCCCAGACGAAGTCGGGTCCCCGGATACCGGCATCCCAAAATTGACGCAGCTTCTCGCGGATGTTTTGCCGCATCTCTTCCAGGACACGGTTGTCCCAACCGGGGCGGGCAGTGGCGGGCCTTTTTTTGCATACAAGCCATATAGATGACGAAAGTGCAGCGGAACCATGAGCTCGCGCCCTCGCCCCTCGTTCAGTCTGAATTGGCCAGCTCCCGTTTACTACAAATCCTGCTCTTACAACGGCTGAAGCCAGTATCTCCCAAGCCAAAGGATGCTTATGTGCAAAGACCAATATTAGTCTGCCGTTAACACTCAAGGCTTGATTACATATCCTAAATGCGCTGTACATCCCATCTTCATAAACTAATTTTGACTTCTTTTTGTCATTATCATGCCTAGAGGAATCATCAATTAATTCCCCATCATTATTTTGGTGATCCCATTTGGGTGCAAGCTTTTCTTTAAAGATTTCTTCAAATTCTGTATTGTAATATTTAGCAGTTCTATTCAGCCAAACAGTAAAAAAATCCATAACCACAGAATAACCAATTGCGTCATAGTAAGGTGGATCCGTAATAATTACATCATATCCCTCATCCTTTAAAGATAAAACAGAACTTTTTACCACCCTAATGTCTGATCCAGAACTAATACCTTGTAGTGCATGGTTTATGTACAAAGATATCCATTCAATTCCCCCTAAGAAGTTGCCTGTAGCATTCGACAACGGGTTAGTTTCCACATAGTCCCACAAGATGGGTAACGCAAATCGTACAAATGTATTAACAACAAACTCGCCACCATTCTCCCATCGACAGTTTTTTGACATCATAGAGGCCATACGATCAATTGCGGCGGCCAAGTATAAAAATATTGCCTCATCAAAAATTCCCTTAGGTAGCCTTCTATCGTTTTTTTGTTTATGTATAACGTTTATTAAAACACCTAAAGATATTAACTGGCGGTTATTAAATAACTTGTAGAATTTATCTACACCATAGGTTACGCACCATGTATTTCGCTTTGCATCTACAACGATACTTTCATCAGTGACGCCCAAAGGTATCCCACCAAAAATCTCTTCTATTTTTTTTTCACTCTCTATGTACATTTTTACTTCAAAGAGTATGGGTGATCTATATTCTTTGCCGCCATGGCCTTCCACAACCACAGCGGTATTGACTTCCCCCAGTCTGCCCGCCTGTCCCTCCAGCCGAATGTCCTGCATGGTCATGATCGTTGAACAGAGCGGACATTTCGCCCCGGCTCGAGACATCGTCCCTGCACCGGTTTGTCTATCATGCTCCCGGCGCTGGGCCGAGTTACCGCCCTTAACAGGTACGTTCGTTTTAATGCCAAAATTCACACCAGTACGATCTTCTTTAGGCTCCATGGTCAAAAGAATGCGTTTTCTTGCTTTTTTACACAGCCAGCGTGTTTTCAGCAACGGCACGGTGGCGCGGCAATTTTTGCATTGCACCGTCCGCGCCCATAGGTAAGCCACCGTCGGCTTGGCCACCCAGCGAGGATTATGCGGATCATTTAAATATTCTTCGCTAAACTCGGCATTGAGCGCCTCAAGATCCGCCGTGCCATCCTCTTTTAGCTGCAGCAATTGCATTGGTTGATTTTCATAAGGTTTGAGCCACTTTTTGTCCAGGGGCTCGAATTCAGCATAGGTGGGATAGTACTGTGCCAGTTCCTGCCTGGCCTGATCGAGGACCCATCGGCCCCAAGCGCGCACGTGCCAGGCCAGGTCTGCCACCAGGATATCGGGGTTTTCTTTAAAAGTAAGGGATAACTGCATCCCCTGCCGCACGGCATAACCGAGCTTTTCTAAATAAAGATCGATATCAGTCTTATGGAGTCCCTTGGCCTTAAATAAACCCTCCATGAAACCCCTGTCTTTTAGGATAAACTCAGGCAGGGGTCTAGTTTGACCGACCAGTTTTTGAGGGTACTCCAGCGTGCATTTCAAGATAAACCAGGCCACGGGGTTTATATCTACCGCAGTGGTTTCACAACCCAAACGCATGGCTTCCAGCGGTATGGAACCGCCGCCGGCAAAGGGATCCAGAACCCTGGGAGCGCGCCCTCCGTACGCTTTGCGGATTTCCTGCCGGAACCAGTCCAGATCAGCCTTATTTTCAGTCTCCCGGCCCCAGTGCAGGATACCGCCTTTTGTAATTTCTTTCTCTCGCTCCACGATCCTGCCATTGGGCATTTTCTTTCGCTCAATCACCTTTTCCAGCTTGCCGCCAATTTTTTCACATAACATGGTGCGGCGGCGGGTAATTTCCTTTTGCCAGTCATCCTCGCTCATACCCTCCGGCTTTTGTCCTACTCCAGGATCGGGCAGGAGCGTGGCTATAAGAGCGGCGCGGCATGCAGCCAGAGGGCGCCGTGCGGGCCAGATATGCAGCGTTGAAATGTGGCCGTGACGCACATTTTTCTCATGTACCGAGTCTAGAGAGGCTTGCTTAAGGGGAAAAGCGTTCTCGATCAAACGTGGATGATCATTTTCCGTCATTGGTCTTCATCTCCGGATACTTTACTCCCTTGCTGATATTCTCCATAATGATCAAATCGTTACATCATCATTCCGCCGATGCCTGCAAAATTTCTTTTACCCCGATGAGCACGCTCCCCTTGGCCTTGGCCAGCAACTTGCCAAAGGGGTCCTGAACCCTTACCAGCCTGGGGTTGGGGGTGACACAGTCATATACCGTGTATAGCCAGTATCCATCACGCATATTACATGCCCGGGCCCATTCATTGGTTGTGACCTCTACTTCGCCGGTACCCGCCCTCCCTTTGACCTCGATGGCTCTTTGAGCACCGTCAGGCCTAGTGGAAAGCAGATCAAAACCGGGGTTGTCGGGCAGCCCCTCGTTGCGGGCCAGATCCGGTAGATGGACATCTTTTACCTCAGCACCATGGGCTTCCTCAAAGGCCCTGGCCACCCGCATGGCAATCAGTTCCACCTTGGCCTGGTGACGCTCCCGGTCCATTTCGCTAAAGGAGGGTAAAACCAGGGCATGTGCGATAAAGCTAACCTCGCCGGGAAATACAAGCTCAGGTGTACGTTTGAATAGTGCCATGGTCTCATCACGTCGGCCTTTCAGTAACCCTTGTTGCTTTTTGATCCCCTCAAGGGCATGCGCAGCCTGCTTGTTTCCCTGCCTGGCCTTTACAACAAGCCTGGCGCGGGCGGCAGCCAGCTCCGCCTCCTGATAGGCGTAACCGCGATTGATCAGGGACAAACGTTCGGGAACATCATTTAGTAGCCTTTTTTTGTTTTCCAAAGCCATCTGCCGTGCTACCTGCTCGGTCAGGTAGGCCTCGGCCATGGCCAATTGCGTTTCTGCCATAGCAGCCAGCCGCTGACCCCCAGGAGGTAGACCCCGGGCACCTCGCAGTAGTAAAAGATTTTCAACGGGGCAGCGCTCAATCTCCGACCCCTCACCCTGTTTAATCCCAATCAACCGGTAAGTAAGAATTTCTTCTTTTTTCAAGGCCGCCAAATCAGGATCGGCTCTGCGCACCACTGAGAGCAGAGCTATGTGAAAGAGATAGGGCTTTTCGGCAAGCGGGTCGATAAATATGGCACCGCGGGAACCATGACGGCCCAACCGTTCACGGACCATTAACCGAAATTGCTCAAATACAGGTTCGCCTGGATGAAGCCAAATACTTTTCCCGTTAACTCCCCTCATGATTGTAAAATTGCCGTGTGCTTTTTCAGGGTAGGATTCCAGGGCTAACAACAGCGGATCCATTGCGCCCGGTCGGGTGGGAGCCAATGAAAATAAAGAGCCCATATCACCTTCAATCTTGAGATCCACCAGTGGGGCAGCCTGCCTGAGATATTGCCGCATATATCCCGGCAATAGACGGTGATACACTTCTTGATCAAGGGACTTCTTAATTGTTTCCAACTCTTTATATACATCGCCACCGGCACCATAAATAGATCTCTCCTGATCAGTAATGGATTGAATTTGGTGTTTGGCCAAACACTGCTCTAGCTCAGCCGCAGCCTCTTCCATGTTGCCGGTAAGGGCCATTTCCATATACTGTTTAAGTGAGGCCCCTTCAAAGATGCGTCCGATCAAGTCAAAAACCTTATCAGAGTCAAGCTCCTTGCGGATATCCGCCAGTTTGTCCAGAAGTACCTTTAACACTTTGCCTTCCCTGGTGGAGGAAGCAACCAAATTGAGAATGATGACAGGATCATGCTTCTGGCCATAGCGGTGGATGCGCCCCATCCTCTGTTCCAGACGTGCCGGGTTCCAGGGGAGATCGTAGTTGATCATTATCCAGCAGAACTGCAGGTTTATGCCTTCACCTGCCGCATCGGTACAGACCAAAAAGCGAGCTCCCCCCTCAGCATGGGATATCCGAAAACGTTGCACCTCTGCCTCGCGTCGCGGATAAGGCATACCACCATGTATCCGGGCGATTTGACCGGTAAAACCCATCCCGCTTAAGCGTTTTACCAGGAATTCCAATGTGTCCCGGTGCTCGGTAAAGATAATAAACTTCTCACCTGTATAGCGAGGATCGCTAAAAAACTGCCTTAGCCGCTCAAACTTAGCTTCTTGTCCAGTTTCATAAACTCTACGGGCTAATTTAATCAGCTCGTTAACTTGTTCTTTTTCTGCCTGGAGTTCCGCCAAGGACAGCGCCGCAACACCTTTCAGCAGCTCATCCTCTATGATTTCGTTTTCTTCCCTGCCATCTGAAGACGTTTCATCATCGGCAGCTTTAACGTCGAATATATCCTTTTCCTCTTTGGCTAACCGCTGTTGTATAACATTCAGTTGCTCAACGGTTATCTTTCCATCAATGATATTGTCGATAATCTCGGTTAGCTTGGCCACGCGGCGTTCAAAAGAGCACAACAGGGCATAGGTAGAGCTGGCCAGACGGCGCTGAAATACACCCAGCGCCAATCTCGCAGCTTCGCGGTTGAGAAGCTTCGCCCTGTTATAGACATGGCGCAGATACACTGTTGTCTCATCGTACAATTTTTGTTCGCTGACTTCACCCTGGGTAAGGGCAAAGCTGAAGGTATCGCTGATTCTCTTCGGGTAAAGAGGACGGCCATCAAAATAGACCATCTCCTCTTTTGTCCGCCGCATGAAGTAATATTTTTTTTGATCGGCAGGAAACTCGTTAAAAGATTCCAGTGTGGTAAATACCTCGGGTTCTAGCAAACGCCACAGTGCATAATAAGGATAGTCTTTACCCATATGTGGCGTTGCTGTCAAAAGCAATAGATGGTGGGCAGACCAATGCAGCTGCCAGCCCGGATCATTGGTCGGGGCGCCGGCAAGCGACTCCGCCAACCGATAGCGATCAGTTTTGCGAACATAAAAATCAACCCCCCTGTCCGCGGCCAGCTTGTGCGCCTCATCAAAGACAACCAGGTCATAAGGTACGGTCTCCTTTTCCTGCAGGCATGAAAACACCTTGGGGCTGGTCAAGGTGTCCATGCTGATGATGACACATTTACTGCTTTCCCCAACAAAGGGATTGGTGGTACGAGCGTCGCTACCGCCCAATACAAGGAAGTGAAGATTAAATAGGGTTTTCAATTCCCGGTGCCAGTTTCCCAAAAGACCTGCTGGTGTTACGATTAAAATGCGTTGCAGAAGTCTTCTGGAGAGCATTTCGCGGATATAAAGGCCCGTCATGATGGTTTTACCTGCCCCAGCATCATCGGCCAAAAGAAAGCGCAGCCGGGATTGTTTGAGCATAAAGTCATATACCGCGATGCGCTGGTGAGGCAAAGGATCTATACGGGAGAACTCTGTCGCAAAGGCCGGGCTTGCCTGGTGACCGAATGAAAGACGTTCGCCCTCAGCCAACACTTTAACAACCTCAGGAGATGCACTAAAATCTAAAACCGGCCGCGGATCTTTGGGTGCTTTCTGGTCACCTTTGCTGTAATGGTAGGCAGCAAGCTTGCATAATTGGTTCCAGTAGAGTTGTAGGGGCTTGGTTTGCTCGTTTTCCCATCGGTTGACTGTAGCAAAGGAAACGCCCAACTTATCCGCCAGTGCCTGCTGGGTTAGGCCCAAATCTGTACGGAGCAGCTTTATTTTCTTGGCATAGTCATGCCCGGGTTGTTCTTCTTTAAATTTTATGTATTCAGCCATGTTTTGCCCCTTTAGTTAACCAACTTATGGGGATGCTGCCTTCGAATGACATCATAACACCTGTCAATATAGTGCGCCAAAGGTTACATGATCCCCCTAAATAAACCAGTCCAGTCTGTCTAAGATTATAATTTTGGGAGACAGTAACTATTTTTAGGCTTTTTTTTAGGCGGTGTCACCGTTTTCTTTTTCGTCTTTTCCCAGGCACGGGCACCCTCTTCTGTTTTTGCGGCACCAACTTTAACAATTCGCCCTTCAGGCCATCGTTTTTGATGCTCTTTTTCCCTACGATCAAGATCCTTTGTAATTCCACTGTGCTTAATTGTGTCGCCTACCTTAAAATCATATGTGTACGTATCCCGTTTTTTCCCCACCAATGTTCCTCCTTCCATTAATAGATTTTTACAGCTACCAGGTATCATCATCAATAAATTCTTCGTCGTCATCGTTAAACGGTAAAGTTAATACCGTTAGTACAGCACCAAGATAGGGCATCGGTGCAGACTGTTCATATATAAATTCATGATGATATGGTGCATCAACCCATGCTGAGGGATGAATTTCGTATAGTTCTCCTGACAAACAACTATTAGCAAAAAAACCATTTACAAATGTACTGCTTACCGGACCCTTCCGAAGATAATACGGGAAAGATTTTGACTTGGCTGTCCACTTAATTACGCCCTCTTCTGAGTAAGCTATCCCCACCCTGTCGGTGCATATGCGGGTTATTCTAATCGCTGTGGCCGCAAGCGAGGCCTCGCATTCTTCGGCGATACTTATGATCAGCGGCAATGTTACATCCACTGTTTTTATTCTAGCTTTGAGCCATGGTGTGGGCAAAAGAAGCTCTGCTGCGAAACGGTTGGCTTCGTTTTCTTTGCCGGCAGAGCTATTAAAATGAAATATATCGTTAAAATTGCATTTACGTTGTGACTGCTGATGACCTGGTAAGAAATAGTGGCCCAATTCATGGGCTATACTAAAATTATCCCTAGCAAAGTATTTGTTGGAGGAGCCAAGCACTATTTTAGCGCCGCCACCCTGTTTTCTTAGAAGCAATGCGGTGGCATTTTCCAACGGTCTGTATGATATTTGAATGTTCAATTTTGTACAAATATCTCGCAAGTCAATGGGAGGGACAAAGGGCACATTCAATTCCCTGAGTAGTTCTCTAGCATGCCCCTCCGGGGTTATACCGGGTATTTTGTAGGTTCTCATTCTTTTTCCTTTTTTCCTCGGTCTTTTTCCCTTGAGATGAGGTCTTTTAGTTCCTCCCTTACTATATCTTGGTCCTTTTCTGAAAGCCCTTTGCTGTTTCGTGCAGCAACATAATATGGCAAACTGTCCTGTTCCTGACCCAACATTTTTTCAATTTGCGGCCGTAAAAAACGCCATTCCCTTCCAACTTTGACTGCTTTTAAACGGCCGTCCTTGATCATATTATAAACTGTCTGGTTGCTGACGCTGAGCAGATCGGCAACATCGTCCACATTAATCAGTTCAGGTCTTTCGGCAGGCCGAAGCTCAGAGAAGCCTGCTGTGATATTTTGAATCATTCGCGCTACTTCCGGTTCAAAGACAAACCTATCGCATTGCTTGCAATGATGGGCCTTGACCCCGTCTACGGTAATCTCGTATTCTCCCCATTTTGACTGAAATGAAGTTTTAACAATGTCCATTTCATTGTCACATAGGACACACTTCACTATCCACGCCTCCTAGCCATGATTTTTCCAAGCCAGTCCCAGGCCTCTTCCTCAAATTCCACAACCGTAACAACCTCTACAAGCGGGTAACATGCAGCAATTACTACATAAAAACGTGGTATCTGATCGCTTTCAACCGGCTCCTGAAAAATAACCGCAACGTCTTTTTTTGACTCAAAAACCTGAACCTCTATTACTTCACCATGTAAAATTGCTTCCAAAATCTGATCGATCCAAATTCTCCTTTCGCCCATCCTCTGAAGAGCATGAACATTATCAAAACATATTTGCCCCTTCCGGGCCATTTCCCTGACATATGGTGGTGCTATTGATACCATACCCCTCAGCTCCTTTATAAATTATCATAAATTATTATAAAATGCAACTATCCATTACACAAAGCATTTCGTCAGGCATTGACCTTCAGCTTTTTAGCCCTATAAGCCCCCTTTCATATCAATGGACACCCTGTATGCATGTGGATACTTATACCAACATCTGGACAAAATGGCTTGCGTTAGGATAATAACATATGTTATATTGTTGGTCAAGCATTATGTGACACTAATATAACGGCAGTTACAAATGGGGTGTGGTGGACGAGGCGATC
This sequence comes from uncultured Syntrophomonadaceae bacterium, assembly GCA_964592135.1. Classification (GTDB taxonomy): domain Bacteria; phylum Bacillota; class Dethiobacteria; order DTU022; family DTU022; genus JAAZIN01. The sequence continues at coordinate 13,003 of CAZQEV010000034.1, forward strand.
TACAATTTTCGTTACTTGCTAGCTTACAATGAAGGTTGACAGAACGTCTATTAGGCAGTACCTCAATAACAATATGGCTACAAACACAGTATACTCATTATTCTGCATATTTGGTTAATTTGTGCTTAGAAAAACTATTTGTAGGCGAAATAAAGAAGCATAGCAAACATCAAATAAGTCGTCTCTTTATCTCTGCGAAATAGAACAGGAGCATGTTCACTACTAGAGCTGCAGCTCTACGATATCCTGATCCTCCAGGGGGTAATCGCGGGCCACCGCCTGCCCGTCAAAGCGGGAGGATCCCC
>CAZQEV010000035.1:0-13068 GCA_964592135.1 uncultured Syntrophomonadaceae bacterium
GTGGGGGTAGAGGTAAACGGCGCCTCCGGATGCGGCGGCTGCTGTTCCCAGGCCCGGCGGCAGATGGGGGCGCAGAGGCTGCGAACTGAAAGAGGGATGGGCGGCGCTGAAGGCTGCCGCCACCGCGGTGGTCTCTTCGGGTTCAAAGGTGCAGACGCTGTAGAGGAGCCGCCCGCCGGGAGGAAGCAGTTCCGCGGCGGCTGCTAGCAGAGCCAGCTGCAGCCGGGGCATCCGCTCCAGGTCGCCCGGCCCGCGGCGCCATTTCAGCTCGGGCAGGCGGCGGATCACCCCCAGGCCGCTGCAGGGCGCATCCACCAGAATCCGGTGGGGCCGCCGCAGCCCGGCGCCGCCAATACGGGTGCCGTCGGCCTCTAGAGTTTCGATGATGGTCAATCCCAACCGCCGGGCCGCCCGCTCCACCAGCCCCAGCCGCTGCGCATGGATATCGACGGCGGTGATCGTCCCGCAGTCATCCATGAGCTCGGCCAGGTGTGCGCTCTTCCCCCCCGGTGCGCTGCAGAGGTCAACGATGCTCTCGCCGGGCTGCGGCTGGAGCAGCGGCGCCACCAGTATGGAGCTCTCGCCCTGTACGGTAAACAGCCCCTCCCGGAAACTCGCCAGAGCGGAGATTCCACGAGGCAGTTCAGCCAGCAACATTCCGGGCAGGCGGGGACTGTATTCGGAGGTCACCCCTTCGGCGGCCAGTCTCTCTTTCAAAGCGGCCGGCGTTGTGCGCAGCCTGTTGGGGCGCAGCACTGGAAGAGGGGGCGTGTTGTTCGCCTCGCAGAGAGAGCGGGCCTGCTCCGGGCCGAAACGACTAAGCCACCGCTCCACAAGCCAGGAGGGGTGGCTGTACTGCAAAACCAGATTTTCAAGGGGCCGGCAGGCCGGATCGGGCCAGGGCAGATCTTTTGCTGTCGCAGCAAGGCGGCGCAGCACCGCATTGGCCAGTCCGGCAACGCCCCGGTGTCCATAGCGGTGAGCCAGCCTGACCGATTCGTCAACAGCGGCATGGAGGGGGATTCGCTCCAGGTAAATAAGCTGGTATGCGCCCAGGCGAAGCAGGTTGCGCATCCAGGGAGTGAGCTCATCCAGGGGCCGCTTCAGAAAGAGCTCCAGGGACCAGTCCAGGGTATTGCGCCGGCGGATCGTTCCCGCGGCCAGCTCCCGGGCCAGGGCCCGCTCCAGCGGCGGCAGGCCGCTCAGAAGGGGCGGCAGAGCCAGATTCAAAAAGGCGCCATCCCGCTCCACGCGGTACAGCGCCCGCAGCGCCGCTTCGCGCGCTGTAAAATCTCTTCCGGCCAAATCTTATTCCCCCAGCCGTTCGCCGGCTGCCAGACGGTAGCCGCGGCAGCAGTCGGCGGCGGCGATTCGCTTTTTCCCCGCGGGTTGCAGCTCCAGCAGCTCCAGGGAACTTCCGCCGCCGGCGGCGATGACGAGTTTGCCGCTCTCGACAGAGAGGATACTCCCCGGCGGCGGGCCGGCGGACCGGTTCATGGTTCCGGATCCTGCAGCCGCAGGCGGCGCCGCGCGCCAGACTTTGATCCGCTTCCCCCGGTAGCTGGTATAGGCGCCGGGACGGGGGTTCAAACCCCGGATCCGGTTGTAGAGCGATAGGGCATCCTCGGTCCAGTCCAGGCAGGTCTCCCCTGAAGAGAGCGGCGGCGCATAAGTAGCCCGGCGGTGATCCTGGGGACGGCGGTGAGCCCTGCCTGCGGCGATGATCTCCACCGCCTGCTCCAGCAGCCGGGCTCCGGCGGCGGCGAGCCGTTCGTTCAGATCACCCGCTGTATCGGTCAGGGCGATAGGCTGCCGCTCCTGAAGGATAATATCGCCGGCATCGAGCTGCGGCGTGATCACCATGATCGTTACGCCCGTCTCCTTTGCCCCCCCCATCACGGCCCGCTCGATGGGCGCTGCGCCGCGGTAATCCGGAAGCAGCGAAGCATGGAGATTGATGCAGCCCAGGGGCGGCAGCTGCAGCAGCTCCCGGGGCAGGATCAGCCCGTAAGCAACAACGACGACAAGATCGGGAGCCAGCTCCTCGACCTCTCGTAAAAAGGATTTCTCCTTCAGCCGCTCAGGTTGAAAAACAGAAATTTCATGCTCCAGGGCCCACTGCTTTACCGGCGCGGGTCGCCGCACTCTTCCCCGGCCGCAGGGGCGGTCCGGCTGTGTCACCACCGCGGCAAGCGAATGTTCGCCGCGATGGAGCTGTTCCAGCGAGGGGATGGCAAAAAGCGGGGTGCCCATGAACAGAAGTTTTAGTTTTTTCACGATTCCTCTTCCTCTTTATTTTCCTCGGGATCCACTAGCCTGACAGCCCTGTTGAGAAAAAGAATGCCGTCAAGGTGATCGATTTCATGCTGCAGGATCCGGGCCAAAAAACCCTCGGCCTCCAGGCGCAGCGGCTCCCCCACGGTATCGAGCGCCTCCACCAGCACCCGGGAGGCGCGGGGCACCTCTCCGTAGACACCGGGGACGCTCAGGCATCCTTCCACATCAATTTGCTCCCCTTCGCTCTCCAGGAGGCGAGGGTTGATCAGCTTCATCAGGCGATTCTCTCCGGGATCGACAACGATCAGCCTCTTGGCTATGCCGATCTGCGGTGCGGCAAGACCGACACCCTTGTACTCATACATTGTTTCGGCCATATCATCAAGAAGCAGAATGATTGTTTCGTTAATTTTAGGCACAGGCCGCGCGCGGCTGTGCAAAACAGGATCGCTGCTGTCAAAAATTCTTCTGATGGCCACAGGGAACACCTCCCAACCCATTATAGCACCATCAGAGGATTGAAATCCACCGTCAGCCGCACCGGCCAGGGCGGCCGCCGCAGGCGAAAATCCTGCGCAATTTTGCGCAGATGATGCGCGGAAGAGGCCAGTCTTTCCCCTTTCAGCATAATGTGAACCCGGTAAGCTGTCTTCAATCGGTACAGAGGCGCCTGGGCGGGACCCAGAAGCTCCGCCTCTCCCCGCCGTTCTTCCAGGAGAGCGCAGAGAGAGCCGGCCGCCTCCCACAGAATGGCCTCATCCTGGCCGCTTAAAAGAAAGCGGACCAGGTCGGTGAAGGGTGGATAGAGCAGGGCCCTCCGCAGCTCCATCTCGGCGGAATAAAAAGCAAGGTAGTCATGCCTTGACGCGGTCTGGATGCTGTAATGACCGGGATGGTATGTCTGGATGATTACCTTTCCTTCTCCGCTGCCGCGGCCGGCCCGCCCCGAAACCTGGGTGAGGAGCTGAAAAGTGCGCTCGGGCGCTCGGAAATCAGGCAGGTTCAAAATGGTATCTGCGGTAACCACCCCCACAAGGGTGACGCGGGGAAAATCGAAGCCCTTGGCGATCATCTGGGTGCCGATCATGATATCTGCTTTCCCCTCGCGGAAACGGCGGTAAAGACGTCTGTGGGCCCCCCGCTGTGCAGTTGTATCGCTGTCCATGCGCACCAGAGATGCCTGCGGGTAGAGTTTTCTGACCTCGCTCTCCACACGCTGGGTCCCTGCAGAAAAATGGCGGATCCGGGATCCCTTGCATTCAGGGCATATTTGAGGTACAGGCTCTTCATGGGAGCAATAATGGCAGATCATCAGCTCCCGGTCGAGATGCAATGTCAGGGAGACTGCGCAATGGGGACAGCGAAGCACGTAGCCGCAATCACGGCAGAGGACGAAGCCGGCGAAACCGCGCCGGTTCAGAAAAAGCAGCGCCTGCTCTCCGCGCTGCAGGGTCTCCTCGAGCCCGGCCAGAAGGAGACGGCTGAAGATCCGGCGGTGTCCCATACGCATCTCTTCGCGCATATCGACCACGGTCACCGGCGGCAGCTCCATGGGGGTCACCCGCATGCTCATCCGGAGAAGCCGGGAGCGGCCCTGTTCCGCTTCAAAATAACTTTCCAGCGAAGGGGTGGCGCTGCCCAGAAGCATTAGTGCGCCGTGGTAGCGCGCCCTCCACCAGGCCACTTCGCGGGCATGGTAGCGCGGCGCCTCCTCCTGTTTGTAACTGTTCTCATGTTCCTCATCGATGACAATTAAACCGATATCTTCCAGGGGGGCGAAAACCGCTGAGCGCGCGCCGAGGACTACCGGCGTCGCGCCCAGGCGGATCTTCTGCCACTGCTCCGCTCTCTCCGCAGGTGTCAGGCGGCTGTGCAGCAGGGCCACCCTGCCGGGAAAACGGCCGGCAAAAAGCTCGATCATCTGCGGAGTCAACGAAATTTCCGGGAGAAGGACCAGCGCTCCCCGTCCCTGCTCGAGGCAGCGGGCAATTCCCCGCAGGTAGACCTCGGTTTTTCCGCTGGCTGTGACCCCGTGCAGAAGCATCTTTTCAGCACCGCGCCTGTCAAGAGCAGAGCGGATCGCCGCCAAAACACGCTGCTGCTCTTCTTTTAGATCATGGGATGCAGCCGCAGATCCCACAGAGGGAGGCGGCGCCTCCGCCTTGATCGATGATGCCGCAGCCGCTGTCTCCTGCAGCAGCCCTTTCTTAAACAGGGCCCGCACCGTACCGCTGCGCACGCCCAGACGGAGCAGATCCCGCCTTGCCAGGGGCCCGCGTTCAATTAAAAGCTCGACGGCGCTCCTCTGCAGGGGAGCACGCGAAAGATCGGCTTTTGCGGCGGCGCCGGTCAAAGAGAGAACATGGGGGGTCAGCGGTCTCCCTTCCCGAAAGATCGCCGGAAGCATTGCATGGATCGCCTCGATCTTGCGGCAATAGAAGCGGTGCGACATCCAGTGGATCAGCGCCAGCTGTTCTTTCTGAAGCAGCGGCTCCTCCGCCTCAAGGGATATTATCTCGCGCACGCCGCCGGCATCAACTGCGGGGTGCGGGCGAAGCCGCAGCAGGTAGCCCCGGTATTCCCTGCTCCCAAAAGGTATCCGTACCGCTGAGCCCGCTACTGCCTTACCCAGAAGATGCCCGGGAATCTTGTAGTCGAAAGGGCGATCTACTGCGTCGCTGATCAGCTCAATGAGCACCTCGGCATATTCATGCATCTTCCGGGATTAACAAGACAGTCCTATTCTGATAAAATGGATGGGGCAGCGGCTGGAATATTACATGGTGAAAGGTTGATGTCAGTGTTTTCACTCCTCATGCCGGTCAAAGAGATTCTCAGCCGGAACCGCAACTGGCTTGTCCTGGCCGTGGTGATCTTCCTGGCCGGATCTCTACTGGCCTATTTTGGCTCCGTTTTACAGGATGACTCCCTTCCGGGAATTGAAACACAGCTGGATGATTTGCAAAAGATATTCGAAATAATCCTGGGCAATCCTCCGCTGATTACGGTTTTGATTATTTTTTTAAAAAATTTCATGGCTGTTGCCCAGATGCTCTTTTTGGGAGTTCTGGCGGGCTTTTCGCCGCTGGCTACTTTATTCTTAAATGGCTATATCCTCGGCATAGTTGCAGCATCATACTCTGCAGCGGGAGGTTCAGTCCCGGCGATGATCCTTTTGGGGATCCTGCCCCACGGCCTCTTCGAGCTTTCAGCCTTCTTTCTCTGCGCCGCTCTGGGGCTGAAACTGGGCTACCACTGCATCGCTTCACCACTGCCTGATAACACACGCCTGCAGAGTTTCAGATATATCTGGAAAGAGATCGTCTCGGTAATCCCCCTGGTGGTCACGCTGCTCCTCTGCGCCGCTTTTGTGGAGATCTACGTAACGCCCCAGCTCCTGGGCGGTATGCTCTAGCCCGAGAACAGCCGCATGATCCGATTTTACGGCAGCAGGGGGCGGACTCGATCGAGTATATGGTGCGCCAGGATCTCCTTTGTCATCAACGGCAGCTCCTCAGCTTCCCCCTCCCGGTTGATGATGCAGACCTGGTTTGTCGGTGAGGCGAAGCCGGCCCCGGGAACGGTAAGATCATTGACCACGATCATGTCCAGGTTTTTTTGCTTCAGCTTCTTCCGGGCGCGTTCCCCGGCCCTCTCCGTCTCCATGGCGAAGCCGATGAGGACGTGCTCTCCTTTACGGCGCCCCAATTCCATCAAAATATCGGGGTTGGGCTGCAGCTCCAGCATCATCTCCGACCCATCTTTTTTAAGCTTCTGCTCCGCAGTTTCCGCCGGGCGGTAATCGGCCACAGCGGCCGCCTTTATCACAAGGTTGCATTCTTCATAGCGCTCCAGCACCGCTGCATACATCTCCCTGGCTGTGAGCACCGGCACCAGCTCCGCTCCCGCAGGGCAACTCAAAGCAGTCGGCCCGCTTACAAGAACGACCCCCGCCCCCCTTTCGACAAGAGCGCGGGCCAGGGCATAACCCATCAGGCCTGTGGAGCGATTGCTGATAAAACGAACGGGATCGAGCGGCTCCCGGGTCGGTCCGGCGGTAACAAGGGCGCGAAGGCTCCGGAAATCTTTGGGTCTGAGAGCGGCCTTCACAAAATCTGCGATCTGCCCCGGTTCAGGCATCCTCCCCTTGCCGATAACTCCGCAGGCGAGCTCGCCGCTGTCCGGCTCCATAACCCGGCAGCCCTGTTCCCGCAGCCTGCTTAAACTGGCCTGAACCGCCGGGTGCAAATACATCTGCTCATTCATCGAAGGAACCAACACCACCGGACATTTTGCAGCCAGGTAAACCGTGGTCAGAAGGTTGTCCGCAATGCCGGCGGCCATCTTGCCCATGGTGTTGGCTGTGGCCGGGGCGATCACCAGCATCGAGGCGGCGGTTCCCAGATCTACATGGCGCACTTTCTCTCCCCCGGAAACCTGGAATTGATCGATCAGCACCGGACGGCCTGTAATGGTCTGAAAGGTCAGGGGGTTGACAAAATTAACCGCCCCAGGAGTCATGATCACCTGGACCTCTTTCCCTTCGCGCACAAAAATCCTGGCCAGCTCTGCCGATTTGTAGGCGGCGATACCTCCGGTAACCCCCAGCAGATACATCATCGTCACAGCTCCCTTTATTTGTTGCTGCTGCGGACGCAGCCAGGCGGCAGTTCGATCTCCAGTTTTCCTGCATTGATCTCATTAAGAGCCACGGTAACCTCTTTGCGGGATCCGGATTCAATGACCGGTCTGGCCCCGTCGCGCAGCTGGCGTCCTCGTTTCGCAGCGGCGATCACCAGGGTGTACTTGCTGTTAATTCTATCCAGCAACTGATCTATAGAGGGATAGTTCACTTTTCTTCACCTCCCCAGCCGGGCAGCCCGGCGCCGCGGCTGACTTTGCATTTTTCTGCCTCCATGATTGCGCCGATGGAAACAGCCGCCTCCTCGACGCGATCATTGACTACAAGGTAATCATAATGGTGGTAAGCCGCCAGTTCGCGCTGCGCCTCCTCCAGGCGGCGTTTAATGCTTGCTTCATCTTCAGTGCCCCGCCCGGCAATGCGCGCACAGAGGGCCTCTGCTGAAGGCGGCGCCAAAAATATAAAGACGGCGCCCTCCAGTCTCCGGCGGACCTGAAGAGCACCCTGCACATCTATTTCCAGCAAAATATCTTTTCCCCGGCCCAGGCTCTCCTCGACCCTTTCTCTAAGGGTCCCGTAATAATGGCCGTAGACCACGGCCCATTCCAGAAAAGCATCTTCTGATATTAACTTTTGAAAGCGGGCCGGCGTGGTGAAATCATATTCACATCCCGCAGTTTCTCCGGGGCGGGGCGGGCGCGTCGTCAGCGATCGGGAAATCTGCAGCAACGGCCGGTAGCGGAGAAGCTGTTCGCAGACAGTCCCCTTGCCGACCCCCGAAGGGCCGGAGAGTACAAAGAGCAGCCCCGCGGCCATTATTCATCCCCCCGGGTCACAATAGGTTAACTACCCTCTTCGCTCGATTCGGCCCGGGTTTGCAAACGGTGCCGCACCGTTTCCGGCTGCACCGCCGAAAGAATCACATGGTTGCTGTCGGCAATGATCACCGCCCGGGTGCGCCGCCCGTACGTAGCGTCAATCAAGCTCCCCCGGTCCCTGGCTTCGCTGATAAGCCTTTTGATCGGCGCAGATTCGGGGCTGACAATGGCAACGATCCGCCCCGCCGAAACGATATTCCCGAATCCAATATTGATCAATTTTGTTGACACTTTCTAGATACCTCTTTTCTCCTTTTTCCTTATTCGATGTTCTGTATCTGCTCCCTTATCTTCTCCAGTTCAGTTTTCATCTCCACCACCAGGGTCGCTATCCGGTAATCCTGCGACTTGGCCCCAACAGTATTGATTTCGCGGAATATCTCCTGGGCAACGAAATCGAGGCGGCGGCCGGCAGGGCCCTCACCACGCAGGGTTCCCTGAAAAGATTCCAGGTGGCTTTTTAACCTGATCACCTCTTCATGAATATCCATTCGCTCAGCCAGGACGGCACACTCCATGAGGATCCTGCCCGGATCAAAATGGGCTCCCAGCATCTCTGTAAGCCTGTTTTTGAGGCGCAGATGCTGCTCTTCCAGCACGGTCGGGGCCAGAAGGGCAAGTTCATCCACCATGGCAACAACCCCTTCCGACCGGAGCTGAAGATCGCGGGAAAGATTGGCCCCTTCGTCTTCCCTGGACCTTACCAGACTCCCCAGGGCCTCCTGCAGCGCTTTTTCCAAAAAGGGCCAGAGATACTCTTCCTCCTGCGCAGCACCGGGATCCTGCAAAATCCCGGGCAGCTGGATCAGCTCCCCCAGGCTCAGGGTCATGGGCAGATCGAGATGCTGCGCCAGTCTTTCCAGGACCCGGTGATAGGCGGTTGCAAGCTCTTTATTAAGTGTAACAGCCGCTTCGCCGCCCGGTAAACCGCTCAGAGTTATATGTACCTCTACACGGCCCCGCCGGACCTCCTTTTTAAGCAGGCGGCGGATCCGATCTTCAAAAAGGTGTATTTCCCGGGGAACCCGTAAAAATAAATCCGCATAACGGTGATTGACCGAGCGCAACTCCACGGTGACACCATAATCATCTCCGGAGCAGCTACCCCGGCCGTATCCGGTCATGCTTCTAAGCAAGTCAAGTTAGGCCTCTCTTTCGTCCACCGTTGCCGCCGCCGGCGGCGATGGACTGAAGTACCCGCCCTCATATACAGCACCCGGCCTGGAACAGCGGTGGAAATCATTCCAAGATCTTATCTCTTTTCATCTTAACACCTGGGAAAGTCGAACTCAAGAGTATTTCGAGGCTGCCGCTCTTTTTTTACCGGTAAAAGCGCTTTTGAGCAGTGCCGGGATAAGATCGGCAATGGCGGGCAGAAAGGCGGCGGCAAAGGCAACGGCCCATTCGGCGGCGGAGAGGGGCACGGTGCCGAAAACAGAAGACAACAGGGGGTGATGAATGACCGCAGCCATGAGCAAAAAGGATGAAAGCACGGCACCGTCGATAAGAAAGTTGCGCCGGCGGCGTTTTGAAAAAGGGGTTTCTTCACTGCGGCAATCGTAAACATAGACCAGCTGGGCCAGGATCAAAGTGGCAAAGGCAATTGTCCGCGCCTTCGCCAGTTCCGCCCCCGAGCCCAGGGCGAGCCCGAAAAGCGATACGGTCACCACTCCGATCATGATGCCGCGCAGCAGCAGCTTGCCCCACAAACCGCGGCTGAAAAGACCTTCATTGCGGCGGCGGGGCGGAAGCTCCATCAGTGTTTCTTCCGGGGGATCCACCCCCAGGGCCAGGGCGGGAAGGCCGTCGGTGACGAGGTTGATCCATAAAATCTGAATGGGTCTCAGCGGCAGCGGCAGCCCGCTGAGAATGGCCAAAAACATGGTCAGCACCTCCCCGGTATTGCAGCCCAGCATGAAGCGGATAAACTTGCGAATATTCCCGTAGATGCTGCGCCCTTCTTCCACCGCGGCAACAATAGTGCTGAAATTATCATCGGCCAGGATCAGTGAAGCAGCCTCCCGGGTCACATCAGTTCCCGTGAGCCCCATGGCAATGCCGATATCGGCCTCCTTCACCGCGGGGGCATCGTTGATCCCATCCCCCGTCATGGCCACAACTTCACCGCGTTGCTTGAGAGCGCGGACTATGCGCAGTTTATGCAAGGGGCTGACCCGGGCAAAAACCTGCACCCGACCGATGACCCGCCGCAGTTCACGGTCATCAAGGGCGTTCAATTCCTCCCCCAGCAGCACTTCGCCGCCGCGGTGCAGGATCTCCAGGCGGCGCGCGACCGCTTCGGCGGTGGAGCGGTGGTCGCCGGTGATCATGACCACCCTGATACCGGCCCGGCGGCAGAGGCGAATCGCCGGCAGCGCTTCGGGACGCGGCGGATCTTCCAGACCGAAGAGCCCCACCCAGGTGAGCTCATTTTCGATTCTCTCTGCACTGTCTTCAGAATTTTTTGCCGCCGGAGCGCCATGATTTACCGACCCTCCAGCCGGAGAGAGTTCACGAAAGGCCACCGCCAGCGGGCGCAGCGCCAGCCCGGCCATGATCTCCAGCTGGGCCAGCAGTTCCCGGCGTTTCGCTGCGTTCAACGGCACAACCCTGTTTTTTTCTGAGCAGTAATAACGGCAGCGCTCCAGAACTATCTCCGGGGCCCCTTTCAGTAAAAGCCGGCGGCCGCGACCGCGCTGAATGACGCTCATCATCTTCCGCTCCGGTGTAAAAGGATATTCCCGTTCCCGCAGGCGCTGATCGGGGCTGGTTCCCGCTGCAGCGGCTGCTTCAAGAAGAGCAGCCTCGGTGGGATCGCCTTTGAACAGATCGCCCCGGCGGTAGGCATTGTTGCATTGCGCGGCGATAAAAAGCGAGAAACCCAGAGGCCCGTCATGATGCAGCGCTGCTTTTTCCCAGCCCTCCCCTCCGCTTTTTTTGACCATGAAACGCCCCGCTTCGAACCTGAACAGGCGGCCGCCTGTAAATATGCGGCTCACACTCATCTTGTTTTCTGTAAGGGTCCCGGTTTTGTCGGAGCAGATCACTGTAGCCGAACCCAGCGTTTCCACCGCCGGCAGCCGGCGGACAATGGCCCGGCGGCGAATCATCCGCTGCACACCCAGGGCCAGTGATACGGTGACAATGGCCGGCAACCCCTCGGGAATGGCGGCTACAGCCAGGCTCACGCCGGCCATGAACATGCCGTAAGGCGCCTCCCCGCGGATCACCCCCAGGAGGGTCATCCCCAGGCAGACCGCCAGGCAAGCCCAGACCAGGATCTTACCCAGGCGGGCCAGACGTGCCTGCAGGGGTGTGGCGCCGCGCTCCGCCTCTTTGATCATATGCGCGATTCTGCCGATCTCTGTTTGCATCCCCGTAGCCACAGTTACACCGCGCCCCCTTCCTGCAAGCACCTCCGTGCCGCTGAAGGCCATGTTCGCAGCATCGCCCGGGGAGGCGGGAATAAAGGGCAGTTTGCCGGCGCTTTTAAAGACTGCGGCAGACTCCCCCGTCAGCGGCGCCTCATTCAGCGTAAGCCCCCGGCTATCATAGAGGCGCAGATCGGCACAGACCCGATCACCGGGTTCAAGAAAAACCAGATCTCCGGGAACCACATCTGCAGCAGCGATAATGTTTAACCGGCCCTCCCGCAGCACCCGGGCCCGCGGCGCCGCCATTTTTTGCAGCGCCTCCAGGGAGCGCTCTGCACGGTACTCCTGGATCAACCCTAGAAAAGCATTGAGCAGCACTATCACCAGGATGGTCAGGGCATCGCTAATCTCTCCCAATACTGCCGCCAGCAGCGTGGCCCCCAGCAGGATCAAAACCATAAAATCTTTGAACTGGTTCAGGAAAAGCAGGGGCAGGGATATGGGGGCGGCGGCTGTTGTTAGGTTTTTGCCCCAGCGGCGCCGCCGCTTTTCTACTTCCTCTTCCGCCAATCCTTCTTCCGGAACTGTTCCCAGGCGGCGAAAAAGCTCACCGACGTCAAGTGTGCTCCATTGGGAAGACACAGCAAACCCCCTTTGGCATTCAATTTCTCTTAATGATATGCCTCAGGGGGTATCCTGATGACTTGTTCAGGCCCGTCTAGGCCTTGCTGTCGTAGAGGTAAAAACCGCGGCCTTTTCCCTTTCCCCACTCGCCTCTGACATATTTCTTCACCACCGCCGGCGAAGATATTTCGGCAGAGCCGCCGGTTTCGCGGCAGCGCTCCATGGCGATATGATCGCTCAGATCAATCCCCGTCAGATCCATCAGCGTGAAGGGACCCAGGGGATATCCCAGGGCATTCACCACGGCGCTGTCAATGTCTGCGGCGGAAGCGGCACCTGTATCCAGCAAAAAAAGCGCCTCAGCGGTGATCCGGCGCAGGATCCGGTTGACCAGGAAGCCGTAGATTTCTTTAGGAAGCAGAACAGGTTTCTTCCCCAGCGCCGCCGCCAGGTTCATTGCCCTCTCCGCGGTCTTTTCGGAGGTGTGCGGCCCCTTGACTATTTCAACACACTTCATCACCAGGGCAGGGTTAAAAAAATGCATGTTGCAGACAAGGGCCGGCCGGCCTGTCACAGGGGCCAGCAGGGAGCTGATAAAAAATGAGCTGTTCGTGGCCAGGATTGCCTGCGGGGGGCAGATTCGGTCCAGCTTGCGGAAAAGATCCTTCTTCAGATCCAGCTTTTCGGTAACCGCTTCGATGACAAAGTCAGCCTCCCCGGCTCCCTCCTCCAGGCTTTCCGTAAAGCGCAGCCGCGCCACCGCCTGGCGGGCATCTTCTTCAGCCGCTTTCCCCCTGGCGACCCGGTCGGAAAGATAGCTTTTCAGAAAACGTTCCGCCTTTTGAAGCTGCTCTGCGCTGACATCGATACAGGTTGTTTTCATACCGGCCAGGGCGCAGCAGATGGAGATCTGGCGACCCATATTTCCCACCCCGACAACGGCGATATTTTTCACATCAGCTGTCATTTATAAAAACCTCCCTGTATTTTGCCCGCCTCCTACATTATAACATCATCCAGGGAGGAGAAAAGAAAAAGTAAGGAGCGGCCGGCAAGAAATCGGATGTGCCGGAGATAAGAAACAAGTGGAAAACAACCGCAATGAAAATTAAGAAATGCTTGAGAGAAACAGGCTGCCGTGCTATATTGTGCTCAGAGGGGTTCGTAAATTTCCCGGATCATTTTGAAAGGAAAATGGCGATGGGTATATTAAAGCGCCCCCACGACAAACTGGTCAAAGAGACCTTGAGCGATCCTGAAACAGCCAAGGACT
>CAZQEV010000036.1:0-12851 GCA_964592135.1 uncultured Syntrophomonadaceae bacterium
CGCACTTGGTTTGGGACCAAGGGGTCGCCGGTTCGAATCCGGCCGCCCCGACCATTGATTTACAAGCGTTTGTGATGTTCTTGCCGCAGTAAAAATACCTTACAAAACAGCATTTGACACACTAATTACACACTACCTATTTATACAAATAGAAGGCCCTATGTTTTGAGATAGAGAAAAATCTTTAAGTTATATCATGAACTGGAGGAGGTAATGTGCCTTTTTGCAGTAAATGTGGTACTGAAATAAAGGTAGGCTCTTGCTATTGTTCAGCTTGTGGTCAAATCCAGGTAGAATCAACACCTAATCCACCAGGGAAAAGCCAATCATCTGTTACTGAAAAAATAAAACCTAAATATAGAAAACTATTGTTACTTATAACATTAGTGGTACTAATATTTTCCTTGCTTTTCACTGTTGATTACTTTGCATTCAATTTTATTCCAGTGACTAAAACTATTGATTGGAATATAGGCGGGACAATTTACGGTAAATATTCTGGTACTGTGAGGTACAAGAAACCTCATGGTAAAGGAAATTTTCTTGTTACTTCTGGGATAGGTGTTGGTACCGAGTATATTGGGGATTGGCTAAATGGTAGGCGTCACGGCTTTGGTGTACAAACAACTCCTGACGGGGGAAGCGGTGTCGGTGAATGGGTACAGGACGGTTTAGTTTATGGTACGTACTACTATGTCGATGGAGCAACATATCATGGACATTTTAAGGATGGGTTAAGGCATGGAGAAGGAACTCTAACCGCTTCGGATGCCTCTATATATCGGGGACACTGGAAAGAGGGTTTTTTGCATGGACTAGGTACTTGGATTACACGGGATGCAAAGTATGTTGGAGGATTTCAAAATGGTTTATGGCATGGCCAGGGCACAATGACTTTTTATGACGGTACTGTTTTAGAAGGCATTTGGCTAAATGGTGAATTTACTGGGATTTATCCCGACACCCCCCCGCCTCAGTTACGAAATTGGGGAAACTAATTTCCATACATAAAAACCCGGGAAAGCTGCTACTCTCCCGGGTCGTATAACCCTGATGAGGGGTTATTGCTCAAGAAGGGAAGCAAGCAGATCTCCAACCTTGTCAGCTGCTTCCCTTCTCATTTTTGCAGTGACGCTGCTGTAAACGTCCATCGTAAAGGCCGCGCTATGGTGGCCCAAGGTCTCCTGAATCGTTTTAACGTCAACTCCCTGCTCAAGGGCTATGGTGGCGAAGGTATGCCGCAGGCCATGAAAGGTAACGTCCAGGCCGGCTTTCTTGATCAGCCGTTCGAAAACCCGCGTAAACGCCCTGGGGCAGATAGGTTCGCCCAACTCGTTAGCGAACACCAGGTCAAGGCCCACTTCATCGTAAGCACCGCCAGCCATCAGCCGGCATTCGGCCTTCTTTTCCCTGTGCTCCTTCAGGATCTGCAGCACTGCGGGGGCCAGGTTGATCACCCGATTAGATAGCTTTGTCTTCGGCTCCTGGAGCACCAGGCCCTGGCCACTCACCCTGACCAAGCCCTGCTTGACGGTCAGTTGGCCAGCCTCAAAGTCAAGGTCCTGCCAGCGAAGGCCCAGCAGCTCCCCGCGGCGCATACCTGTATTGAGCGCCAGGAAGTAAGCCGCGAAATACTTTGATTCTTTGGCCGTGGCCAAAAAGATCGCCGCTTCAGCTGCGCTCAGGTATTTGATTTCCGGTTTCTTTTGCTGCGGTAGGCTCACCGCATCGGCGGGGTTTATCGTGATCATGCCTTCCCTTTTGGCCTGCTCCAGGGCTGAATGAATAACGGTATGGATATACTTGACGCTTTTAGGAGACAGGCCGCCAGGCTTGCCGTCCAGCCGCCCGCCCTTCAGTTTGTCATTGTAAAGCCTTTGGATATGTGCTGTCTGCAGTTGAGGCAGCTGTAGGTGGCCCAAGGCCGGGATAATATGTCCGTCCACCTGGTAACAGTAGCTCTCCCAGGTTGTAGGCCGGATGTTGTTTTTCTTTGTGACATTCAACCAGGTATTAAACCATTCAGCCACGGTCAACTTAGCCGGCTCCCGATAGGTCCCTGCCTGGACCTCAGGCATAATCCCGGCTAGCTTCTGCTGGACCTCCTTCCGGGTCCTGCCGTAGAAGTATTTTCTTTTCGGCCTGCCGGTCTCGGGGTCGTAGCTGGTCTGTATACTTCCTTGCCAGCGCCCGTCTTTACGTTGGACAATCGATCCCTCACCTGGTCCACGCCGGCGCTTTCTTGTGGCCGTGTTTTCTTTTTTCAACAAGCGTCATCCTTTCTCATTTATGCAACGTAATTGCAGCATAAATTTTAAGGGGTTGCCTGGGCTTGCTAAGCGCAGAAAAGCCCAGGCTTGCCCCATGCCATTACTCCCCGATCTCTGCCAAGGCCTGATTAGTTTTCACCCCATCGCAGAAGCCCATTGCGTAAGCAACCTGAAAATATGTGATTCGCTCTATGCAGTGCGCGTTTTCAACCGCTTCTATTTCTTCTTGGGTAAGTTTGTCCTTCATAAGCTTGCGGGTCTGGTCTATTAACTGCTTATTCTCTGCGTGTTCGGGATGAATTTTAAAGGGATCCTGCCCGCCATCTTCGAACCGTTTAAAAGCCGCTTCCAGAATTGAAATCGGTAGCATAATTACACCTCTTTTTTTAATTTTGCTGGATTAATGTCCGTCGATCGCTGTGTTCCACTGGTTGCCGCAGCCAAGCCGGATAATAAAAGCAATACCGGCAACGGAAACGGCCTGCTTTACGGTTTCTATTGTCAGTTACTCCGCGCCGCCCGCAGTTGGGGCAACTATAGAGTTTAGCCAACCTTCGTCCTCCTTTCTAAATAGATATAGAAACCCCTTTACCCGGTCCGGAAACCGTTCCTGGGGCATCCTGGCAGCGTTTCTACGTTTATGCCAGGGCTTCTCACCTTTTACCATTTTGCCTTATCCATGTTGTAAAGCCTTTCTGCCGACAACCTGCACCACCGAAGGGCCTCTCTTGCATAGTGTATACCATGTAATATCAATGTATAACAGTGAATAGTGAATGTCAAGTCTTTTTATTGAATAATTCTGCATATCATGGTAGAATACTGTTCAAGGAGGCATACAAAATGCAAGAATACTTTACCCCTGATGAAATTTCACAAAAACTAAAGATCGGCGTTAGAACTATCTATCGTTGGATTCGAGAAGGTAAGCTTCAAGCCGTCAAGATCGGTCATTTCTGGCGTATCCCCGAATCAGAACTAATACGCCTATTGGGGAAGAACTAACCCTTTTTCGGTTTTGTCTCATTATTGGGTATCAAGAGGCCGCCTGCAACCCACCACGGCGCAAGGGTTTCCAGACCTCGACATACTCATTACATACTTGCCAGGGCTTTCAACAGCCAGAAAAGTTTTGCCGCTTCCCATATCCTTGCCGCCTTGTCATACGTCCGCCCTGAACCAATGCCTACCGCTTCGGCTACCTTGTCGCGGGTTTTGCCGCTTTGAGATGGTGGAATAATTTCCACCGTCTCGCCTGTTTGCCTGTAATGACTAATTTTCTCCCGCCTTAAAGATTCGGCCCGTTCCCTCTCGATAGCTTCTAATGCTTCCGCTTCAGACATTTTCTGCGAAAAGGTTTTACTGGTAGATTTTTTGCCGCATTTTGCAACTCGGAAGAATACAAGCCCCTGCAGTCCTATTTCGTTGCGACTGAGTTTTTTGTTGTCAATTTTTCCGTTATAGATCTCTATGGACGAACTTTGTCGGCCTTGTTTAAACAAGATGTTTATATCCCTGTTATTAGGCCACCGTTCGCCCCTATGAAAGTGCTGCTGGTAACAGTAGTTCTGTCTAAAAAGATCCCTTCAATAAAGCCCAGATATAGTTCCAAGCCCATATAAATATTCCCGTTGCTTCTCCGGCGTAAGTGTCCCCCATTGTGACTTTCTCAACTGCTCCCAAAAATCATCTACCGTCCCAGGCAAAGTACCAAGGACATACTCCTCTCGCTGTCTTTGCGGCATAGTAAGCAAAGCCTGCATCTGCATCTGCTGAAGGATATCGTTAAATCCTGGCGTCTTCGGCGTAGCTGCCGAAGCCCTTGCAGCCTGCGCCTGGGCCGCCTGATTCGCCTGCCAGATCTGCTGTTCCATCGCGGTCTGCGATAGCCAGTTCTCAAAGGCCTGCTGCTCCAAACGATCCCGGCGATCCCTTTCCTGTCTCTCCATTTCCTCCAACAGAGACTGAGACCATTCACCACGGCGCCCTTCTAACCCCTGGATCTGTTCCTCGGTATGCCTTTCCCGTGTAGAAAGGTATTCGGCCAGGTCCGCAAGCACCCGGGCCTGCTCATTTTCCAGCTTCAACCCATGCTCTCCAACCTGTCTTTGAATCCGGTTCGCCAAGTCCATGGCCAACCCGGAATCATATAACCCGCGCTTACGCATAGAGGAAGCGCCTTCCCTCTGTTGCTGTTCACCCATCTTCTGCAACTGCCCCCGGGCCTCTTCGTACCCTTCCTTCGTCTCCCCAACCCTGCGCTCGTGCGCCCCCCGTTCCTCTTCGATCCCGCGCCTTAACCCCTCAACCTGTGGATTGATCATCAACCCCACCCTGCGGTTAATAATGTCCATCATTTCATCGAGAGATAGCATAGGGACCTGGGGCGGTTCCCAGGACGGCATATTGAACGGAGTAGCGGCATGCCCGCCACCGCCCCCGCCCTGCATGGATCTAAGCAATGCTTCAAGATCCAAACCGTAAGGCTGCGCTTTATTCTGCACGTAATAACCCTGCACCTTGGGAGTTGTTGCAGCCGGCGGCTTCGTCCCTGTTCCACTGGAATAAGGGTGTCGCTGGTAAATTCCCATGGCTCCAGAGTAAACGTTACTCACGGGAGCATTGTACTGTTGAGCCGCAACAGTTTTCGGTGCAAGCAGTTTGTTGATGTTTTCAAACAAAGCCATATCGTCACATCCTTTTGTTTTGGTGTCCATGAGCAACCATATCCAAAGTAAAAACATTTACCCAGACTGGCTATTCACGTAAACGGTAGTCAAAATGCTCATAGTCTTGCCATATTGTTCTCCTTTCTTCTTGTTGTTCCATTCGCTTCTTGAACTTCTGAGCCCGGCTAATTGCTTTGCCACGTTTTATAGCTTGGATATATTCTTCACGGGTTAAGAATAGGATCGCGCCGGGAATTTTGATCTCAATTAACCGCTCATGCATCATATTCACCCCTTTCGTACCCTTCCAAATAGCGCTGCTGGGACGGCGTTAGCTCTTTTTCGGTTACGAGGTTACGGCAGTTACGAGTGTTATGGTAGTCAGCCGTTACTTCATTATTATCGAGAATATAGCGTCTTTTCAGCTTGTTAAACCTGGCCTCATCATACACAAGACATTTTCGCGTTTTTCCCTCAACCTTCAGCGGATAAGTCCGCAAACCCAAAGTTTTAAGAATTTGGCCGGTTGCCTGGGGGGTTATGCTTACTCTTTCGGCGATCATTCCGGCGGTTACATTAACTGCTCTGTCTCCCATAGGGGTCGTAACCATCGTAACCTCGTAACCCTCGAGAAGATCAAAAAGAACCTCTACCACCTGCCCGGGCCTTGTGGCTGCCCGCTGCTCGATCAACTCCTGCTGGTGATTGTAAATGAATCCCTTATAGCTCTCTAAAACCTGCTGTTCGGTAGCAAATAGAGAGAGAAAACTTTCGCTGACCTGTTTTAGCCGGGGCTCAATGTTCCCCAAATTAACAGCTGCCCCTGCCTCGGGGTCCACCTTGAAATAATTCCTGAAACGGAAAAGTAGCAGCTTGTTTCGTAGCCCTTCTTGTTCTCTGAAGAATTGCTGCCCCAGGACCGGTGGGATATCGTCCCGGTCTGTCTCTTCCATTACCTCAGTGAGGCACCTGGCCTCCAGCGCAGCATCTTTGAACCGCCGCCTGGTAGCAAATACCTTGGGACCGTAGACAGGAAGAATCTGCACTTTATCAGGATTGTCTTTCGTGGCCCGGATGACAGGCCGCCCCTTCTCAAAGCCACAATTAAGGATTGTCACAACTTCGTTATATTCATCGCTGTTTTTCATATCCGCTTCATCAAGAACCAGAGTCCCGCCCCACCGCCGCAGCATACGATAAATAGGCGCTGGGGTGACGCAGCCACTTGCTGATATCGCCTTGTAGCAAAGTCCACCGATGACGTCCAGAAAGCGGCTTTTGCCGCAGCCGGTATCTCCCAAAGCCCGGAGATAGGGCAGGGTATGGAAGCAGTCGTAGACCCAGGTTAACAAAACATAGTAGGAGGCAAATTTTAAATAGGATGGCGAAACGTCCAGGTATTTTTGAATATGCGTTTCTATTTCAACCAGCAGGCTTATAGTGTTGCCATACTCTTCAACGCCAGAAGGTATTTTAACGGCTCCTAGTTCGACGTCCTCTCCGCTCACCGGTTCGATAATTTCCTCCCCTGTATCTATGTAAGGTATTGTCTTAACTTCGTTGCTTTCCATGTTAAAGGCCATAAATGTGTTTTTCCCATTGTTATAAACCTGTTCAAGCGGGATGTTATCAGCACTTAAAAGAAAGCTCTTCTGCTTAACTTTGCGCTCTTCTTCTTTTTCCCTAACCTGGCTTGTTGATTTAGGAGGTTGCCATTCCGGTGTTTCCTGCACCAGTTGCAGCAGTTCTTCCTTCGTGCCGCCATTGTTTAGCCAATCGGTAACATCTCCCCTTTCCGGCAGGTCAGGCAGTTGCAGCATCTTGACGGATCCTGCTTTAGCATATAAACTTCGTGCCACCTGCTGACCGTGCTTACGGCCCGGTTCATCGTTGTCAGGAAGTATCACTACAGTTGCTTCTTTTAGGCTCTCTGTATATTGGGACCGCCACTTTCCGGCACCCATCGGGTTTGTGGTAGCGGTAAACCCCAGGGCAGCCAGGTTGTCACAATCCTTTTCACCTTCGGGAATGTAGATCGTCCCGCCGGCCTTGATCGCTTGCTCTACTTCGGGTAGTTGATAGAGAACGGGCTTCACCCCGCCTAGGCCGTTGGTCCATCCACCGTTACCGTCAGGCCGTCGCTGGAAAAACCCCTTTTCCGTTGTTCTGCATACCTGAAAAAGCAAATTACCTTTTGTATCATGATAATCATACCCGGCGATTACCGGGTCCTTGCCTCCCTTGCCCCGCGGCTTTTCCTTGGGGAAGAGATCCCTAACTTCAATTCCCATCGCCCGGCAAACATCATTAACAGAGCAACCGGCATGGCAATAAACAAGTATTCGCCCCTCTTTACCCTCACTTACTTGAAGGCTTTGCTTGTTATCCTTATGCGCAGGGCAGTGAGCCAGGTAACCATTGCTGCAGGGCTTAACACCTTTAAGGAGGGAGAGAAACTCAGCAGCCTTCATAGAATCCCCTCCTTATACCACTGGTCGGCCTGTTGCACCCCATGCCAAAAATAGGCGATTGCGATTTTACGTTCCCGTTCGGCATTCAAATCACACCACTCAACAGGCCTGCCGCCGTCTATATCGTCAACACTTTGAATGCCTTCTATATGCTCTAGAATTAGCCGGAGTGCAGGATTGGTATAATAACTTGCGCCCATCAGCTTTCGTACCCGCTTGTCTATCAAGGCATCAGGCGGTATAATATTTGAAGTAGACATGATGTCCTTCCTTTCTTTTGCCCCGGACTGCTCAAGTAGTAGCCGGGGTGATTTCGCCAAAGCACTGTCCATTTAAAATAAAACCCCCACAAGGGGGGGGTAGGGGTGTTCGGGCCGGGGGGTGTTTTCTATATACCCATCCCGCTCAAACCCAGCCTATAAAAGATAAAACTTTACTCAACACGTGTTGGCTTGCCTTTCGCCACATGAAAGTTCCACATATCAAAATGCTGGACGGTACCCCGAGGGTTACCATCGGTGGAATCGGGGGGAGTATGCAATTTGGGATCATTTTCGTTTTGCATAATCCAACGACTAACAGTTCTCTGATCCACCCTATATCTTCTGCTATATCTCTTTGCGTCCAGCAATCAAGAAATAAATTATATGCCCTGGGTTAATTTCTGCCCTTATGTCTACAGCAACAATTAATCAAAAAACTCCGGGGGCAAACACTTTTTCAGCGCTGCCGCGATAATTTGATAAACCGGATAGCCCTGATCAGCCGCGAACCGGCGCAGGGCCTTCGCAGTGGAAGCCGGCAAACAAGAAGAAAACTTGATTAATGGATCAGTTTTTGAATGAGTCATCTTTTGGGATGTCATCCCAAGCGCACCTCCTTAAAAAGTAAATATTTCAACCACGTGCCCCCCTTAAACAAGCGGCAAATCTGCGTTACTATGCAGCCACGAAACAAATTTTTCCCGGGGTATGCAAAGCCTCTTTTCACCAATTCGCACAACAGGAAAACCTTGCTGTCGAGTCAACCGGTACGCGACCTTCCTGGAAACTCCCAAAATCTTAGACACATCGTCAACACGTAGAACCAAAGGTAGCTCTTGATAATTCTTAACGGATTCAGGCACTTTTAGCACTCCTTTAATCATTTTTGGACAGAAAAAAACGCCGGCCCATAACCGACGTTCTTACACATATTTAAAGTCAATAGGTGCTAATTAAACTTACAAACGGAAACAATATACTGTGTTTTCTCGTTCTCGCTCTCCCGCTGCTTGGGAACCATGAGAAACAAAACATCTTCATCCCCAGGGTTGAATCCTGCTTTGGCCTTAATCTTACTTTGTAGCCAGAAGGACCCTAAAATGTTATATGGGTTGGCTCCAACAGGAATGGGCGATATGTTATAGTTCCCATCCTGAGCAACAGTGATATCACCCATTTTGCCTTCCCGACTAACCAAGTAATAGAACGCCTCGTCAACAATGTAATGATCATTACCGCTTTCCCGAGGTAAGATTTTCACTTCACCTTCAGCCTGAATTGCAATTGATCGTGCCCGCCTTGTAGTCTCCGAACTGCATTTAAAAGGACCATTTTTCAAAATATAACTGGCGGCAAATTCAAGTGAGGTCTCATCTTGGTAATCAACAACTTTTCCCTTCCCGCGTCCTACACTCTTACGATAGGGCATTGGTATCAACTCATCCTTAACATACCTTTGGAGAGTCCTCTCCGTGGTCTTAATTCCGAGCCGCTCAAGTTCCTTCAAAACCACCTCGGCTTTCATGAAGCGCAAAAACCCCCTATTCCTCGGCTTCGCCCTTTTCCCTGTCATAGATGCATGATAGGCAACATTATCCCAAAACAACCTTTCGGAAGAAGGCACACTTTTCCCACCTTTACATACGACAGGCCACGTCTTTTGTAATTAGTGTATCACACCATATAGGGATATGCAAGGTTTTTAACAACCCTTATGTAATAGTTTATAGTTTGTAGTCTTAGGTGTAGATTGAATCTTTTTTACACACCAAAGTACACACTACACAAGGATAAATGGTTCCATTAAAGGGGATATAGGTGATCTTGCATATGCCGAAAAGCCTTGACAGGTAGGGCATTCTGCTACTAGATGGATCTAAGGGGAACACTTTACTCATTCTTTGGGACCAAGGGGTCGCCGGTTCGAATCCGGCCGCCCCGACCACTGTTGGAAGTTGGATATTGGAAGGTTGAAGGCCCGGTACTCGAAGAGGACCGGGCCGCTGTTTACCCTATACTCTTTTGATCTCCATTGATGACAGCCCCGAAGCCATAACCAGCCGGCGCAGTACAGGGTGGTAGATAAAAGGCGCCTTCATGTTTTTCATCCAGATATTTCTGCCCAGCGGCGCGGCCAGCTTGCGATAAACTGCTGCAGCAGCGGACAGATCTTCTGAAAGTGCCTTTGCCGCCAGCAGGGCGCCGGCAAAGGCGTAGCTCAGCCCCTCCGCGGAACTGGGGCTGATCATGCCTGCTGCTTCGCCGATAAGCAAAACGCCATCCTGACCGGTTAATATCTCGCCGGGTCGGGGCCGCAGGATCAGGGCGCTTTCCTTTTTAATGATCCGATCCAGGCGGTAGCCGTAGGGCGCGAGTTTCTCCTTCAACAGGTTGAATTTGGCCGCAGCGGATCTTCCGGGCGCCAGGGCGGCGCCCAGGAGCAGGGCCTCTCCCTTGGGGATAGTCCAGGCATAAAAATCGGTGATGGCTGGATCAAAGATGGCGGAAAAATGGGGCGGCGCCTCCCCGGTGTGGTACCACTCCTGGAGAGCCAGATAGCGGCGGGGGCCGGGGACGTGGGGGCAGAGAAGCCTGCGGACAGCGGAAGAGGCGCCGTCAGCGCCTACCACCACCCGGGTTCGCACCGATTCGCTGCGGCCGCCCTGATATAAACACAGATGGTAGCTGCTGCGATCCCCTTCGATAGCGGCGAGACGCCAGCCGAACCTGGTTTCCACCGCCGGCGGCACCAGGGAGATGAGCCACTGCTCGAACCTGCCCCTGTCAATATTGATATAGAACCGCTGGTAGAATCTCTCCTTGCCGGCAGCCAGGTCAATGGCCCGGACGGCGAATATCTGCGGCCCCACGAGCACCTCACCGGGCAGGGCCACGCCCATGCGGGCGAGCATTTTCTGCGCGTCGGGAGCCAGTAGGCCGCCGCAGCATTTCCCGTAAAAATTCTCCCCTGCCGGGCTGTCCTTTTTATCAACGAGCAGCACCCTGTATTTTTGACTGACAGCCCGTGCCAGGGTCGCTCCCGCCGGTCCCGCTCCGATAATGGCTATGTCGTATATCACGCCGGTTTCCTTTCAGGCAAATGGCCCTGCTGAGGTTTAACTGCAGCGGTATGGGCTATGCTATTCTTCCAGGGGGATTACAAACATGGCGATGATGTAAAAAATTAGGCCGGGGAATGCTGCAGAAAACATCGACAGGAGGACATAGAGCAAGCGCATCACAGTGGGATCCATACCGAGATACTCGGCCAGGCCGGCGCAGACTCCGGCAATCATGGAATTGCTTCGGGAACGGTAAAGCCTTTTAGGTTCCATATCTTCACCCCCTTATGTTGGTTATCTTTTGAAGTTAACCCCGAAACAGCATGTTAAAAAGCGGTAGCTGTATGATTGGTTCTAATTGTATTTTACTGGAGAAAGTATAGCAACATTTCTTCCCGGATGTCAACTCAAAGAAAGCTTGCGGTAAAAAGGTTCTGTATTGGGGCCGCGGACTCGGCGGGCGGGCCTCTGATAAAAATCCGCGCTGATCTATAGCAAAAACATGTGATCTGTGCTATATTGTTGTTGCGTCCGGGAGACTGCGGCATTACATTTTTTCTTTCGGCAGGTGAAAAACCGTTTGGGCGTGAGAGTGGGTAGATGCACAGCCGGTAATCTCACTTCGAACTTCCAGCTTTTAAATGTGCGGGTGTAGCTCAATGGTAGAGCACTGGCCTTCCAAGCCAGCTACGTGGGTTCGATTCCCATCACCCGCTCCAGGCCCCGCTTAACGGGGCTTTTTTTAAACCCGGCGGCAACTGGTATCATTGCAGAACAATGGGCCAGGCTTTATGGCCCTCTTCGTAAAAGATCTTGATAGTTTTGCCGGCGGGCAGTGCTGCGCTGAAAGGAGTTTCGTTAGTTGCAATCTCTGGAGCAGAAAATCTCCTATTACCTGAGAGAATTTACATTAGAAGAGAATAAAAACCTGACACTTTTTCCAATGGATAATGCAACAGTTGTGGAACAGGTCACAATTAATGGAAACCAGTTGCCCAGGTTTGTAAATGAGTTCTGGACTTCCAGGCAGAGGCAGTCACTCTCTATTCACGAGATTTCTTACAGAGCCTGTTTTAAGGCTCAGTTACCTCGTTTTTTTATTGAATTATTAACAGAACGGGGCGATGTCATCTATGACCCCTTCAGCGGAAGGGGCACGACGGTAATTGAGGCAGCTATCCTGAACAGAAAAGTTGTTTCAAACGATGCCAATCCACTGAGCAAGATCATCGCCTGTCCCCGACTCTCTATTCCTGCGATTGAAGATATTTACTCCAGAATAGATTCAATACCTGTTGATAAGACATTAAAGGCCGATCTGGATCTGTCCATGTTCTATCATCCTGCAACAGAAGCAGAAATAGTATCTCTTAGAAGATACCTGGAAGATAGGAAAGTTGGCGGGAAGGAAGACGGTACAGATCGCTGGATCAGGATGGTGGCGACAAACCGCCTGACCGGCCACTCCCCTGGATTCTTCTCAGTGTATACCCTGCCTCCCAACCAGGCTGTTGCCCCGGAAAGTCAGGTAAAGATAAATAAAAAAAGGAATCAGGCGCCGGAATACCGTGATACCAGAAGCATTATCAAGCGTAAAACAAAATCACTCTTCAGAAATTTGAGCCCTGCTGTGATTGCGAATTTGAGGGAGTCCGGCAGGACGGCACTTTTTACAGAGTGCGATGCCGGGGGGACAGAGTCAATCGAAAGTCACTCTGTTAACCTGACTGTTACTTCACCTCCCTTTTTGGATGTAGTCCAGTATTCGAAAGACAACTGGCTCAGGTGCTGGTTTAACAACATCGAGACCCTGGAGGTTGAGAAGAAGATCACCATGTCCAGAACTGTGGAAGAATGGTCTGTGGTGATGGGGCAGGTGTTCGACGAGCTTTTTCGGGTCACCGCTCCCGGGGGGTGGGTCGCTTTTGAAGCGGGCGAGGTCAAGAAAGGTAAAATCAAGCTGGAAGAATACGTTGTGCCGCTGGGGCTGAATGCAGGTTTTAAATGCCTGGGTCTAATTATAAATTTGCAGGAGTTCACCAAAACATCGAACATATGGGGTGTTAAGAATAACAGACTTGGAACAAACACAAATCGGATAGCGCTGTTCTATAAG
>CAZQEV010000037.1:0-12696 GCA_964592135.1 uncultured Syntrophomonadaceae bacterium
TGCAAACAAGTTGCACTTACCTTGACAAAGGTTGCGTTTACTTTGTCCACCCACCCTCAATTTCAATTTCATTCCACCCAAAAAGCCTCTGTTGTGGTAAAATAGCTATGGAAATCCTCTCCTTTGCTTATTTGTTTTGCAAAGACTAAATTCGCCAAAGCGAGAGGGTTTCCCTTTATATTCCTACTATGTTGTTATGTTCCAAACAGATCCAATCTAGGTAATCGTCAGATAATCCCTGGGGTCAATTTCCTGGCCAGCATAGAACTCGCTCGCAGGAAGTCTTATATCTTAGTATCCTGATAGGGTAAAATGTTTTTACCCCTGTGCGCAAAGCCTTGGCTACCAGGTGTTTTCAAAGAACACAAATGGCTCGAAGGCATAAAAAACGTTCATGAGCTATTTGCGTATTAATAGAATACTGATGATAGATTCGACCCCAAAAAGGTCATCTCGATCTAAGATGTAACACTGCAATGCATCTATAACCAGTTCGTAGAAGCGGTAAATGGACCTGAAATATCGGGCAAGGCTGCAAAATATTTTAATATATAGCGATATTCTGGTATAATTAAATCACACCGAGCGCCGTCCCAACATTATAAGTGACATTGAACTCGGCCTAAATACCTTAGATGCCGACTTAAAAGGCGTGGAAACACTGGTCAGTGACGGTGCGTTCTATTCCCAGGAGGTGGCGGAGAAAGCATTGGAAAAAGGAATCGAGGTAAGTTTCTCCGCATTAAACGGGCGCGGTGCGCCGGAAGGCAAATTAGGCGCCGACCAATTTGCCATTGACCCGGATACCGGGTTAATCATGGCCTGCCCCGGGGGGTTCGCGCCGGTATCAGCCTCTCGTGACCAGGAGAAAAGGCTCTGCCATGCCAAGTTTAACAGGAAAGATTGCGCTTTCTGTCCGCTGAAGGACAGCTGTATTGTCAAAGAGCAAAAACGCTTCAACGCGGTAACCATTACCGACAAAAAGCTGATTGCGGATCGTTACCGAAGTCTGCTTGGCACCGCCAGGCACCAGGCGTTAGCTGATTGCGGGGCCGGGGTTGAAGGGGTGCCCCCGGTCCTGCGAAGGGTGTACGGTGTCGACGATGTGCCGGTAAGGGACCTGGTAAGGCAAGGGAAATGAAGCAACTCTATTATACAAGGAGGGATGAGCTTGGATCCTGAAAAGAGCGGGCGGGTTTCGGAGCAGGATGACGGGCTGGATCAGCAGGAGCAGGAACAGGGGTCTGATCAACCGGCAGAGCAGGAGCAGCAAGGGACTCCGGTGATGACCTGCCGGGGCAGCTTTAGCCTGCTTGACGGTGGCGGAGCCGCTGCGGGGGGCGGCGAAGCCTCGCTGGAGCTGTGGAAAGAATATTTTGTGCTGCTGCCCGGGGACGGCAATGTCCTCACTTGGACTTACCGGGAAATCTTGCAGATTATTACCGGCGATCACCGGGTTACCCTGGCCACGGTTTCTGATGAAAAGGTGCTTCTTTACGGCCTCGGTTACGATTTTGAAGACTTTTTACGCCATTTTTTCCGTTTGCGCGGTGAAATGATCGTAAAAGATATGCTCATGCATGAGAAGGTGAGCAAGGCCGGCCTGCAGGGCGAGTACAGGTATGTTGATGAAAAAGGAACTACTCTGCAAAGCGGGCCCTGCGAACCGCGGATTTACGAAACCGCCCTGGTGATCATCCCCCAGGCAGAAGATCCCATCCGCATTCCTTTTTCAGATATTGAAGCAGTAACTGCAGAAGACTATACTCTGGCGCTGACCACATGGGATAATGCTAAAGTTATCTTCTCAATGATGGGCTCTCACCTGGATCCCCTGAAAAAGGCCCTGTCCGATGCCATGAACAGGCTAACCCTGAAGACAGAAGCTACCCTGCGCGAACTGTTTCCGGCGGTGGAATCGGTCTCTTTGAGAAAAGCCGCCGCCATCCTCAGGGACGGCAAGGCTGCGGCTTGCAGCCTTATCGAAGCCATCTCCCCCCACCTCTGGAGGGGTTTAGAGCAAAAAATCGAACTTTCCCCGGTAAAAGAATCATATGATTTTTTGAAAGCAAAAGCGCAGCAGGATAAGCTCTGCATCGGAGTTAAAAAAGGACTGTTCGGCGACCTGAGCGGGTTATATTTCTGGTTCTTGATCCCCATTTACAGCAGCGACCCGGAGAGACCTGGCAACGCCGTGGCCATGGAGGCCTTCTCCGCCGGTGCGAGCGGCGGGCAAGCCACCTATTTTTTTAGGCTGTGCGGGCGGCGCAACTACCGGCGCGGCGGCGACCTTGCCGGACTGCACCGCGAGGCGGACACACTGCTTGAAACAATTAACCGCGGCATGCTGACCATAAATTTTCGGCGAGAGCCAATTTACCTCTCTGATGAAAAGCTGCGGGAACAGCGTTACCTGAAATACCTTTATGCGGTAAACAAACTCCCCGCTTTGCAGGATCTGCGGGCTCGTTTTATCGGCCGGGTAAGCCACACCTCACCGGAACAGTGGCAGAAGGATGTAACCAGCCTGCTGCGCTTTAATGTTGGCACTGAAGACGATGCTGCCGTCTGGAAGCATCAGAGTTAATCAGCGGGCACGAAAGGCTTTGAAACAAAGTAAGGAGGTGATCAATTGCCGGGTTACATGCATCCCTGTCGTTATTGCGATAAGTTGATTCCCCCTGATTCGAATACATGTCCCCACTGCGGCAAGGTTAACCCGTTGGGCCTGCGCTGTCCCAGGTGCAAAAACCCAATCCGGAAGGATTATGTCAGCTGCAACAGCTGCGGGCTGGAGCTAAAGTGCCTCTGCCCGGGCTGCGGAAAGACCACCTTTTTCGGGGACTACTGTGAACATTGCGGTCACCGCCTCACGGTTGTCTGCCCCCACCGGAAATGCCGGAAAGAGCAGCCGCCGCTGGGGGACAGCTGTATTTACTGCGGGAAACCGCTGAAATAATCCGAAGAAAGTGAGGCATTAAAAATGTCACTTCAACCCTTTACCGACAATTTTGAGGACAACAGCACCGATGCCGGATTCCAGTTTACCTTTTACTGCGACCTTTGCCAGGAGGGCTACAAGACCAAATTCATCGAGTCGAAAACCTATAAAAAAGGGCGCCTTTTCAGAAACATCGGCGGCGTTATCGGCACAGTCGGCCATCTCGCCGGCAAGTACAACGTGGGCTACGGTGCGATGCGGGGCACTGATATCTTAAGCGAGCGTTTCCAGGGGATGAGCCCCGAGTGGCACAAGGAGCATGAAGCCGCCTTCGCCTTGGCCCAGAACGAGGCCAAGGGCCACTTTCACCGCTGTCCGAAATGCCGGAAGTGGCTCTGCGAAAATGATTGGAACGAGCAGGAGGGCCTCTGTGTGGAATGCGCCCCCCGGATGAATGTGGAGATCGCTTCAGCACGAGCCAAAAAAATGGTCGAGGATATTGAAGGGAAAGCCAGGGAGACGCAGGTTTTTCACGGTGAAATTGAGAGCAAGCAGACGCTCTGCCCACAGTGCGGCAAGCCTTCAGGCGAAGGCAAGTTCTGTAACAACTGCGGCGCCCCGCTGGATATGCTCAAATGCGAACGTTGCGGCGCCAAAAGCCCGGTGGGGACACGCTTTTGCGGAGAGTGCGGCAACCGGCTGGATTAAGCGGAGGTTGGAAAAACCAACAATCAAACCCGGTTATAGGTATAGCCATTAGCTATAGCGTTGTTAGGGCGCGGCATGCCGCGCCCTGATCTGTGTCTTAGACCGATAAAATAACGCCTCTTTCACTAAAGACCCCGATCCATATGCATCTAAGTCACTTTCCCCTTATTTATAATGTCCAAAGTTGGCCAGATACATAATATATACTTCGCCCGAATCTTCATTTTTCAGAACGAGAGTAAAATTCTTTGAAGTATCTTCAGACCCAAGATATTCGAAAGCATAGTCGCCTTCGTCCCCATACAAACCTACTCCATGGCCAACACCTTCCCAGGTATCAAACACCTCGATGTAGTATGCAATAACATCATCAAAATCAGCTGTTACTACATATGTGTCTGAATATGTACCAGTCCCTATTTCATAAAAACTTTCGCGAGTTGCACCGGGAAACACGGGTAGGTCAGTGTTTTTCCCAGTCACTTCATTTGCATCTCCATTGCTACTTCCGTTAGGTTCCCCGATAACATCCCCATTACTGCTTCCGTTCGGGTCACCATTAATATCGCCGTTGCCTGTCGGCCCACACCCAGCAACAATAAACGACAGTACCAATAAAATTAACAGCACTACCCACTTACGAAAACCGGTAAATTCATTTACCATATTACCCCTCCTTTATGGGTGATAGCTCGAAAAACTCGTATCTGATATCTTTAAATGTAAGCCAATGAATATCCTTTTTATGTACTGTCTTACTTTACCATATTTCACTGCGATCGTCAAGAAATAAGTGATCCCACGAACACTTTTTTGAAAAAAGGTCGGTCAAATCGCTTTTACTTTGTCTATTCACATGGAAGAAAAGCTGATTCGAATTTTCGCTCGAGCATGGCAACCTTTATGCCTGCCGATCCAACCGCCCGGGCTTTGACTTTATGCAAGGACGGGTTATCGGAACATAAACAGCTGATCGAATTTGCCTGACATCAGCAAATAAACAGCCAGGGATACATTGAGAGCAGTAAGGCCTAACCCGAGCCCGTTCAGAAATATACCGGCCCTGGCCAGGTCGCGCTGCCCGGAGGAGAGACCGATTATCCCCATGACCAGGCCGGCGATGCCCAGGGGTACCGCCGTCAGCGGGAAGATCCAGCCGGCCAGCATTATGATTCCACACAGAATTGAACTGCGGGCCGTTCCGCCGGTGTTCAAAAAAAGACCTCCCCTTTTCTGCCCTGCACCCAATAAATCACCCCTATTCGTGATAATTCTACCATAGATGGCGGAAACGAAACAAGAACAGGCGAAAATGCCGGGGCAGGGATTCTTTATCCTCAAGCGAAAAATAAGATAACATCTATAAACAGTGAGGAGCAAAGGTTATGCCCGATAATAAGCTAATCTACATCCTAATGGTCCTCGTCGCCTTTTTCTGGGGCGGCACTTTCAATGCGGCAGGCTTTGCCCTGGCCGATTTTCACCCGCTCACTATCGCCTTTTTCCGTTTTGCCATTGCCACCGCCGTACTTCTTATACTTGGCCGCCGCGAAATATTCGGGACGCCGGTTAAGAAGAAGGATTGGCTGAACTTTATTTTGCTGGGCCTTACCGGAATTTTTGCGTACAATGCTTTTTTCCTGTACGCCATGAAATACACCTCTCCGGTAAATGGAGCTTTGATCGTGGGAATCAATCCCATCGTCACCGCCATTCTGGCCACCGTATTGCTGAAGGAGCAGTTCACTGCGCGCCTTGCCGGGGGCGCCCTGCTCTCATTTCTGGGGGTTGCACTGGTGATCAGCGAAGGTTCCTGGAAGGTGCTCAGCTCTCTTGAATTTAATTTTGGGGATATCCTCACCCTGGGATCTGTGGTCAGCTGGTCTCTTTATGCCATTGTGGGCAAAAAAGTCAGCGACAGCTTTTCACCCCTGATCACCACATTTTATGGCTTTCTCACCGGAACCGTGATCCTGTTGCCTTTCGGCCTTCTCAGTAAGCCAGGCCCCGCGGCATTTTCAGGAGCGGGATGGCCGGCCATCGCCGCTGTTCTTTACCTGGCCCTGATCGCTTCGGTGCTCTCTTTCCTTTGGTGGAATAAGGGCGTGGCCATCCTCGGGGCCAGCCGCTCCTCGATTTTCGTCAATTTGATCCCGGTAGCCACGATCATCATTTCACTGTTTTTTCACGATACCATCACCCCTGTCCAGATAGCAGGCTGCCTTCTGGTCATCGGGGCGGTCATGCTGGCCACCGGGAGCACCCAAAAGATGGGCAGGCCTCGCGAAAATAAAGAAGAATGTACAGAAACCCTCTAGGCGGGACGAGATAAAGAACGCCTGCAGCAACAGCACAAAACCGCTTCATCATGCGGCAGGGAAAGCGGCTCTACCCATAAACGGCTGTAAGAATTACCAGTTTATACAGCTCTTCTTCGGGAACCTTTTTGAATCCGGGCTGGTCTACCTGGTTAAAAAGCCATTAGAGCATGTATCTCTTCCTGCCGTGTTCCGAAATGGATCTGTGTGATTTTTACGCAGGCCTTAACCCGGAAGCGTGGAGTTCGTGGATGAAGCAGTTTCAGGATACAGAGGCTGTTATCGGGCTCCCCCGTTTCAAGTTTGAATATGAGGTTTCGCTCAATGATGCTCTCAAGGCCATGGGCATGGAGATTGCCTTTGAAGCCGGCGCCGCGGATTTATCGCGGGTGAAACCGGTGCCGCCCGATATGTTTATCGCCGAGGTGAAACATAAAACCTTTGTGGAGGTAAATGAGGAGGGTACCGAAGCCGCGGCAGCTACCTCTGTAGAGGTTAAAGAAGAATCGGCGCCCGGGTTTTACATGGTCGCGGACCGGCCCTTTTTCTTCAGCATTGTGTGTCAGAGCCAGCCTAATCTGGCGTAAGAATTGGTGCATATCCAGCTAAGGGTGTCGGGGGCGGAAGTCTCCGGCTTTTTTGTTTATTGGTTAATCTTTGGGGTGGTGGTCTTAGGAGGCAGCAGGATTCCTTGCGGCCGATGGCAAAGGCCTAAGGGAATACTCGGGAGGAAAGCGGAAGGGCGAGATCGCCACTCGCCCAACCAAAAAAACACAAAACAGTATAATCATCTTAAACCTTACTCCGCCCCTTGTCAATATACCCATTGCACAAATTAACAATCCAGGAGAACTGGCACGCGTATACCTGCAGACCGCAGCTGACTGGGCAGGCGTTTGCAACTGTAAAGGCCTGTTCATTAAGCACGGTGGCTACCGTCGAAAGACCCCCCTCGCGGGGGCGATCTTTTGGATCCAGAGGGTGCTCTGCCCCTCTTGCGGTAGAACCCATGCCTTAATCCCCTGCTTTGTTTTTCCCTACTCGCGGGTTATGGCCCACGTCAAGGAGGCCGCCATCCGGGGCATCTGTTACGAGACACACACCATAGAGCAGCTGGCTGAGCTTTGCGGTGTTGAGCCTGCCACAGTGATGCGCTGGTGGAAATGCTTCAGGGCAGCCGGCGGCAGCCTGCTTAACTGGCTGGCTGGGGAACTGGCCAGAAGGGTGGAGCCGGCCACCTGGTTAGGTGGAGATCTTGCCTCGCCTCGAGTCATGGGGCGAAAATTCTTCTCCCTCTTTGGCCTCTACCGCAGCACCTATCATCCCGAATTTAGGCACAGCGATTTTAACCTGCTCTGCCTGGTCAAGCCCCGAGCTTTATTAGACAATGCCTGCAATTAAAGCCGCAGGCACTTCGGCGTGGGGAAACATCAAAAACCAGCATCCGTCATCAGCCAAAATGAGCCGACAATTCCGGCCGGTCTTTAAAATTACCGGGAAGTCTGCCCTTTTGGCATCCCGGTTTGAGGATGATTTCGTCGTTTTTGCCATTACCCACATAAAGCGTGATTGTTGCCCCTCTGCACCCCGTGGGAAAATGAGCCAAAGGGTATCAAACCCCAATCTTACGGAGGTGTGCACATGGAAGAGCAGCAGAGTTTAGAGATTGCCAATTTCCGCTACCGGCTCATCGCCCCCATTGTCAGCAGGACCAATCTGCCGCCGGGGCAGATCCAGGCGCTCATTGGTGAAGCGGCCCGGAAAACCTACCAGATCCCCTACAGCAACCGGACCACGGTCAGCGTGCGCTCCATTGAGCGCTACCTTCAAGCTTACAGAGAAGAAGGCTTTGAAGGGCTGAAACCAAAGATTCGGGAAGGACGGCAAAGACGAATCCCGGAGGAATACCTCAAACTGACCGCCTTGATGAAAAAAGAAAACCCCCGCCGGTCCTGCGAACAGATCATCAGGACCCTGGAATTATCCGGCAAGGTTCCTGCAGGGGTGCTGAAAAGGAGCACAATCTATGACTACCTGGACAAGTGCGAACTCACCCGCAGGCACCTACGCAAAGAGCATAAGGCATATCAGCGCTACCAGGCCCGGCACCGCAACCAGCGCTGGCTTGGCGACACCTGCCACCTTTTACACTTGCCCGATCCTGAGCAGGCCGGTAAGAAGAAAAAGGTCTACCTCATCTGCTGGATAGATGATTACTCCCGCCTGGTCACCCATGGCCAGTGCTACTGGGCTGAAAAGCTGCCCATGCTGGAGGACTCGTTAAAAAAAGCGATGATGAAATACGGCCTTCCGACTCAGTTGTACGTGGATAACGGAAAAATTTACTCATCCAATTATCTGGACGCCGTCTGCGGGAAGCTCGGCATCATGCGGTCCCGAAGCCGCCCATACCAGCCGGCTGGAAAAGGTAAAATTGAGCGCCTGTTCGCCACCATCCAAAACAGCTTTCTGCCTGAATTCCATGAGTTGCTGAAAAAAGAGCCCCTTTCACTGGCCGAGCTGAACGAATACCTGTGGGTCTGGCTGGACAAGTATTACCATGAGAGAGTTCACTCCGCTACAAAACAGACACCCCGGTTACGTTTTGAAACATGCGGCAACCCCCTACGTACAGCGACCCTAGAACAGCTCTACGATGTCTTCCTGGTGGAAGAAAAAAGGACCGTCGACAAAACTAAGATCTTTTCTTTAAACGGACGCATCTTCGAAACAGTGCCGGAGCTGGTGCAGAAAAGAATCCTGGTCCGCTTTGATCCTTATGATCTTTCTACCACACAGGTTTATCACGAAGGGAAACGTTACCCCGATGCCGTCAGGGCTTCACTGCCGGAGCATGCTTTTACCGAAAAAGTTCCGGATTACCCGGATGCTAATGAAAAGACGCCTTTTTCGGGGTTAAACTTTTTAACTGCGCTTAAAGGCAAAAGGCGGGAGGGGCTCACTTACCCTAAACCCCCGGAGGAGGTCTAAGACATGTACGCAGCACATTTTGGCTTTACCCAGGCCCCTTTTGAACGGGAGCTGCCCACGGAGCTGCTCTACGATTCCCCCTGTTTCAGCGAAGCGCTGGCCAGACTCCTTTATGTGTGTAAGAAAAGAACGCTGGCTCTGATCACCGGAGAAGCGGGATCGGGCAAATCGGCTCTTTTGAGGCTTTTGGGCAGCAAACTTGATCCCAATGCCTATCTTTACAGCTACATCGCCGACTCTAGCCTGACCCCCCGTAATTTTTACTTCCACTCTTTGTCGGCCATGGGCCTTTCCCCTCTGGGGCATCTCGTCAAGCTGAAAAGTCTTTTTAAACGAGCAATGCTAGACCTCTATGAAAACAAGGGCCGAACCACTGTGATTGCCATTGATGAAGCACAAACACTGGAGGAATCCATGCTCTTTGAGCTCAGGTTCATCATGAATTTTAACTACGACTCCTTCTCCCCCCTGGCTGTGATCCTGACAGGTGAAACGTCGCTGCGCACCACCCTGCGTGCTTACCAGATGAGCGCCATCTGGCGCCGGATAGAAACAGGGTACCACTTAAGCGCACTAGATTTTGAGCAGAGCAAGAGATACATCAACCACCAGCTAAAAAGCGCCGGCTGCAACAGGCCCCTGTTCCCCGACGATGTGATCTCGAGGATTCAGGAGAAGTCCAAAGGAATGCCCGCATACATTAACACACTCTGCCGGGGCTGCCTTTTAGATGCCTTTACCAGAAGCCAGGAACTCGTCGACGGGGAAAACCTGGCCCGGGTGTTAACCGATTTATCATAGTTCTTTCAAGGAGGTCCAGAATGGCGCAAGGATATCTCAAAAAAAATGATAACGGCAGGTACACCATCAGCGAAGCTTATGAGCTAACCTGTGGTGAAGGTGTGGAAGTCAAAACACCGAAAGGGTGGGTGAAGATGTGGATCGAGCATGACGGCGCCGATTATTACCTGGTCAGCGATCAGGGGCTATCTTTCTATCCGAAAAAGGTTTGTGCTCGGAGTCTTTAAGCTTAAGGGTATTCTTTTAGCGGCATGTCTGTGGTAATATCTACCTAAGGCATGCCGCATCTTTAACCGACAATTTTCATTGGAATTAGCCGCCATCTTAAACCGGTTTTGACACATTGTGGACAACAAGACCGGCTCAATTCTCTTCATGGGCCAGGTGACGGAGCCGCTGCAGTAGCATCTGCATGTGATTAAACCTGGTACAGATTTGGGGCGGGGATGGAACCCTGCCCCTACAATTAACGCTGTGACCCAGCATTACACGGGCAGAGATGAAACCCCGCCCCAAACAATACCGGCGGCCGGGGCTGCGTTTATCCGGCTAGTAGTTCTCGGCCAGAAGTTCATAATGCGCCTGCGGATGCTTGCAGGCCGGACATAGTTCCGGTGCTGTTTTGCCTGTATGAACGTAACCGCAGTTGCGGCATCTCCAGGCCACCTCTTCGTCCCTCTTGAACACTTTACCCTCGCGGAGGTTCTTAAGCAGAGCAAGATATCTTTTCTCGTGCTGCTTCTCTACCCTGCCGATGGCTTCAAAGACATCGGCAATTTCGTCAAATCCTTCCTCGCGCGCATCGGCGGCAAAGCGCTTATACATATCACTCCACTCATAATTCTCCCCGGCAGCGGCGGCCTCCAGGTTTTCCTCGGTGGTGCCGATGCCCTTAAGGAACTTGACCATCATCTTGGCATGTTCCTTTTCATTCTCCGCCGTCTCCAGGAATACGGCGGATATCTGCTCGTACCCTTCCTTTTTGGCGGCGCTGGCGAAGTACGCATAGTTGTTGCGGGCCATGGATTCACCGGCAAAGGCTTCTTTCAGATTTTTCTCAGTTTTGGTCCCCTTGAGTTTTCCCATTGTGATCTCCTTCCATTATTTATTCTGGGTAAAGGGTAATTCGGGGTTCAAACAGCATCTTACCAGATCATGACCGATATGGCCAGGCAGATCCTGAGTGCCGCCCCGATCATTGCAGCGGTCAGGGCTGAAGCCCGCTGTTCGTCAGCGTTTTGTCCAAAAACGAGGTTTTCAAATCCCCGGCCAGGATCTCCATAAAGAGCTCGTCGTAAAAGATTCCATTGAGCAGGTAACTTGCTTTTCTCCTGCCGAAAACAGCGAAGCCTGCTTTTTCATAGCATCTGATGGCCGGCTTGTTGAACTCAAATACCTTCAGCATGATATTGTTCAGGTTCAGGATCCTGAATCCGTATTCAACGATGAGCTGGACCGCTTCAGTACCATATCCCTTGCTCCTACATTTTTTTTCTCCGATAAACAGCCCCGTGGAAGCAGTCCTGTTGATATGATCTATTCCGAAGAGCGAACAGTTCCCGATAAGCTCATCATTTTCCATCAGAATTATGGCGTACAGGTGCCCACCCCTGGCCAGATCCTCCAGAAAACTTCTTTCACTCTTGAGGTTGTATGTGCCGGCAGCCGACCCCAGCCCGACAGATACCGAAAGATCATTGATCCATTTGGTATATACCTCCAGATCCCCTTCATCCTCCGGGTTAAGGGGTGAAAGGTAAACAGTTTTACCTGTTAATTTTTTGAAGTATTTCATTTTCTGCCTCACGCCCTTCATAATTGAGCAGGAAAAGTCTGTATTTATTGGAGTAAGTATAGCAAAGTTTGGCCGGGAGCGTCAATCGTACTTGAGGCAAAATCCATTTGTTGTTGCCGCCATGCTTGACAATTTCTGTAATTACGGTTAGCATATATATGGGGGTGTTTATTTTGGCGAGCCGCAGCGATGATTGGATGAAACAGGCAGAAGCCGATCTGCTTCATGCGCGAAATTCGATCAAGCTAAAAGATTTCGAGTGGGCCTGTTTTGCGGCGCACCAAGCAGCCGAAAAGGCAATTAAGTCTGTGTACCAGAAACTTCACGCGGAGGCCTGGGGGCATTCAGTAAGCATTTTACTGTCAAATCTGCCCCCATCTACAAATGTAACATCAGAATTAATTGAAAGGGCAAAGGTAATTGACAAGCATTATATCCCAGCCCGTTATCCCAACAGCTTTAATGTGGGGGCGCCGACTGATTATTTTACCGAAGCAGAGGGAGAAGATGCCATGAAGATAGCAGGTGAGATTATTGAGTTCTGTAAAAATATTCTGGCCGGATAAAGAAGCTGTGGATCGCGCCATACAGCAATTTGTAAATGAATTGAAGAACAGGGATGAGGTAATATCCGTCTACCTTTGCGGTTCCTGGGCCAAGGACAATTACACCGCCGCCAGCGATGTAGACTTTCTGATAATAGTTCGGGAAAGCCCGCTGCTACCGCGCGAACGGATTTCTGAATATATGCCCCTGCGTTTTCCTGTAAGCCTGGATCTTTTTGTCTACACCGAAGCAGAGCTGCAAGAGAATACTTTTGCCCGCTCGCTCCTCCGGGAGGGAACCCCCGTATTAGCGAATAAGAATTCCGTAAACACGTAAACCCCAATTTTTCCATGAACCCTCTTGGCAAGGTATAGCGTTAGTTGCCTTACCAAAAAGTTGCCCGGGGCTTGCGCCCCTAGTACCATCGGCGCTGGAGGGCACAAAGGGCGGAGGTTGGATGTTAGATGTTGGAAGTTGAGAAAACAAAAACCTCAGTGAAGAGGCAAAAACCCGGCGTTCAGGCCAGGCTTTCCTTAAAATATTCTCCGGCGGCGACCTACTCTCCCGGGGGCTTGCGCCCCGAGTACCATCGGCGC
>CAZQEV010000038.1:0-12465 GCA_964592135.1 uncultured Syntrophomonadaceae bacterium
GAACTGACTGAGCGTTACGCCTTGCGCGGGTTCGACGCTATTCATTTGGCTTCCGTATTGGCGCTGGCGGAAAAGCTTACCGGGGAACATCCCCGGGAGGTTATTATCGCCGGTTGTTGGGACAGCCGCCTGGCTGGAGCGCTGCGTTCGTCAGGCATCCCCGTATTTCCGAACTCATAATCTGCTTACCAGTTAGGCTCTGCTTGTAGGAGTGTTTTGGCCAGGGCCATACCCCGGGGTGTGCTGGTGTTGGCCGATATCCAGCGGGAGATGCTTGATCTCGCTGAGAGAAGACTGGTCAGGAAGAAGATCGGCAATGTGGAGTATCATCTTTGCAACGGCATTGATTTTCCTTTCGAGGACGTATACTTTGACGTTATCTTCATGGTGACTGTGCTGGGTGAGGTTGAAAATAAAGAGCGGTACTTGAATGAATGCCGCAGGCTGCTGCGCCCGGGCGGTCTTCTTTCCATATCGGAGCAGGCGGGTGATGCCGACAGGATGTCAACGGGTGAAATTAAAAAACTGGCACATAATGGGGGATTGGAATTTGAAGCATTTTATGGCACAGAAAAGAACTACACGCTGAATTTCCGTAAGAGCACAATAGTTCCCACTTAACGGAACGCCTTTTCTTATGCAATGCTCTTTTTTGAATAGGAGACAAGGGGAAGGGCTCCTTGAGACTGCCCGTGGTTGCCGTAAACCAGCCGGGCGGTGGTAACTTCCGTGTAGGGGTGGCAAGAAGCATCTTCTTCAACTTTAGCACCACTGTTGAAGGGCTTATCGAGCGTTTTCCTTCTTCTGATATAAGCGCCGCTACAAGCATGCATGGATGCTTGCCTCTGAATAGCCTCACAAACTTTCACAAACTTTTCTACAGTGTAAAAAGAAAAAGATATTGACTTATGTAAAATATTCGTGGTATGATAGCACAGGTTCGTAACACGACGGCATATTTATAATTGCACCAATCACCGTAAGCGATCAGGGCCGGGTAATGTATTTAGGTGCAGAGGCGCCAAAAGGCTGCCTGGCTCTTTCTCTGCCCGAAGTTTTAAGTTTGCATCCAGATAATAGCATAAAAATAACATGTAGGAGGTTTACAAATGAAGAGTGCAGTAAAGGTTTTAACTGTTTTCCTGGTCTTGTTTTTGGTTGCTGTTTCTGGCTGCAAGCCCGATGATGTGCAGAAAGAGGGGACGGAGAGCGTTTCAGAGGTGGTTATCGCCTTCTACAGCGAGCCGACATCATGGGATCCCTGCACCGGTTATGGCGGCACCGGTCCGATTATCTTTAGCACACTGATGGAGGTAAACGGTGACAATGAACTTGTCTTCGACCTTGCTACGGGATATGAGGTCAGCGACGATGCCTTGAATTGGACCTTCAAGATCCGCGATGATGCTTACTTCACCGATGGAGAGAAACTGACTGCAAAAGATGTGGCCTTTACTTATATCACAACAAAGAATAGCAAATCATTCGTCGATCTGACCATGGTGGACACTGTTACAGCAATCGACGATACAACCGTGGAGTTCAAGCTGAACAAACCCACATCTACCTTTATCATCACCTCGGCAGAAATCGGGATTGTCCCGGAGCATGCCTATGATGATGATTTTGGGCAAAACCCCATCGGTTCTGGGCCCTACCGTTTGGCCCAGTGGGACAAGGGGCAGCAGTTCATCCTGGAAGCCAACGACAATTATTATGGGGAAGCGCCGTCTATTAAAAAGGCTGTTTTTCTGATCATCGAGGATGAAGACGCCCGTTTTGTGGCTGCCAAATCGGGACAGGTTGACATTGCCATTACTGCAGCGACTATCGCTGTAAACGAGGTCCCCGGCATGAAAGTGGCCAGGATTAAATCTGTCGATAACCGCGGTATCACCCTGCCTGTGAATCCCGATGAGGGTAAATTAAACGAAGATGGCTACAAGATGGGTAATAATGTAACCTGCGATATCGCCATCAGAAAAGCCCTTTGCTACGGCATTGATCGGCAGCAGATCATTGAAGAAGCCCTCAATGGATTTGCCGGTCCCGCCTATACGGAATGTGATGGTTTGCCGTGGTGGAATCCGGAGACAGTGATCGACACAGATGTGGAGCATGCCTGCCTCCTTCTCGATGAAGCGGGTTGGATCGACAGCGATGGCGACGGCATCAGGGAAAAGAATGGACAGAAAGCGGCTTTTACCTGCATGTATTTCGCCGGGGATTCCATGCGCCAGGCGGTTGCCCTCTCCACTGCAAACCAAGCCAAAGAAAAACTGGGGATCGAGATAACAGTTGAGGGTGTGGGGATCGATGATATCATGAAACGGATGCTCTCGGAGCCCATGATCATGGGGTGGGGGTCATCCAATCCCATCACCAGCTTCATGCTGTACCACAGCAGCAATGCGGGAAGAACAGATTTCTATAATCCGGAAAATTTCAGGAATGCAACGGTAGACGGCTATCTCGATGCCGCTCTTAATTCCACAGATCTGGAAGAATCCCTGGGATACTGGAAAAAAGCACAGTGGGACGGGACAACAGGCACCTCGATGTTGGGTGAAGCACCTTGGGTATTCCTGATCAACATGGATCACCTCTATTATGTCAAGGAGGGCCTCAGCATAGGCAACCAAAAACTTCATGCCCATGGCGCTGCCTGGCCGCTGGTTGCCAACCTGAAGGAATGGAAATGGAATTAGTTACAGATTTCCGCCTGCGGCCCGATGAGAGGATCCTGTGATGAAACATAAGAGGTTATGGAGACTGATAGGGGCTTACCTGCTGAGGATTGTCACGCT
Organism: uncultured Syntrophomonadaceae bacterium; assembly: GCA_964592135.1. Taxonomy (GTDB): domain Bacteria; phylum Bacillota; class Dethiobacteria; order DTU022; family DTU022; genus JAAZIN01. The sequence continues at coordinate 2,808 of CAZQEV010000038.1, forward strand.
CCTCGTCGCCGTTAGCGTGATCGCTTTTGTCCTGGTCACTCTCTCACCCATAGATCCTATTCAGAGTTATGTGGAAGGTATACCGGGTGTTACCCAGGAGCAGCGGGAAAGCATTGCGGAGCACTGGGGCTTGAATGATCCGCCTGTGGAACGTTTTTTCAAGTGGGGCCGCTCCTTGTTGCACGGCGATTTCGGCACTTCGATTATCTATCGCCGCCCGGTCATAGACATCGTCGGGGGAAAATTTGTATCCACCCTGGCTTTGATGGCGGTCTCCTGGACCATGGCCGGGGTGATCGGCTTCTCTCTTGGTTGCTTGATGGGAATATACAAGGAACGCCTTTTTGATCAGCTGTTGAAGCGTCTCTGTCTGACCCTCTGTTCTATACCGACATTCTGGATCGGGATCGTGTTTTTGATATTTTTTGCAGTCATGCTGCGGTGGTTCCCACTGGGAATGGCTGTTCCGGCGGGAGTTCCCAGCGATGAAGTTACCATATGGCAGAGATTGCACCACATCATATTGCCGGCCTTTACGTTGAGCCTCCTTTCCTTTGCCAATGTCGCTCTGCACACGCGGGAAAAGTTGATCGACGCGCTGGGCAGTGATTATGTGCTCTTTGCCAGGGCCAGGGGGGATTCACCCATGAGGTGTTTTCTTCGGCATGGTCTGCGCAATACACTGATACCTGCCATGACGATGCAGTTTGCCTCTTTCAGCGAGCTTTTTGGCGGCTCTATTCTTGCAGAAAATGTTTTTTCTTATCCTGGACTGGGGGCTGCAACCTCTGCTGCAGCCCTTCAGTCCGATGTTCCCCTGCTTCTGGGGATCACACTTTTCAGCACACTGTTTGTTTTTACGGGGAATATGCTTGCCAACATATTCTATGGAGTCATAGATCCGCAGATAGGAGTGGGGTAAGTATGTCGCAAATATCTGTTGACAAGATGGTCTATCAGCCTCCTATTCGGCCTCTTAATCGCCGGGTCCAGATGATCATTGTCACTGTATGTATTTTTGCCATGTTAATAGCGGTTTACTGGCTGGGCCGCTCCATGAGTGACGATCTGATCCGGGCAAATTTTTCCCAAAAAGGACTGGCTCCCTCCTGGGAGCATCCCTTTGGCACTGATATGCTGGGACGTGATATGCTTGCCCGTACTGTCAAGGGGCTTTCGTTAAGCATCGCTGTGGGGGCCATTGCCTCCAGCGTCAGCGCCGTCATCGCTCTTTTTGTAGGTATCGCCGCCGCCTCGGGCGCCAAATGGCTGGATCACTTTATCAACTGGCTGATCGATCTGGTGATGAGTGTACCGCATATGGTACTGCTTATCCTGATCTCCTTTGCCTGCGGACGCGGGGTGCAGGGTGTGCTTATCGGTATCGCCGTTACTCATTGGACGGCCCTTGCCCGGATCATCCGGGGTGAAGTTTTGCAGATCAGCTTCCAGCAGTACATTGCCGTCTCCAGAAAAATGGGCCGCTCCACCTTGTGGATTACGATAAAGCATATTCTGCCTCACATGATTCCCCAGTTTCTCATCGGCCTGATACTCCTTTTTCCCCATGCCATCATGCACGAGTCGGGCCTGACCTTTTTAGGATTTGGGCTGCCTCCCGAGCAGCCGGCCATCGGCATCATTCTTGCCGAGTCGATGAGCTATATTTCTGTGGGAATGTGGTGGCTGGCTTTCTTCCCCGGGCTGATGCTGGTGATCATCATTCTCATGTTTAACAAGTTAGGCGAATGTGTCAGAAAGCTCACTGCCCCTGATAGTGCCCAGGAATAGAAGGTGAATTGATGGAATCGGAAAACAGCAAACCAATGATCGATATTAAAAATCTTTCTGTCTCCTTCCGGCTCTATGATTCTTTCTTTGAGCAATACTACCTGCAGGTTATTTCAAACCTGACGGTTGATGTTATGGCGGGGGAGATAATGGCCATTGCGGGTTCGAGCGGTTCGGGTAAAAGTCTGTTGGCCCATGCGATCATGGGCATTCTGCCCCAGAACTCTGTGAGCAGCGGGCAGATGGAATACAAAGGCCGGCCTTTAACGCCGGAACTGCAAAGAAAGCTGCGGGGCCGGGAGATAGCCCTGATCCCGCAATCGGTAACCTACCTGGATCCGCTGATGCGTGTCGGCCCCCTGGTGCGTAATTGTAACCGGTCTCGAAGGGCACGGTGTAGGCAAAGGGGAGCATTTGAACGGTTGAACCTGGGGCCGGAGGTGGAGAGGATGTATCCGTTCCAGCTTTCGGGGGGGATGGCCAGAAGGGTTCTGTTTGCCACCGCTCTGATCCATGATGCATCCCTGATCATCGCTGATGAACCGACGCCGGGGGTGGATACCAAACTCGCGGTCGAGGCTTTGCAATGCCTGCGCGAGTTTGCAGACAGCGGCAAAGCGGTGCTGCTGATCACCCATGATATCGATCTGGCCTTCAATATTGCGGATCGCATTGCTGTATTCTACGCAGGCACAACCCTCGAGATCGCCGCAACGGATGATTTTGTAAAGGGCAGCGAAGCTTTGCGCCATCCCTTTTCCAAAGCTTTGTGGCATGCACTGCCCCAGAACGGTTTTGTCCCCATTCCAGGATTCCAGCCCTATGCCAGGAATTTGCCGAAGGGCTGTCTTTTCGCCCCGCGATGCTCGGAAAGAACGGGGGAATGTATCTCTGCCGCTATACCCATGAGGGAATTGCGCGGAGGATTGGTCAGGTGTATTCATGCGACTTGAAGCGATTGATTTGGGTTTTCGCTACGCTGGAGGCGCCCCCTGGGTGCTGAGGAAACTCAATGTTGTTATTGAGAAGGGCGAGAGAGTGGGGCTGGTCGGCCCGAGTGGCTGTGGGAAAAGCACCTTGGCAAAACTGCTTGCTGGATATGAAGAACCCTCAGAGGGTAAAGTGCTCTGCGGTGGGCAGCCTTTGTCCAGGAAGGGGGTCTGCCCCGTACAGCTAATTTATCAGCATCCGGAGAAAGCGATCAATCCACGCTGGAAAATGAGGCAAACCCTCAACGAGTCGGGGATGCTCCGGAATGACATTTTGGAATCGCTAGGCATAGAACAGGAATGGTTGGGCCGGTTTCCCAGGGAACTCTCCAGCGGGGAGCTGCAGCGCTTCTGTGTGGCGCGCTCACTCTTTGCGGGGACGCATTTTTTACTGGCCGATGAGATCAGCACAATGCTGGATGTCATTACCCAGGCCCAGATCTGGGACACCGTATTAGCCGAAGTTGCCTACCGCAATCTTGGCCTTCTGGTTGTGACCCACAATAGTTACCTGGCGGAAAAGGTCTGTGACAGGATTGTGGACCTGGCAGAAATAAATCGATTTTAAAGGATAAAGGATAAGCTGGCAAATGGACTGCGTGAAAGGGTCCGGCATAGTATTCTAGTGGAGCATTGGCAGCGGGAAGGCCGGTATGACCGGGCCTTTACGCTGCCAATTTGCCTTGTTAGGCCGGTTGGGAAAGCCATACTTTGGAAGTTGCTTAAAATGTTGGGGTTTCTCAATGAGGCTCTGGTAAAAACGGCGGCAAAGAATAACGGGGGCAAAGTAATTGTCTACGTAAAGGCTTTGAAAGAGGAGCTTTTTAAACCGCATCTCGTTCACCTGCCCTATGTTTTTGTCGATGCGATCATCGTTGATCCCGAACATGTGCAGACGGCGCCCCATCTTGCTTATAATCCCTGCTTTTCAAACGAAAAGCGGTGTGACGCCGCAGAAATGCGGGCGATCATGGAGAGCGAGATAAGCTTGGGGAGAGTAATCGCCGCCGAGGTTATCGCCAGAAGGGCGGCCTGGATATCGGCTTTCTTGGCGCCCTGGAGGTAGATGCTGCTGGCAATGTTAATGTTTGTAAAAAGGGCGATTATCTGGCCGGTGTTGAGTTTGAAAACCACAAAAGGGTCTTCTATATCACCGAGCGCTGCGTCTTTAAATTGGAAAAACAGGGGCTCGAACTTGTTGAAATCGCCCCGGGGCTGGACTTAAAAAAGGATATCCTCAGCCTGCTGGACTTTACACCATCTATTGCCGGCAATCTTAAAATAATGCCTGAAATATGCTTCCAGGTTGGATGACAGGCTATGCATGTTTGCGATGAAAAAGCCGGCTCGATGCGGCGGCTGCTTTCTTTTTCCCATTAGTGGGTTAAAGAGGGTAGTATGGTTTGTGGGAGCAACTACTTTGGGGGAGTGATCATAATACCGAAAGAGATATATATAAGCCTGTTAAAAAGCTGCGGCATCTGTACTCTGGAGGATCTGATCAATATTCTGGATCATTCCTCTGATGGTATCTTTATCACTAATTCCCAGGGGGATTTTTTGTACACAAATAGCAGATCTGTGGAGCGCATTTCTGGAATAAAACAGCCCACGCCTTTTAAAAATGTAAACGAGCTGATCGAGGCGGGGATCATCGTCGAAGAATCGAAATATATGTTAGACAATAAATAGGCCCTTGTGATAAACCACAAGCTGAAAACCGGGGTGGATGCTTTTATCACCAGCGTTCCTGTTTATGATGAACAAAAGAGCTGCATCTGCTATATTGCCAACTACAGGGAGATGCTGGAGCTGGAGAAATTAAAAGAGGAACTGGAGAAAACAAAATCGCAAAGTGAAACCTATTTTAAAGAGCTGGTGGAGCTGCGCAACAGGATGCTCAAAACAGATGATTTTATCACGCGTAATCCGAAGATGCTGAAAATACTGGAATCCCTGGTCAATGTAGCGGCTACCGATGCCACTGTTAATATTACCGGAGAATCGGGGGTGGGCAAAGAGGTTATCGCGAAGCTGATTCATAAGATGAGCCTGCGTAAAAAGGGGCCTTTTGTTCAGATCAACTGTGGAGCGATCCCGGCAAACTTGTTGGAATCAGAGCTGTTTGGCTTTGAAAAAGGTTCTTTTACCGGCGCTCATCATTCGGGCAAGATCGGTATTCTTGAAACAGCCCAAAGCGGTACAATTTTGCTTGATGAGATCGGTGATCTGCCCTTAAACCTGCAGGTCAAGTTGTTGAAAGTAATTCAAAACAAGGAAATGTACCGCGTTGGGGCGACCTCTCCGATTAAACTTGATGTCAGGATCATCTGTGCAACCAACAGGGATCTCCAGGCCATGGTGGAATCCGGCAAATTCAGGGAAGATCTCTTTTACCGGGTCAATGTAATCCCTGTTTTTATTCCACCCCTCCGTGAAAGGAAGGAGGATATTGTCCCTCTGGCCCATCACTTTACGAAGAAAATGTCTGCAAAATATAATAAGGAGCTGGTTCTCAGCGAGGATGTTTGCAAAGCCTTCCTGCAGTACCGCTGGCAGGGCAATATCCGTGAACTGGAGAACATTATCGAAAGGGTGGCGATCGTAACCAGCAAAAAGGTGATCGATACCAGTTTATTGCCCAGCTATATCGCCGGCAATTATTATGAGCAGAAGTTTTCTCATAAAGAACAAACGCTCAAACAGGCTGTGGGACATTTTGAAATGGGCTTGATCAAAAGCGCTGTAGAAAAACACGGCAGTATCCGTAAGGCCGCCAAAGAGCTGGGAGTGAGCCACTCCACACTGGTAAAAAAGATACAGCAGTACGATCGCTAGCCCGGATTGTCCCCAGGCCGGCGACGTTGCGGTTCAAGGATACAGTTGCTTGCATTATATGGTATAAGCCGAAGCTCAGGCTCCATTGCGAAACAAGCGAAACAGGCCGTGCTACCCCAACCCTCGAAAGTGCATGAAGTGCTGAAAACCGAAAGTATGCCATGACCGTTAAGCCGCCCTCGATTGCATGTAAGAACGGGAATGTTTTGAGGAGTCGACGAAATTGTATTACTGGGCCTTTTTGGGAAGAGCTGACTATTTGGTTGGAGGTGTTTTTCATTGACTGTTTCTGCCCCCATAACTAAACGGCGTTCTGTCCCGGAGAATTCATTGAAGTTATATGCAGCCATACTTATCTTCCTAAATATTCTTTCTATCATCTCCGGCGTTATTTTTTTGATTAACCCACTCTTTCTCCCCCTGCATGGCTTGCTTGGGGTAATCCTGCTGCTCACTTGGGCGGGAAATGCACTGCTCATCTGGCTGAACAGCTTTTGGGAAAGCGGAGACGACGTCGGGGCAAAGAGGATTGACCTTCTCGGTACACTTTACCTTGTTATGGTCATCTTTGCCACAGTGGGGATGTTTGCTGGAAACCTCACTATATCCAGCTCTTTTTCCGAAGCCTTCAGGGACAACGCCACCTGTTACCTGCTGCTCTACTTTTCTTATTTCGGCACCTTCGGGCTGGGGCTTGCCGTAGCTCTTCTGAGCAGGAATCGCTCTTTCATCCCGCCGGGGGCTGGACGAGTGAAAGGGGCCCCCGCCGGATTCGCCGGAAACCTTGCCCGTTTTACGGCCAAAGCCTTTCTCTTCACGCTCCTGGGGCTGGGGTTCTATCTGGCTTACGTTCTCTTGGGTAAAGGGCATCTCGGCCGGGAACCGCTGGAGCTCTTTGTCTCCCAGCTGAGCCTTTACATGGCGCTCTTCTTCAGCAGCGTGACCGTGTTGCTGCTCAAAGTATACCGGCACAGGCGGGGAGATCTACTCCGCAAGATCATCGCCGCCGTTGGCGTCATGCTCTGCTTCATCTTTTTACTGCCACTTGGCGCCATGCCTTTCGCTACAGCCAGGGCAAAAAAAGATTTCAACGCCGCTTTCGGTGAAAACTGGTCTGATCGGATTGCTCCTGCGGCAGAAGCGAACATGTTAAAGACCACATTATCCCTGCCTACTTATTTTTTGGGGTACCCTTCTGGCGATTACCGGGTAATCAGAGATGTACTTTACTATGAGGGTACGCAGGGGGTAGATGAGGGTATTAGTCTCTACTTTGACGCATACCTGCCCCCGGTAGGCGACGCTGTCCCGCCGGGAAAAAATGCGGTGCTCATTCGCATCCATGGCGGCGGTTGGGTTGAAGGCGACAAGGGGTCGTACAACATGATGCAGGTGAACAAATATTTTGCCGCCCGGGGCTACAGCGTCTTCGATCTGCAGTACGGTTTGAGCACTCTTAGGGGAGAGAACAAAGGCGCTCCTGAACATGTCACCGGACCTTTCATTGCAGACGATATGATTCGCCACCTGGGGCTTTTCACGCAATATCTGGAAGCGCACGCTGCTGATTACGGAGCCGACCTTGATGCCGTCTTTATCTCGGGCGCATCGGCGGGGGGGCATCTGGCCACAGCGCTGTCCCTGGCGATGAGCAGTAACGCCTATCTCCAAGCAGTCAGCCCCGCCCTCACAGTGCGCGGCGTCATCCCTTTTTATCCCGGCAACAAGCATGATATTCTGCAGAATATCGGCGGTTCGCCGGAATGGCTCGATGTGGAGCTGCTGGTAGACAAAGACAGCCCGCCCTGTCTTATTTACCAGGGGACTCACGATGGGCTGGTTCCGCCCTGGGTGTCATACTCCTACCGGGACACCTGCACCGCGGCGGGCGCCGTTCCCTGTGCCGTCCTGCTCATGCCCTTCGCCGGTCACGCCAGCGACTTTGGCTTCACCGGTTACTATAACCAGCTATTTCTGTACTACATGGAGCGTTTCATGGCGCTGTACCGCCAGTCCCTATGAGCAGGCATCTATCCGAACGGCAGGAATTTGCTTTTGCATCCCGAGGGGATTAAGGGCGCCCAGGCGGTGGCCGCTGCTATCTTTATGGCCCGGCAGGGCGGCGGCAAAGAGGAGATCAAAGAGTACGTGGAGGCCCGGTTTGCGTACAACCTGGGGCAGGCTTTGGATGAAATTCGCCTGCAGTGCCGCTTTGATGAAACCTGCCAGGGCTCCGTGCCCCAGGCGATCATCGCCTTTCTGGAGTCTGAGGACTTCGAGGATGGGGTGCGCAAGACGATCTCCATCGGCGGGGGGACAGCGATACCATCGCCTGCATTACCGGCGGGATCGCCCAGGCATACTACGGGAAGGTGCCGCTATTTATCGAAGAAAAGGTGCGGCAGATATTGTCCTCCGCTCTGCTGGAAGTGGTTGAGGACTTCGAGAAGGCTTACCCGGGTTAAATAGCGGTCTGTTTCAAGCTGTTCTCTGCCTGCGAAGCAGCGCTTGTCGATGTGGGCGGTGCAAAATAGTGTGGCTAGAATCCGGGGCGGGACCTGATGCCGGGTTCAGCGGTTCCCCTTCCAGGCTAGCGGATCGACATCTGCTAGGGGGGCAAGCCGGTCCGGTTCCCCGGCTGCCCGCTCCGGTAAAAATAGGTTATAGAACGTGCTCTAATGGGCGTTCTAATAAATGCAGCGGAGAAAAAATGATCAAAATGATCAAGGGGAGTGATCCTGTGTAACAACCGGTTGCTTGGGTGCAGATTTAAATTAGCAAAGGAGGACGGTTTGTCCGGCGGCGGCGGTATGATGAAATTCCTGGTGGACCGCCGCGGTTATGCCGGTCCGACCAAAACGGCATACAGCAAGTAACAGGCAATTCCTGAAGTTAATTGCGCGATCCATAAAGGGCCCCTGCAGCAGGGGCCCTTCGCTTCTCTAGAACATCCAGCGGTTGAGGGGAGGCTCTTTTCATATGAGGAAAGTTTTTATGATGCGCGGCAGGAACCGCGAGGCTTTTTCACGAAGACTGTAGGCGCCGTTACAGAGGCACCATTCGTAAACAAGTCCGCGGCTAACCGTAATAAAATAGGATACAACATCACTGGCGGGCATGGATTTGTCGAAAGAACCGTATTCCTGGGCTGCATTGATGAATGAATCCAGGGTGGTATAGGCGCTGAGAGGCTGGATGGCCCCTTTTTTAGCATCGACGTAGGCCCGTTCGAAGACGCGGTAGATTTGAGTGGTCAGATCTGCTCCCAGTTTCTCGAACTCCCGGGAATAGTCGAGTAGATAATTTAAAACCGGTTCGTAGGGTGAGCGAAGGTTTTCTTCGCTGGCATCAATAGGGATATAGACATTTCCTAACTTATTGCTTATTTCCAACAACAGGCTTTCCTTGGGTCGATAGAAGTGATAGAGCGAACCGACGCTTGCTCAGGCGGCCTGGCAGATATCGGCAATGGTAGTATTTTCATACCCGTAGATTTTGAACAGCTCGAATGCCTTTTCATAGATAAGTTTGCGTTTGGCCTGTGATTCAAGATCTCGCTTGGTCAATCTTATTTTTTTTCTGATTAGCACAAAACCCCATTTACGATGTGATGTATCTGTAAAATTATATGATATTTAAGCAAAATCGTCAACATACAGAAGGTTTTGATCCGCGGGGTGAAAGAGAAGCAAAGCCGGCGGACGGCAGGACCTGGCAGGCAGGGCCATCCCCGGAGGGGTGGCCGGTACCCAGCTGGAAATGCATATCGCTGATCATTTCAATGAACCATCTCTTCTAAGCACGGAGGCTGAAAATGGACTTAAGAGATTTTTTAAAAAGTAAAAAGATCATCCTTTTTGATGGGGCCATGGGCACGGAGCTGGCCAGGCGCGGGCTGGCCATGAGCGGGACGAACAACCTCTCTCACCCAGAGCAGGTGCTGGAGATCCACCGGGACTATCTGGAGGCGGGGGCAGATGTTATCATTACAAATACCTTTACGATGAACCGGATCAACCTGGAATCTCACGGCGTTGATC
>CAZQEV010000039.1:0-12161 GCA_964592135.1 uncultured Syntrophomonadaceae bacterium
GACAATGTGATAATTTCATCAGCGATCGTCACTTTGAATTTAGCATTTTCACTAAGCTGTACAACATCGCTGTTGATAGAGTTAATTGAATTTGCCAGCTTCTGATTGTTTATCGGGACAAGCGGATTGCCTATAACTAAATATCCTGTTATAGCTATTAACGCTATTAAGAGGAATATAATTGCTCCAAGTTTTGACTTTCTTTTCATCTAAGCATTACCTTCCTGTTGTAGAAATAACCTTTGTCTGATTGTATCATCGTTAAAAAGTCAGGTATGAGTTCAGCTCCTCTATACCTGACTTTAATTTGGTAGCCCCAGGGGGACTTGAACCCCCGCTACCGCCTTGAGAGGGCGGCGTCCTAACCACTAGACTATGGGGCCCTACACGTTGAATAATCCCTGCGGTAAATAAGATAACACAATTATTCCGGCAGGTCAAACCGCGGGGGCAGTTTTGCGGGGCAGTAAACTGCCCGGTAATCTGCCAGTTTACTGCCGCAGTTCAATTTTCACCCGTTGAGCCGTAAAATCTTTCGATGAATTCTGCAATGGCGGTAAAATAACGCTCCCGGTCGAAAAAGATGACATCATTGTGGTCAGCCCCGGGGATGGGCAGAAGCTCCTTTGATTCGCTGCCCAGGGATTTGTGCAGATCCAAAGCCTGGCTAAAGGGAACAAGGCTGTCCGCCTCACCGTGAATGATCAATGCCGGGATGCTGATTTGGGACGCTTTACGCCTGCTCTCATCTTCGATGCCCTTTAGATCAAGACCGGTGGAGGGAAGACCAAGGTGCCTGATAAGTCCAATGACGCTGATAAAGCCGCTTTCAATGATCAGGCCGGGAATAGCGCCTGCATATTGCGCCGCCAGTTCCAGTGCGGAGATGCTCCCCAATGAGCGCCCCATGACGAATAGATCTTCCTGCAAACCCCTATCTTTCAGCCTCTCCCGCATCGCCTTAAAAATGATGGGAGCATCCCTGACCATGCCCGTAAAAGTAGGCTGCCCGCCGCTTCTCCCATAGCCTCTATAATCGGCTACAGCCAGGTTGATCCTTTTTTGGCCATAGAGCGGCGCAATCTGCTCGTAATCTGCAGCTATTTCGCCGTTACCGTGAAAAAGCAGGATCCAGGGACGGCCGGCCTCAGACTCGTAGAGGCGGCAGCCCACCGCCAGATCTTCCGCCACGGGAATCATAAGATCTTCCGCCCCCGCCGGTGCCGGCCTGCTCCATTTACGGGGATAAAATAGAAACCGCAGCAGCATGGGATGCCGGTCAATGGATGAATAGATATCCATGTCGAAACCTCCCCGTTAATATTTCATTTTCGTTAATATCCTTCAATACCGACGATCATAGAGAACCAAACAGCCTCTGTTTTCCTAAAAGCCGCTTTCGCCGCCTCGTCCCTAAGCGTGGTTGTTTTTCCAGTTTGCCGGCTCTACAAAACGGGCGGAGGCGATCACGTCAAGTTTTCTCAACTTCTCCATCACTTCCTGTGAAATACGATCGTCGACCTGAAGGACCATCATCGCCTCGCCGCCGACTGATTGCCGGCCCAGCTGCATGCTGGCAATGTTGACATTTTCTCCACCCAGCAGGGTGCCCACTTTGCCCACCACCCCGGGGCGGTCGTGATGGGTTGTGATGAGCATGTAGCGGGCGGGAACAACTTCGATGCGGTAATCGCCGATCTGGGTGATCCGGATATCATCATGACTCAGAAGGGTCCCGGCAAGGCGCTGCACCGCCGCACCCTCCCGGATACTGATCTGCACCAGGCTGCTGTAGCTTTTTACTTCCGCAGTGGAAATTTCCCGAACCCGGATCCCCCGCCGCTGCGCGATAAGGGGAGCGTTGACCGGAGTCACCGGGATATCGACAACGCCCTGAAGCAGCCCCGCCAGGCAGGATGAGGTCAGAGGCGCCAGCGGCAGGGAGGCAATCTCCCCGGAGTAGGCCACCTCCATTTCATCGATGGAGCCGCCATAAAGCTGCATATAGAAACTTCCCAGAAGCCGCATCAGCGGCAAATAGGGCTCCAGTGCCGCCGCTGTTTCCGGCATCAGTGCCGGAACATTCACCGCCGAGGTGACCGGTTCTCCCGAAAGCGCTTTCAGCACCTGTTCCGCCACCTGCAGGGCCACATGTGCCTGGGCCTCGCGGGTGAGGGCGCCGAGATGGGGCGTTGCGATGACATTTTCCAACTGCAGCAGCGGACTGCCGGAGGGGGGCTCCTCTTCGAAAACATCGAGTGCCGCACCGGCAATCCTCTCCCCGGCAAGGGCATCGTAGAGTGCAGCCTCATCAACAACACCTCCGCGGGCGCAATTGATCAGCATGGCCTCCGGTTTCATCCGGGAGATCTCCTCCGCACCGATGAGGTGACGTGTCGCCGGCATGAGGGGAACATGCAGCGAAATGAAATCGGACTGCGCCAACAGCAAAGGCAGCTCTACAAGCTCCACCCCGATCTTGGCGGCATGATCGGATGAAATATGAGGATCGCAGGCCAGCACACGCATTCCCAGGGCCCTGGCCCGGCGGCCGACCTCGCTTCCCACATGTCCCAGCCCGATAATGCCCAGGGTTTTCTGGTGCAGTTCAATCCCCAAAAAGCGCTCCCTTGCCCAGGCGCCCTGCTTGACGGAATAATTTGCGCCGGGTATGTTCCTGGCAAGCGAGACAAGCAGCGCCAGAGTAAGCTCCGCCGCAGAGACTGTGTTAGCCCCGGGAACATTGACTACAACAATCCCCTTTTCAGTGGCTTTGGCCACATCGATATTGTCCACCCCGACGCCGGCGCGTCCGATTACTTTTAAGCGCCTGCCCGCCTCGATGAGGTCAGCAGTTACCCGGGTGCTGCTGCGCACAATAAGAGCGTCGTAATCTCCGATGATCTGCCGCAGCTCCGCCGCGGCAAGCCTGGGCTGCATATCGGCCTGTGCATGCTGCTGCAGCAGCTCAAGGCCCTGTGGTGAAAGGGGATCGCTGACCAGAATTTTCATGTTGCTACCTCCATTGCTCGATCGATGAAATATACTTCCGCTAAAACAAAGCTCCTGGACCGGCCCGGCTCCCGATGCTTCCGCAGGCCGGATTAAATTGATTATAATCTACCATATTTCCCACGGAAGATCCACCGGAACCATCCTGAAATTGCCAATAAGTGCTACCGCGGGCGCCCGGTGGTAAGATGCAGCGGTGTCCCGAAGACGGAGAGCGAAGCCTCCCAGACGGTTTCATTGAGCGTCGGATGGGGGTGGATCAGCCGCTCAAGATCGGATACCTTCGCCCCGGCAGCCACGGCCAGGGTTCCCTCCTGGATCATATCGGAGGCATGCGGTCCCAGAATATGCATCCCCAGAACAGTCCCTCTCTCAGCGTCAGCGATGATTTTAACTATGCCCTCCCCTTCATCCTGGAGAAAGGCTTTACCATTGGCGCTGAAGGGGAATTTCCCCACCTTGACGGCAAAGCCTTTAGCCACAGCCTCCTCTTCCGTCAGGCCGGTGCGAGCCAGCTCGGGATGAGTAAAAATGCATACCGGGATTGTCTCTCCACTGAAGGAGACATTCCCACCAGCGGCATTTTCCGCGGCGGTGATGCCCTGGTGGATGGCGGTATGGGCCAGAAAATAGCCGGGATCGGCGGCGTCGCCCACAGCATAGATATCTGGAACAGCAGTGGTCATTCGTTCATCTACCCTGATCCCGCGTTCGCTGTGAGCTATGGCAGATGCAGACAAATCCAGCCCCCCGAGGGCAGGCTGCCGCCCCACCGCTACCAGCACCTTCTCCGCAGCAAGCTGCTCCTCTCCACGGGAGCCCTCCACTGTCAGGACAAGGCCGCCTTCCCGACCGGCGCTTATTTCTCGCAAGGCTGTCTCCGTCAGCACGCGGATTCCCTGCCTGCGCAGGTATGGTGTGAGCCGGCGTACCATCTCCCGATCTTCACGGCGCAGCAAAATGCTCCGCTGGACAATGGTTACTTGAACGCCGAAAGCGGCAAAGATCGAGGCCATTTCCAGGGCAATAACACCGCCGCCGATCACCGCGAGGCCGGCGGGCAGCTCCGTCAGGGCCAGGGCCTCCCGGGAATAGATCACCCCGGGCTGCTCCACCCCCGGGACAGGTGGAACAATTTCGCCGCTGCCCGTGGCCATGATCAGTTTCTCTGTCCCGGCAATACGTTTCTTGCCGTCAGGCATGGTCACCTCGATCCGGTTTTCCGGTAGAAGGGAGGCCTTGCCCGGCCAGAGAGTCACACCGCCCGCTTTGAGCAGTCCTTCCAGGCCGCCCACAAGATTCTCCACCACGGAGGCTTTGCGCTGCTGCACTTTGGCGTAGTCGAAACCGATCTCGCCTGGACAGATGCCGAAAGAAGCCGCATCTTTGAGTTTGCGGTAAAGCGATGCACTGTAGATCAGGCTTTTTGTAGGAATGCAGCCGTGGTTCAGGCAGGTGCCGCCCAGGCGCTCTTTTTCGATAAGAAGGGTTTTTAAGCCCAGTGCAGCCCCCCGCAGCGCCGCACTGTAGCCGCCCGGCCCGCCGCCGATAACCGTAAGCTGAAATTTTTCCATCACCAGTAACCTCCTGCCTCTTTAAAATTATCCCCTTTAACATTTTTTAATTGAATGCCCACTGTTCACCCCCTTTGAAAAAGGGGACAGGACCTGACTATGTTTCAACAGGTAAAGGGGAAGCCTGTAGCTCTCAACTGCCCCTGTCATCCGGGGCCGGATGGGGGGCGGTATGACCCTCTTTGATCCATTCTATATCAAAGAGACGGGCAAAACCTTCAGCGACAGCCGCAGCCAGTTCAACCTGATCGACACGGTAACCCAGATCCAGCAGGCCTGCGGCATCGCGTCCCAAAGCTTTAAGGTAAGTCTCATCCTGCCCGGCTTGAAGACGCAAGATGCACCCATAGATCTCAGGCTGCAGTTCCAGCAGGATGGCGCCGTGCTGAAGCAGGATCCCGTTCCTGCGCATCTGAGCGCTGCCCACGACTTTTTTTCCATCTACCCTCAGTTCGTAAGCTGAATGTGCATCGAAACAGGAGCCGGGAACAACTCCGGCGCCCCGTGCATTTTCCGGGCTGAGCTCCGCTGTGATCCCCAGGCTCGCAAAGGCGCCCAGAAGGGCTCCGCTGATGAAGCGGTAAGCCGGAACCACACCTGCGGGGACCAGGCTGCGGTCATCAGGGACGATCAGGCTGTAGGTCAACTCCCGATCATGCAGGACTGCGCGCCCGCCGGTGGGCCGGCGGACAATATCTATACCGAGCCGGCGGCATGCTTCCAGGTCTGCCACCTCCGCTTCGTTCTGGAAGCGGCCCAGGGAGAGAGCAGGCGGCGACCAGCTGTAGAGACGCAATGCCGGCGCAGCTTCACCGGAGGCGACCTCATCCACAATTTCCAGATCCCGCTGCATATTTGCCGCGCCCGCCATGGGCGGATCATGTATCAACCGCCAAATTTTAGCCAAGTTTTCCCTCCAAAACATCAGATATCCTGCTATCCCTGCAGAGCCGATCCGCGAACAGGGCTTCTTCACCTCTTAGATGGCCTTCTTCCGCAAGGGAAGGAGAAATCCCCAGGCTCCATCCTTACACTGCGGTGGTGCTTTCACCTGCCAAAGTCACTGTCCCTGTGGCTGGTTGGCCAGGGAGAGGGCGGCGGCGATTTCGGCGGCGCTCAGAGGGCGGGGGTAGTTGTAGATAAAGCCGCCCGGCCTTTCGTTGAAATAGGGGCGGTTGCATCCCGGGCAGCCGCTTGTTCGAAAGGCCTCGCCGTCACCAAGAAGGCGTTGCATTTCGCGTTCATCAAGCCCGAAGGAGATGAGCCGGCCTTCTCTGAAGCGCAGCTTTTCCCACGAAACCCGGTCCTGTCTGAGCAGGTAGTGGAGCGCCTGCAGGCGGCGATATGACGCCGGTTCGGGAGGCGGCCGCCCTTCCAGCGCTGTCCCCTTAAGCGGTGTAAAGGCGAAAAGGCCCACCGTTATCTCCTCCTGCAGCAGCAGGTTAAGCATGAATGCCGCTTCCGCCTCCTTTTCACCCAGGCCGCAGATGAGATGGGTGCTCATCCGGCCCGGCCGGCGGCGGGCACATTCCCGGAGCAGTGCGAGACGCCGCTTCAGGCTGCCACCCTTGCAGCGGGCGTAAAGCTCTTCCGAGGCGGCATCAAGGGCGATGGAGAGCCGCTCCGCACCGGCCTCGAAAAACTGATCCGCCTCTTCAATGGAATGAACAGGAGCGGAGAGGGAAAGCGGCAGATCGAGCGCAGCACTCAGGCTCTTCACTATCTCTATTAGAGCACTGTTCCCGCCGGCTTCACAGACCGCCTGCAGGCAGATCCTTTGCAGCCCTTTACCGGCGGCCCCTTTGAGCGCAGCAACAACCGATTTTTTCGGAAAGGGGGGCCATATCACCCGGCCGAGCCGCCCCGCCCGACCCTGTGCTTCCCGTGCCTGCGGGCAAAAGGAGCAGTTCATCCGGCAGCTCTCTCCATGCAGCAGGTAGGCTGTGGACGGCGCAGTCTCCGCCCGCATCCTGACCAGGCCGAGAAAGGCCGCCGTCCCCAGCGAAAGGCGGATCACAGCGCGCAACACTCCTTCCCGAAAACAATCTTCAACCCCATCTTTAGAGCAAGCCGCTTCGCTGCAGCTGTGGGTTGGACAATTTTATTTATCCCCATACCCAGGGCGAAACAATCGAGCTTCTCACGGTAGCGGCCGCCCGGGCGCATACATCCGAGGTGGAGAGGGGTTCGCGGAAAGAGCACCCGGGCATAGGCCAGGAGATCGGCGACATCCTCCGGCGCCGGCGGGGCTGCAGAGGCAAAGGCTGTTCCCCGGGTGGGGCGAAAGACGATAAAACTGATCGCCTCCGCCCCCTCCCGGCGCAAGGTTTTCAGCACACGGTATTCGCTTTCGATCCGCCCGCCCATAATGCCGATGCAGATATGGGGCACCACGCGGCTGTAGCGGCGCAGGTAGCGGTAAGAGCGAATATAGTCTTCAGGTGAAGCCGCCAGGCCGTAGACCTTTTCGATAACTGTGCGGTCGGCGACAAAATCAAAAGAGACCACCCGGGCAATCCGCCCGATAGCGGCGGCATCTTCCTCATCCACCAGCCCTGTGTGAAAATTAAGCGAGCCGATCAGCGCCAGGGCCTCCAGCTCCGCCCACCTCTCGCGGTGGGGCACCCGGCCCTGGGAATTGCAGCCGCCGCTGACGAGAAAGCTTTGGATATTCCTATCCCGCCGGCTCAGCGCCTCTTCGAGCCCGGCCATCCCCCGCAGGTAGTGCCCCCCGCAGTGAGCGCAGTTCAGGTCACAGCTGCTGCCGGTAATGCTCACCGGCAGAGTCAGGCGGGGAGAGATAAATTCCACCTGCTCCGGAATGAAATCACCACGCTTTCGCCGGCCGGATGATCCCTGCTGCGCTTTCAATCGTTCTGTTCATCTCCATCCCAGCAGACCCGGGGGTTGCGGGCGGCGCTGACTTCGTCGAGACGCCCCACCGGGGTGGTGTGAGGCGCCGAGGTGAGACGCGCCGGTTCCTCTTCAGCCAGGCGGGCAATCTCCTCCATGGCTTCTGCAAAGCAGTCCAGGGTCTCTTTACTCTCCGTCTCCGTCGGCTCCACCATGAGCGCCTCTTCAACGATGAGCGGAAAGTAGACCGTGGGCGGATGGAACCCGTAGTCTAAAAGCGCCTTGGCGATGTCGCCGGCCGATACCCCTTTCTTCTTCTGATTCCGGGCCGAGAGGACAAATTCATGCATGCAGCGCCGGTCATGGGGCAGAGCGTAGCTCTGCTTCAGCCGCTCCATGAGGTAGTTGGCATTGAGCACAGCATCGGCGGCCGCCTGGCGCAGCCCCGCCGCGCCCATCATCACCATGTAGGTGTAGGCTTTCACGATGACGCCGAAGTTGCCATAAAAGCCATGCACCTTGCCGATGCTCTGCGGAAGATCGTCATTCCAGCAGTATAATCCCTTCTCATCGCGCTCCACCAGCGGCACGGGCAGGAAGGGCGCCAGGCGCTCTTTTACACCCACAGGACCGCTGCCGGGTCCGCCTCCTCCGTGAGGGGTGGCGAAAGTTTTGTGCAGGTTCAGGTGAACCACATCGAAGCCCATGTCGCCGGGCCGGGCGTGGCCCATGATGGCGTTCAGGTTGGCTCCGTCATAATAGAGCAGCCCGCCCACATCATGCACCGCGGCAGCAATCTCCAGGATATCCTCTTCGAAGAGACCCAGGGTGTTCGGGTTCGTCAGCATGAGGGCGGCGACACCGGTGTCCAGGGACGCCCGCAGTGCTTTCAGATCAACAAGGCCCCGTTTATCCGAAGGAACCTCCTTGATGGCATAGCCGGCCATAACCGCCGATGCGGGATTGGTCCCGTGCGCCGAGTCGGGGATGAGCACTGTTTTCCGCTGATCATTCCTCGATTCATGGTAAGCATGGATGAGCATCATCCCCGTCAGCTCACCGTGTGCCCCCGCTGCCGGCTGAAAGGTGATCCGCTCCATCCCCGTTATTTCAGCCAGGTAGCTCTCGGTAAGGTATAGCAGTTCCAGCGCACCCTGGACACTCTCCGGGGGCTGGCAGGGATGAAGGGAAGCGAAGCCCGGCAGCCGGGCTATTTCTTCATTTAGCTTGGGGTTGTATTTCATGGTGCAGGAGCCCAGCGGATAGAAACCGGAATCAACACCGTGGTTGCGCCTGGAGAGGGCGGTATAGTGTCGCACCAGTTCCCCCTCGGAAAGTTCAGGAAGCACCAGGGGGATCTGGCGCCGCATCTGCGCCGGCAGCAGCTCATCCCCGGGCTTTAGCGGCACATCGGGCTCAGGCAGGGAGGAACCGCGCCGCCCCGGAGAACCCAGTTCAAAGAGCAAGGCCTGTTCTTTTCTCATGACCATCCCTCCAGTGCCCTGACAAGGGCGTCGATCTGTTCCCGGCTTTTTGTTTCGGTAACGCAGAAGAGCATCGCCGGACCCAGCTCGGGGTAATAGGGCTCCAGGTCAAGCCCGCCGATAATCCCATGCTCCAGCAGGCGGCGGTTCAGACGCTCTCCGCTGCCCGGCAGCTTCACGGCAAATTCCTTGAAGTGAATCCCGGGGAAAAGCCGGGCAAAGCCCTGCAGTGCGGTAATCTCCTCCCTGGCATAGGCCGCTTTCAGCAGGCAGAGTTCCGCCGCCTCGCGCAGGCCGGCAGGACCCATGGCCGCCAGGTAGACAGCGGCGGCAAGGGCGTTCAGCGCCTGATTGGAGCAGATATTGGAGATAGCCCTCTCCCGGCGGATATGCTGCTCCCGCGTCTGCAGGGTCAGCACAAAGCCGCGCCGTCCTTCGTTATCCACCGTTTCGCCGACGATCCGCCCGGGGATCCGCCGGATCAGTTTCTTGCGCGCGGCAAAAAAGCCGAGCAGAGGGCCCCCAAATGAGGGTGCATTGCCCAGGCCCTGCCCCTCGCCGGTAACAATATCGGCATCGTATTCCGCCGGGGTCCGGCAGAGAGCCAGGGAGATGGGATCTGCCGAGAGCACCAGCAGGGCGCCGTGCCTGTGGGCAAGCTCACCCGCAGCTTCCATCTCTTCAAGTATCCCAAAGAAATTTGGCTGCTGCAGCAGCAGCGCCGCCGTGTCATCGTCAAGCATACTCTCCAGCTGCGCATAATCGGTTGTTCCTTCGAGCAGGGGCAGCTCCACAAGCTGCAGATCGCGCACTTCAAGATAGCTCCGCAAGACCTGGCGATATTGCGGATTTACCGAACGGGAGACAAGCACCCTGCGGCGGCGAGTTGCCGCACAGGCGGCCACCGCCGCCTCGGCCAGGGCGCTGGCCCCGTCATAAAGGGAGGCATTGGCTGCCTCCATTCCGGTAAGGCGGCAGATCAGCGTCTGATATTCAAAGATCGACTGGAGCACCCCCTGGCTCATCTCCGCCTGGTAAGGGGTGTAGGCGGTATAAAATTCACTCCGCCCCGTGATATGCTGCACCACGCTGGGGATAAAATGATCGTAAACCCCGGCGCCGAGAAAAGAAGGATATTCCCGCAGGTGCCTGTTCTTCGAGGCGAGATCACTCAGGTGGGCTGTGGCCTCCATCTCGGAAAGAGACGGCGGCAGCTTCAACTCATTCCGCAGAAGAACTCCTGCAGGCAGTATATCGTAGAGCTCATCCGTCGAGGCTGCGCCAATGGCCGCCAGCATCTCCTGCCGCTTCGCTTCGGTAAGAGGCAAGTAGTGGCGTCCGCCGCTCATTTTTCCGCTTCCTCCTTTACCAGGACCGCGTATTTGTCCGGATCGAGCAATTCCGGGTTTTCATAGCCCTCTGCCAATTTTATTTTAACCAGCCAAACCCCGTAAGGATCTTCATTCAGCAGCTCCGGTTGATCCATAAGTAGTTCATTTACCTCCACTACTTCACCCTCCACGGGAGCGTAGAGATCTGAGACAGCCTTGACCGATTCGAGTACCGCCAGGCTTTCCCCCGCCTGCACCGCCCGCCCTGTTTCAGGCAGCTCCACATAGACAATATCCTTGAGCATATCCTGGGCATAGTCGGTTATCCCCACAGTGACCAGGTCTCCTTCCAGGCTGACCCACTCATGGGTACGGGTATACATCAATCCATCCCGGATTTCCCAGTTCATTTTGATTCCCTCCTGTAAAATGGTGTTTTCACAATTTGAGCGCGGTGCGGTTTGTCCCGAATCATGACCTCCACTGCGCGGCCCGGTTCTGCTGTACCGGGGGAGAAAAAGGCCATCCCGATAGACTTGTTCAGGGTGGGTGAATAGGTCCCGCTGCTGACCACGCCTATTTCTTCTTCGCCATCCATCACGCGGTAACCCTCCCGGACCACACCCCGTTCCAGCAGGATCAGGCCGCCCAGCCGCCTTGCCGGGCCCTCTTCTTTTTGCTGCAACAGCGCATCGCGCCCGGTAAAACCGCCCTTGTCGAAGGAGACAAAGCGGTCCAAACCCGCCTCCAGGGGCGAGATGGATTCGCTCAGTTCGTGGCCGTACAGGGGAAGCGAGGCCTCGAGGCGCAGCACATCACGCGCACCCAGTCCCGCCGGCGTCAGCCCCAGATCGCGCACCTGGGCCGCTTCCTGAAGCTCATCCCAGAGCTTTTCAGCTTTTTCCGAATGGCAAAAGATCTCGAAGCCGTCCTCTCCCGTATAGCCGGTCCGCGATACCAGGCAGTTGATCCCGGCCAGGTCAATGTCGGAAATGAAGTGATAATAACGCAGATTCTCCACAGGAGACTGCGTCAGGGCCTGCAGAATCGCCAGGCTGTTGGGACCCTGGATTGCCAGGAGAGCTGTTTCGAAAGAGAGGTCGCTCAAGATGACCCCCTGCTTCACCTTCTCATTTAGCCAGGCGAAATCCTTCGCCGCATTCGCCGCATTGACCACGAGTAGATACTTATCCGGACCATAACAGTAAATAAGTATGTCATCCACCGTTCCGCCGTGAGGGTAGCACAGGGGGCTGTAGATGATCCGGCCCTCGCGAAGAGTGGAGAGATCGTTTGTTAGAGCCTCCTGAAGATAATTGGCCGCCCCCGACCCCTCGACAAGAAATTCACCCATATGGGAGGTATCGAAAAGGCCGGCTTTGCGCCGCGTCTGGCGCACCTCGGTAATGATCCCCTCATACTGAACCGGCATGAGCCAGCCGCCGTATTCAACGAGGTCGCCTTTAAGCGCCACGTGCTTTTCATATAAAGGAGTTTTTTGAAGTCCAGCCATCTGTTTCACCGCCTTGATCATAGTTTATCCAGCCGTCCCCTGAAATAGGGGAAGCGACCGCCAATTATGCCGCCGTTTCTCCCGTTATGGATCACCTCCAGAAACATGCTTGCCCGGTGCTGAACCAATACAAGACCACAGAAAAATTAAAGGACAGGGGAAAACCGACCGGCTTTTCCCTGTCCTCTGTCCTTTCACCTGAGAGATTTGACTCCTGGCACTCCAAGAGAATTTCCCCGTCGGTGTCCCGCACGCAGCAGGATCTCTCCAGAGGCGCGTCCCCTGCCGGTGCTGTAACCTGAGAGTTTCCCTTCCGGCCGCCATAACCGGAAGATTGCTCCTTCGGTGTCCTTTTATAAAGGCCCTCTCCCAGCAGGATCATTCGCAGTACATA
>CAZQEV010000040.1:0-12045 GCA_964592135.1 uncultured Syntrophomonadaceae bacterium
TCTGCAGGGATCTGCTGCGGTCGAGCCAAGATCGGTACAGGTTCTTTAATACTTACCGTTTCGGGAACTGCCCCGGGATCGGCAACGGTCACAAGATCGCTGCCGGTTCCGAAAAGGATCTCTACCGGTCGGGCAAAGGTTGGTTCCGGTTCCAACTGCGGTCTGGTGCAGCATGATAGCTGTAGCGGGCTGTATCGGGATCGGGATCAGCCGGAGCAAAGGTCGTGACAGGCTTCTGTTTGATCATGACACCCCCCGTACCCCGTTCTTCCGATTTTTACACCCCCATTCTTTACTTGCCTTTTTTTACAGGGCAGGTGATAATCAAGGCAAATAACAGTCGGTTTCCTGCCTGTTAGAGGAACCTTTTTGCTCATGGGGTAGTCAGTAAGAATAAAGGGGGTAGAAAAATGTTTGTAAATAATAAAAAGCCGCATCTTTTATTCTGGGTAATGCTGCTTTGCTTTGCGGTAGTGATCACCGGCTGCGGTGCAACAAAAGATCAAGCCGGGGGGGACTACAATCGGGCGCCCATTTACCCTGAAGAAGATTGGGAGAGCAAAGACGATGGCTCCTCCTACGATCTGGAGCAGGTGGAAGAAGGCAGCTTGGCCCAGTCAAAGTTGCGATATGTTATTCGCACAGGCGCCCTCACAGTGACGGTCCCGGATACACGCGATGCAGTCGAGAAAGTTGAACAGATGACCGCTGCCGGCGGCGGAATCATCAGTGAATCAAATGTCTACGAATTCCGTGAAGGACAATATGCAGCGGAGCTGACCTTGCGGATTCCCGAGACCAGGTTCGACAGCTTTATTGTCCAGCTGCAGGAGCTGGGAGAGGCGGCAAATGTTAATAAAAACAGCGAGGATGTCACTCTTCCCTACCTGGACATGGAGACAAGGATCGAAAACCTGAAGATCCAGGAGGAGAGGTTGCGTGAAATCCTGGCCATGACCGCAAACGTAGAGGAGATTTTGGAGGTTGAGCGGGAGCTTTCCAGGGTCAGGGGCGAAATCGAGGTCTTGACCATGACCTTTACCCATTTACAGGACCAGATTGCCTTCTCTACCATCCAGATCTCCATCAGGGAAGAGGTTATTGACACCCAGACCATATCGCAAAGACCCTTTGAAAATATGGGGAAAAGGGTGAAGGAGGCATTCTTCCGCAGCATCAATTTTCTCTCCTCAGCAGCGGCTTTCTTCCTCATCGCCCTGATCACACTGCTTCCGCCTCTGCTCGTCATCACCGCGATTGTCCTGCTGATCGTCTGGCTGGTCAGAGCAACCCGGCGAAAAAAAGGAAGCGGCCCGCCCGGCTCTAAACCACCGGCGGTGCAATGATTTTTAGTATGCTTATGACATCAAGAGGGCGCGGCACTGTAAAAGCTGCGCCCTCTTTTCTCCAAAGCACCGAAAGAGGCGCGGAGGGTCTTTTGGCCTCCCGGACAGTGCCGCTCTCCCTGGGAAGAAAATTACTATGATAGACTGGGGGCAAAAGAAATAAGAGAGGCAGGTCGGGATCTTGTGTAGAATTGAAAATAGAGCGCTTTACCTGCTGCCCCTGTTCTCGGGACTGGTGCTGATCGCTGCTTATCCTCCCTGTGAACAGGGCTGGCTGGCCTGGTTTGCCCTGATCCCGCTAATCTGGTTCTGTCTGCAGGCCTCACCGGGGCAGGCGGTCTGCGGCGGTTTAATTTTCGGCCTGCCGCTGCATCTTTACCTGAACCTATATCTGAGCGGTGTCCTTTTTGAACATCTGCCGCGTGGGCTTGCAGTCATAGCGATGGTCCTGCTGCTATTGTATCTATCTTTTTACAATGCTCTTTTCGCTCTTGGCGTCAGCTTCAGCGGCCGGTTGAAAAATCCGCTGCTGCAGGCACCGGCCATCGCGGCACTCTGGGTGCTGCTGGAATATATCCGCTCCTGCGGTTTTCTGGGATACACGGCAGGCTTTCTCGGTTTCAGCCAGTGGCGCTATCCGGCGACCCTTAATATCGCCTCCGCTTTTGGCTACTGGGGCCTTCCCCTGATCATGGTTCTCTTCCAGAGCATCCTGCTGCTGACCCTGACAAGGGCGCTGAGGGGAAAGGTACTGGTATCAGCCTCTCTAATCCTGCTTTTTCTCTATGGCGGCGGCACATTTCTCCCCGGACTTGCACCGGTAGAAAGAGAGGGGATGCCGCTGCGAACGGTCCTGATCCAGGGTTGCAGTAACGCAGAGGAGATCCTGACATCTTCGGGAAAAAAGATAATCCTGCAGCGCTACCTTGAGCTGACCCGAAGGGCGGTGGAGCAGGAACCCGGGGTGGAGCTGGTCCTGTGGCCGGAAACGGTGGTAACACTGCGGATGAAAAACGAAAGGCCCCCGCACCCCCGGGAGATGGCAACTCTTGCAGAGGAGCTGGGGGTAAGCATTCTTTACGGCGCCCAGCTTTATTCGGATGATGTGCTCTACAATTCCATGATCCTGCTTTCTCCCTCCCGGGAGGATATGCAGATTTATCACAAGCGGCGCCTGGTCCCCTTTGTTGAGTATTTCCCCCTGGAGAGTCTGCTGAATAAAATGCTGAAACTCGACGATCTAACCCTGGGCGTCTACACGGCGGGGGAGGAGCCCAACCTTATTTATTACCGGGGCATCCCCCTGGCCGGTGCAGTCTGCTTTGAATCTTACTTTGGCGATTACACCCGCCTCTTTGCTCAGCGGGGAGGGCGCCATCTCTTTATCGCCACTAATGATGTCTGGTTTGGGGAAAGCATCGGACTGGAGCAGCATGCCCAGGTCGCCGCCCTGCGGGCTGCAGAAATGGGTATAGGGGTTACCCAGATTGCAAACAGCGGCATTTCCATCTCTTTTGACTACCGGGGGCGAGAGCTGCTGCGCACGGCAAAGATGGAGCAGGGTTACTATTACCTGACGCTCGACCTGGCGCGTCGGCCCACCCTGTACCGGTGGGCCGGGGATTTCGTACCCTTTTTATGCCTGCTCTTCCTGGCGGTCTGCGCTGTTACAGCATTCGCCCGCGCTAGATTCCTTTCACGATCACCAGCGGTGTTCCGGCGTCGGAAGAACCGCTGACCAGATCGGCCAGGCTGGCAATAACATCGTCCATCCGCCGCGGGGTCGTTCCCTCGCAGGCTTCTTCAACGCCGTCGGGAAGGTTGATCTCTTTCTTCCGCAAGAGCTCTTCGATCTCGGCGGCACTTTTGCCCTCTTCGTGAAAGTAGTAATCAGCCAGGAACTTATATTTTATTCCCTCACGCTTGCAGTTCAATCCCGCTGTTGCGGCAAAAACCGGTTGGGGATCGGCCAGTTCATAGATCCTGGTAGTAGGATCGCAATAAGCCCCGTCCCCGTAGATCATGACCTCTGTCTCTACTCCCAGCTTTTCCCGGATCAATTTCTGCAGCCGGCCCACTATGGCCGCCCCTTCCCGGGGAGCCAGTTTGATCTTTTCACCGGCAGAGATGTTGCTGCCCAGAAGACCCCATTCGGAATAAGCTGCACCGGAATTGCAGAGTTCATCAAGGGTGATACAGCGGGGGTGGCAGGCACAAATGGCGGCCCTGGTTTTTCCGCGGGTGTGGATATCGGCGGCGATGACGCCGTCGGGGCTGTAATCGAGAATGCGCAGGGGATCATTGCACAGGAATATCTGCGGTGCAGCACCGGCTTTACTGATGATCTCCCGGTAAAAATCAATATAGTCGACCCCGGTGACGGGATGGGGGAATTCACGCCCGGCCAGATCTTCCATTGTGATCAGTTCCTTACCCAGCGATGCAGCAAACCCGGGATCGATTACCGGATTGCCCACCTCATCGCAAGGGAAGGACAGCTGCACAATCACCTCGCCCCCGGTCAGGCTCAGGGCAAAACCCCGCAGCACCAGGGCAAAACGGTTGCGGCTGGCGATGGGGAAGACGACGCCAAGCCTGCCGCCCGGCGGAAGCTGCAATTTTTCCCGGACCTCTGCAGCCACATCGGCCGTAGTTACATAGTTGTTCTGGGCACGGGCTACGACAGACTCGGTGATACAGATAATATCCCCCTCCTCCAGAAGTCCGTCCCGGTGGCAGAGAAGCAGTTGCTCAAAGACCGTTTGCACCAGATCCATGCCGGGAACAACAACCCCCATTTTTACACCAAAAGCAAGCGGTCCGATATAGCCAGGCAGTTTAACCAAGGATCAGGGCTCCTTTCCCCAAGGGCAGGCAGAGTTCAAAAATGATTCTTTTATTTCCGGAAGCAGTTTCTGCGCTTCCTGGTAATCGGTCCAGGTATTAACATTAAAAAACGATCGCTGGTCGGGGTCAAAAGGCACGATCTCTTTATACCCAATTTGCCTCACTTTGATTTTATCATATAAATCAATAACTTTGCATTCACCCTGCTCGATCTGCTCCCGGATAGGTTCAATGCAACTGCGGCGGTAGTAAGCATGCAGCGGCTGGTAACGGCTGCCGATCCGGGGGACAACCAGATCATAATGCGGTGCAAAAGCAGCCATGTAACGGACCAGGTCCAGGTTGATGAAAGGCATGTCGCAGGCGGCGACAAACTGGTAAGGCAGATGGGAAACGCTCAGACCGGCATGAATCCCCCGCAAAGGCCCCTTCTCTCGACCCTTTAACAGATCGTCCGTCACTTTCACCGGCAGATCTGAAAAATATTCCTGCCGATCCGTCACCACCGTGATTTCCTCGAAGAGCAAACTCAGGCGGCCGACCATTATCTCGATCAGCGACAAGCCATCCAGTTTAAGGAAATGTTTCGGGCGGCCCAGGCGGCTGCTGTCGCCGCCCGCCAAAATGATCGCCCCGCCTAGACGACAGTTATTATTCAAAATAACACCACCATTTACATAGGAACAGTAGACCTATCGCTCCTATTATACCTTATTGTTGCCGCGCAATCTCTTTGCTCCTGCGGCGGCAACCCAGAGCTGCCGTGAGGATGCACAACTCGTAGAGCAGCAGTAGCGGCAGTGCCAGCGCTAACTGGGTAACAGGATCGGGCGGAGTGAGGATTGCCGCAAGGATAAGTATGATCAGGATGGCAAGCTTGCGCCCACGGCGCAGGGGCTGCGTCCTGATCAGGTCTAGCCTGCCCAGGGTCCAGGCAACAAGCGGCAGTTGGGAGATCACTCCGAAGAAAAGATGGAAGGAGAAAAAAAAGGAAATATATTCACTGATCGCCAGTTTCGGGACGGCGCCGCTGCCGGCATAGTCCAGCAGGAAGCACAAGACCAGGGGGAAAACCACCAGGTAAGCAAAGGTAACCCCGCCGCAGAAAAGAAGAACCACCCCTACAAGGCTTTGCAGTAGTATTTTTTTCTCAGAGGGAGTCAGGGCCGGATAGATGAAAGCAATGAGCTCGTAGAAAATGAAGGGAAAAGCGAGCACAAGACCGGCGAGCAGGGCCAATTTTAATTGGGCTGTAAAAGCTTCGGGAGGCGAAAAATAAACAAGGCGCAGCCCCCCTGCAGGCCGGGTTAGAAAAAGGCGTATGGGCTCCGCCGCGATAAAACAAACGATGGAGGCGGCAAGAAAAATTGCGCCCGCCGCGATCAGGCGGTGACGCAATTCGGCCAGGTGCTGCAGCACCGTCATGGTGGCGCCTGTATCTTTACTCACAAAACCGGTAATGCCTCCTGTCAAAATAGTGAAATGAAACATGCTGCCCCCATTGTGCCGGCCACCGCAGCAATAAAATAGATGTCTCCAATCCTTTAGGAAGCAGAGCTGCTCAAGGTGTCAGCCGGATTTACGCTTTTTCCTGTTTCTCCTCCGATGCAACGGCAGACGCTTCGGGCTTACTCTTGATTCCCTCTTTCAGTTCGGTAACGCTTCTGCCAATGGCCCTGGCCAGCTCCGGCAGCCTGTTTGCTCCGAAAAGCAGCAATATGGCCAACAAAATTAGAAGTACTTCTGTTGCGCCCAGTTTCATGCTTCCCCTACCTCCTTTGAGAGTATTTAGTGTTCCGGCACGGCCGAATCGCAACTGCCCGGGCCACCGGATCGGGATTCATGTTACTCCTTTAACATACAACCTCTTTCCTGAAACCCCTTTTTTGCCGCTCCTCCCGCGAGCAGATTTATTTCTTTACCCCGTCATCCTCTTCATCTTCCAGGGAAATGGATTTGCCTACCTCGCTGAAAGCCTCTTTGAATTCCCGAATGCCGCGGCCGATGGAACGCCCCAGTTCAGGCAGCTTTTTCGGCCCGAATAAAAGCAGGGCCGCCAGCAGGATCACAACTATTTCAAAGGGACCGATCTGACTAAAAGACATGGCCTGGAATCACCCCTATCGAGATTAGGGAGAAAGTTTGAATTGTACTTCTACACATCGACGAAATATCCTTTCTTGCTAGTTGTTAATATTTATAGAAGTGGCCAAAAAGTAAGTCACCTCCGTTATTTTTCCAGAGGTGACTATTATCCGGTAAGTAGCCGGGCAGGTACGCTATTCTTTCTTAATCCCCTGCCGCGCGGGGAGTCAGCTTCAGCGCCACAAAAAGCGCCGGCGCCAGCAGGGTCGCCCAGATACCGCCAAGCCAGTAACGGAAAAAGCGCAGGGCTGCCAGCAGTTCCAGGTTTTTGGAGGACAGCACCGAACCCAGTCCCATGATGATGCCGAAAAGCACGGCCAGTCCGATAAGCGCCTTGATTAGCTGGAAAGCCCAGTGTGCTTTGGGAATTGAGCGCACCTTGTCCTTCTCAATAATGTAGCCTAGAGCTGCACCGGCCAGAAGACCCATCAACTTGGGCATGTCGCTATGGGGATCGAGAATGGTCAGGATCACAGGAACCACTATGCTGAGTCCAATGAGAAAGGGTTTTGAAAATTTTTGTCCCCAACCCTTCATCACGAAAAGACTGCTCAGCCAGGCCATGAACAGAAGCAGGGGGATGCCCATGGCATATCCCCCGAGAATATCTCCGGGATAATGGAAAGCAAGAATGATCCGGGAGAGGGGGATCATAATGAGCGCCACAATGGTCCAGACCCAGAACCACCCTTTTTTCAGCCGTATCGCCAGGTAGCCCCATACCGTCACCGCAGTAAAGGTGTGACCGCTGGGATAAGCGTAGCTTGTGAGCTGATCTTCACGAATGGGCCGCTCCAGAGCAAAAACATCTTTGGTTACACCGCTCACAAGGCCGGTGACCAGCAGCACCACCGCTCCCCAAAAACCGAGGGGCTTGCTGACACACCATATAAGAATACCGAAGAAAATAATATAGAACTCGTCGTTGCCCAAAAAAGTGAAGAATTGAAAGATGTATGCCACAGGTTTTATAGAGAGAAATTGCTGTAAGTAGTCGATCATACTCATGCTGCGGGTCCAGTCCCAGTAAAAATAGAGCAGCGCACTGCAGAGAAGCACCAGGGCCCAGCTAAAAATTAACCAAAATATTTCCCACCCCCGGCGCCCGGAAAAATAGGGTTTTGTTACAGGGGGGCTCTCCATAAAAACTCACTCCTTTCATTATTTTGCCTCACCAGGAGGCCGTTTTTCAAGGGCTAGATTCTTCATCATGACAACTTTTCCCTGCCGTCTGCTTCAAGTGCAGGCGGTGAATATTAATATCGTAGGCACTGCGGACAGGATCGTCGGGAACCGTTACCGGAACAAGGGAATGTTCCTCGATAAAGGATCCACCGGCGAGAAGTTCTTCAATAAAGGAGAAGGTTACCGGGCGCCCCGGATGAGAAAAATAGATGCTCCCTCCGGGCCTGAGTACACCAGGCAGCACCGCTTTCAAGGAGGGCAGCAGGCGGGGTTCGTAGGCGACGTCGGAAGCCAGCACCATATCAAAGCGTTCGCTACAGGAATAATCGCGCCAGTCGGCCAGAAGTAACCGGTAGCCATCCAGGCGGTGCAGGCGAGCGTTGGCTTCGCAGAGATGGAGAGCAAGGGGCTGAAAGTCAGAGAAGGTCACAAAGGCACCCCGCAGCCCACAGGCCACTCCCGGCAGCCCCACACCGGCGCCCAGCTCGAGAACCCTTTTCCCCTCAAGAGGGGATCCTTGTAAAAAAAAGGACGCCAGGCCGCGCGCAGCCGGCCAGGCTTCGGCCCAGCAGGGAACCTGGTCGGGATCGGCGGGATCGTCAAAAAGAGCCTCAAGATCAGCAGCCACATACAAAGGCAATATTTTCCCATCAAGATCTACATGAATCGTCCTGGTCTCAAGTGGGCCCATTTCTTTTCCTCACCGGCGCCTCGCTGCAATCCAGGGCTGCAATAAGGGCCCTGGCCCGCGGCAGCGCCTCCCGGGGAACAAAAATATCTATTCCCCATACATAACCGCCCACCACCCGGACAAACCCCATCAGGGAATCGATATCCTTTTGCCGCACCGGAATGGAGGCTTCACGCAGCAGTCCGCAAATAACTTCCGCTTCGAGATCATTGGTCGCCTGCACCAAAAATGCCCATTCCTTTTCCATCTCTTTACCAGCCTTTCCGGCTGCTTCACCAAAGCTCATCTGTGAGAAAATGCTCATATCCCCAATTTGACGAGTGTCGTAAATAGCTCTATGATCGCCTGGAGGGAGGCGAAATCCCTGGCACACCACATCAAAAACTTCGCTGAACTGGCTGATGCAGCCGGCCTGGGGCCGGCGGGGATCACCACTGCGTCCCCCCCCGCTCACCTGCGCGCCCGGCTGCAGAAGCGCCTCGACGAAGGAAGAGCAACCCCTTTCGAAGAGAAAGATCCCGCACTCCGGCTGGACGCTGGCATGTTACTGCCGGGATGCCGCAGCATTGTAGTTGTGGGTATGCCGCTCCTCTTTCGGGAAGAGGAGGCGCCCCCACCTGGCGGCGGCCCCCGGGGAACGGTGGCCCGCTGCGCCAGAGGGCCCGACTATCATCTTCTTTTGACCTCTGCGGCAGAGCGGCTCCTAACACTGCTCCGAAGAGAAATCCCCGGACCGCTTGCCGGACGGATCCTGGTTGATCGCAGCCCGCTTGTGGAGCGCGAACTGGCCCGGCTGGCAGGTCTTGGCTGGAGCGGGGAGAACTGCGCTCTCTTCACCCCCGCCGCCGGTTTTTACACGGCCCTGGGGACAATTCTCATCGACCGGGTCCTTGAGCCCGATGCCCCGCTGCAGCAAAACTGCAAGCAATGCGGCAGTTGCCGCGAAGCCTGCCCCACAGGAGCGCTGAGGGCCCCTTTTATCATCGATCCTTACCGCTGCCTCTCCTATATCACCCAGGCACCGGGCGTTGTCCCCGTCGTGATGCGCCCGCTGATGGGCACCCGCCTCTACGGTTGCGACCTCTGCCAGGAGGTATGCCCCCACAACAGGGAATTGCCGGCAGCACAGGGTCTAACGAAACAACCCGCCCCTTTCCCTTACTTTCCGGCACACCCCCTGCTGGAGCCCATACTGACGATGACCCGGAAGGAATTCGACCGGACCGTCGGCCTTACTTCGGCCGGATGGCGGGGTAAAACCATTCTGCAGCGCAATACGGCGATCGCGCTGGGAAACAGCGGCGATCGCGATGCCGTCCCCGCTCTGGCGCAGCTGTTGAAGCACGATTCCCGGCCGCTGCTCCGCCTGCACGCTGCCTGGGCCCTGGGACAGCTGGGCGGAAACAGAGCCCGCAGCAGCCTGGAACTGCAGCTTCACCGCGAAAGTGATAAGTCTGTTATCGAAGAGCTGCGCCTGGCAATGGAGCTCTCGGGATCTTAATTTGCCATCCCGCGCTCCTCCATGAGCTGAAGCAGCAGGTCAGGCCGGTCGGTGATAATCCCATCGACCTCCAGATCCAGCATGCGCTTAAGATCGGCGGCTTCATTCACTGTCCAGACATTGACGCGATAGCCTTTCTTCCGCGCCCATTTCATATACTCCTCATCAACCATCCTCAGCTCGGGATGAAGCGCTTCGGGCCTCAGTATGGAGATAAACCAGCCTTCGCTCAGATAGCGGGCCAGATCCGGCGCATAAAGCAGGCCGACGGGAATTCTTTTATCGGCCACCTTCACCCGTAGGAGGGCGATGGGGTTAAAAGAGGAGACAACCACCCGATCGTAAAGATCGTACTTCTGGATTACATCCACGACCATGTTTTCCAGCCCGTCGGTTGCCGGAGTTTCTGTTTTTAGCTCTATGTTGATCAGCGTCAGGGGATCAAGGATTTCAATAACCTCTTCCAAGACAGGAATTCGTTCCCCGGTAAAAGATTCATCGAACCAGGCGCCGGCATCAAGTTCCTTTATCTCCGCAAGGGTATGCTCCTTGACAGCTCCCTTGCCATCGGTGGTAGCGTCAAGATCATAATCGTGGATCACGATAAGCTTGTCATCCTTGGAAAGCATCACATCCAGCTCGATCCCGTGCGCGCCCATCGTTTCGGCGGCCAAAAATGAGGATAGCGTGTTTTCGGGAGCCGCCTCTCGCGCACCGCGGTGACCCATATTTATGATGGAACGGTCACGATAGAAATCCGCCATCGGATCGGGGGTCCAGATCCAGTAACGCACCGCTATGACCAAAACAGCGAGTATGATCAGCCCGATTATAATCGCAATGAGCCACAATATTGCCTTGCCGATAAAACCGAGAACTTTCAACATAATCCATCCATCTCCCTTCAGATAAAGGCCTACCTGTGGACCAGGAGGCCATCACCTGTTTTCAGACAGCCAACGCTATTTTTCATGATTCTTCTTGAGAAACACTTTAAGTTTTAAGTAGCCCCCTCCTCCTTTCATCGGGGCATGAACCCCGGATTATACTCATAGAAATTCTTGACAGGTAAGCATAATCCTTTTTTTGGGCAGAAAAAAGTCTAAATAGAGGATCTCATCCCGAAATATATTTCCCCGGATAGCTCCGGCAGGTAAAGAGGCAGATCTATGGAATGAGAATAAAAGAGATAACAGATAAACGAACGGAAGGAGCCCCTCAATGTCCGAACTGATCATGCCAATCAAGGCGGGTTTTAAAAAAAGTCTGCAATTACTCTGGTTTTTGGTTAAAATTATTGTTCCGATAACATGCGTGATTCACTTTCTGGAACATTACAATATTTTGGAGCCGGCTGCCGCCTATTTCACGCCCCTGACTTCCTGGATCGGGCTGCCGGGGGAAACGGTGCTGCCGCTCATGCTCGGTTTCTGGGGCAGTATCTACGCATCGCTGGGTGCAGTGGAGAGCATTGCGCTCAGCACCCGGCAGATCACCGTCCTCGCGCTGGTAATCGGCATCTGCCACGAGCTGCCCATCGAATCGGCGATCTGCCGCAGCACCGGATTGAAAATTTACCAGTCGATTTTACTGCGTCTGATCACCGCTTTGTTGGCAGGCTTTCTGCTCAATGCACTGTACAGGGCCATCGGGGGCTAGGATCATGCAAATCGTGCTCACTGTACTCATCGAGGGACTG
The DNA here is from genome assembly GCA_964592135.1 of uncultured Syntrophomonadaceae bacterium. Taxonomy (GTDB): domain Bacteria; phylum Bacillota; class Dethiobacteria; order DTU022; family DTU022; genus JAAZIN01. The sequence continues at coordinate 11,415 of CAZQEV010000040.1, forward strand.
ACCGGCGGTGCTTTGACCATCCTGCGAATAGCCCTCTTTTTAATTCCCGTCATGACAGTGGTGGAAATCGCCCGCCATTACAAAATTATAGAGCTGCTTTCCAAGAGGATCAAAGTGGTGCTGGATTTTTTAACCCTGCCCCTGGAAGCGGCTTTTCCACTGCTTGCCGGTATCTTCTTTGGAATTGTCCTCGGTTCTGCTCTGATTATAGATTGCGCCCGGGAAGGCTGCCTGGAGAAAAGGGATCTTCTGCTTATCGGTATTTTCCTGAGCATCGGCCACTCTTTAATTGAGGATACTCTCTTATTCACCGCTTTTGGCGCAAACCCCCTGATAATCATACTGATCCGTTTCAGCCTGGCTTTCCTCATCACCAGGCTGGCCGCCTACGGCATAGATCTGCTCGCCAACCGGAGAGGTCCGGAGCAGATACTGAAGAAAGAAGATACCGTTTGAAAACAGGATTCTATATCATATTATAGAAGATCATCAATTGGTAGAAGATCGGTAATCGTTGGAATATTACAATGTATTATAATGCAACATCGAATTAATATACAGGGGAGGTTTTTTAGGTGCAGTTTAAGGGTCTCACTTTCGGCATTCCCCGGGAGATCATGCCCGGGGAGAG
>CAZQEV010000041.1:0-9826 GCA_964592135.1 uncultured Syntrophomonadaceae bacterium
ATCCATGCTTTATGGTATAATCTATGAGGTATGGATCCATTCAGGGAATAAGGGTGACGGTGGTTGGCGGCTTGACGATCATATTGACACATAATGATGCGGATTTCGATGCTCTGGCGGCGCTGGTGGCGGCAGCAAAACTATATCCCGGGAGTCATGCTCTGGCGCCTGAGAAAATCCAGCCCGACGCAGCCCGTTTTATTGAAGAATATGGGGATCAGCTCCCGGTAAAAATAGACGCCGGAGTGGAAGAGCACTCTGCGGCGGAGATCGCGGTTATTGTTGACGGAAGGCGGCGAAGCAGCATCGGCCTTTTTCTGCCCCTGGTGGAAAGGGCACGCGAGGTGCATATCTACGATCACCATCCTCCTTCTCCCGACGATCTCGAGGGAAGCGAGATCCGGGTGGAGCCTGTGGGGGCGGTCACAACGCTGCTGCTGGAAGAGATCCGCCGGCGCCGGATCGTGCTGAGCGAATTGGAAAACACGCTCATGCTTCTGGGAATCTACCGCGATACCGCTTCGCTGACAGGCGCCGGCACAACGTCGCGAGACGCCGCCGCCGCCGCTTATCTCTGGGAGCAGGGGATCAACCTGGATCTGTTCCAGGAATATCTACAAGCCCCCCCGGCGGGAGCGCGGGAACACCTCCTGGTGAAACTGCTGGAATCAAGTGAGCTTTTTGAGATCTGTGATCGTAGAATATTGCTGGCAACGGTGCAGGCGGCGGAACAGATCGGGGGCCTGGGGGTGCTGATCCGCCGCCTGCAGCAGATCGAAGAGATCGATCTGGCTCTGATCATTGTTGCACTGCCCGGGGGCGCATTTTACCTGGATGCACGGACCGCGGCCGATGATCTCGATCTGCCGCTGCTGCTGGCCCCCCTGGGCGCCAAAGGGCACCGCCGGGCAGTGACCACGGAAACAAAGATAGAAGAGATCGCCGCTTTTAAGGAGCAGCTGCTCGAACTGCTGGAGAGATACCTGCCGCCTTTCGCTACCGCCATCCAAATAGCCACCACACCCGTTGCCGCGGCCGCTGCCGCCTGGAGCGTGACCCGGGCCGGCGAGTATCTGGAATCCGAAGGATACAGCGCCTGTCCGGTGTTGGAGGAGGGGAAAGTTGCCGGCATGATCACCCGGAGAGAGCTGCAGAAAGCCCTGCGCAGCGGCTTTGGCGATACTCCGGTGCAGGAGTTCATGCGGCGCCATCCCGTTACGGCAGGCCCGCAGGAATCTGTAACCGCACTGCGCCGCGCTTTTGTGGAGAAGAAAACGGGACAGATCGTCGTCGCCGGTGATGAAGGCGAGCCCCTGGGGATGGTTACCCCCATCGATATTTTGCGCTACCTTTACCGGCTCGATCGCCGCTTATGCTCTCCTGCGCCCAGGGGCAGCCTTGTGAAAACAGAAAACAACCCGGCGCCCACAGCCATCGACAATCTCGATGCGCTCATCCGGGAAAAATTCCCTTCGCTCTGGCAGAGCCGCCTTCTTTTGATGGGGCAGCGGGCGGCGCTGGCGGGCGCATCCATCTATCTCGTCGGCGGAGCGATTCGCGATCTTCTCCTGGGAGCCGCCCTCTCCAAAGATCTCGATTTTGTGGTCATCCCCGATGCCGCCGCCTTTGCCGGGGAGATGGTCAGATTTTTGGGCGGCAAACTGAAAGTATTCGAGCAATTCGGCACCGCTTCAATATTTTTGGAAGAGGGGCTCCGCCTTGATTTTGCCACGGCGCGCCAGGAGTTGTATGCCTCACCGGCGGCGCTGCCGCAGGTGGAGAGCACTGAAAGCCTGAAAAGCGATCTTTACCGGCGCGACTTCACCGTAAACACTCTGGCCTGCTCCATACTGCCCCAATCCTTCGGGCAGCTCTATGATTTTTTCAACGCCCGGGATGATCTGAGCCGCGGCGTGATCCGCACCCTCTATCATCTCAGTTTTGTAGATGATCCGCTGCGGCTGCTTCGCGCCGTCAGGTTTGAGCAGCGCTTCGGCTTCAGCATTGAAGAGAACACCCTGGCACTGATCGAGAAAGCGCTGCGCAGCAGGGTCCTCGACAAGGTCAGCCGGCGCCGCCTGGCCCGGGAGATCAGCCTCATCTACGAGGAGGACGATCCGGCGGCAGTTCTGATGCGGCTTCAGGAGCTGGGTATTCTGGAGTTCATCTATCCCCGCCTTTCGCCCGACCATGAAACCTGGCAGCGCCTTAACCGCATCAGCGAAACGCTGGCCTGGGCGGAACTGCGGGAATGGCGCAGCCCTCCCGATAAAGAGCTCGTCTACCTCTGCGGACTCCTTCTGGGCATGGACCAGCAGGACCGGCATGCCATTTTACGGCGGCTGGGCCTGTCGCGCGAGCGGGCCGGAGCGGTTCTGCAGGGCTGCCGCGAAGTCCCGCCCCTGCTGGAAGAGCTCTCCGGCGAGGGCGGCGCCGGCCTCCGCCCCAGCACCCTGGTGAACAGACTCGATCCCCTCTCCCCCGAGGCGCTGCTCCTGCTCTATGCCCTGGCGAGAAACCGCAACCTGCAGGACAACGTCAGGCTCTACCTTGAAAGCCTGCAGCATGTGCGGCCGCGGCTCAGGGGAGGCGCCCTGAAAGAGCTGGGCCTGCAGCCCGGCCCTCTCTTTGGGGAGATCTTGAGCGCCTTGCGGCAGGCGGTTCTTGACGGGGAGCTGCGCAGCTATGATGAAGAGCTTGAATTTGTGGAATCATACCTGGAGCGGCGAAGGGAGGAGTAGAGCATGTTTCCCGACAGCATCATAGAGTTACTCTATCGCATTCCGGCTCTCCTGCTGGCGATCACCTTTCACGAGTATGCTCACGGCCGGATGGCCTATCATTTTGGGGACCCCACTGCCAAGAGCCTGGGTCGGCTCAGCCTGAACCCCATCCGCCACCTTGACCCCATCGGCACCATCGCCCTGCTCATATTCGGTTTCGGCTGGGCAAAACCGGTGCCCATCAACCCCTACAATTTTCGCGATTACCGCTCGGGTATGCTTTGGGTCTCTTTTGCCGGCCCCCTGGCTAATTTTATCCTCGCCCTGGTCGCTCTTTTCCTGCTCTACATCCCCGCCATGGCGGGATTTTTATGGACACCCTACCTGCAGTTCATGAGGACCCTGGCAGTTTTCAATGTGCTTCTGGGGGTCTTCAACCTTATTCCCATTCCTCCGCTGGACGGCTCGAAGATACTGACCTCCCTGGCGCCCGACAACATCGCCTCCTTTTTCCGCCGGATCGAGCCTTACGCGCCCGTTATTCTCATGGTGCTCATCTTCAGCGGAGCCATCGGGCAGATCATTGTGCCTCTCTTTCAGTACATGTATAATGCCATGGAAACATTTGTCCTTTTTGTTCTGGGTTTAACTTGAGGAGTGAAAAAATGAGCAAAGCGGAACCAATAGCAAGAAAAAAAATTATAGTCAGCGGAGCGCGGCCCAGCGGCCGGCTTCACCTGGGCAACTATGTCGGCGCCCTGAAAAACTGGATCGAGCTGCAGGATGAATACCGCTGCTACTACTTTATTGCCGACTGGCACGCCCTCACAACAGGCTACGCCGAATCGCGGGACCTCAAAGAGAACAGCCGGGACATGGTCCTCGACTGGCTCAGCGTGGGCCTTGACCCCGAAAAGGCGGTCCTGTTCCGCCAGTCCGAGATAAAGGAGCATGCCGAGCTCTTCCTGCTCCTGGCCATGATCACCCCCATCGCCTGGCTGGAGCGCTGCCCCACCTTCAAGGAGCAGCTCCGCGAGCTTGAGGGCAAGGAGATCAACAACTACGGCTTTCTGGGCTATCCCCTGCTGCAGGCGGCCGATATCCTGGCCTACCGCGCCGATGCCGTCCCCGTGGGTGTAGACCAGCTGCCTCACCTGGAGATCACCCGCGAGGTGGCCCGCCGCTTCAATTATCTATATGGGAAGATCCTTCCCGAACCGGAGCCGCTGCTGGGGGAGCAGACCCTGCTGCCGGGAATCGACAGCCGCAAGATGAGCAAGAGCTATGACAACTACATTGCCCTCTCCGATCCCCCGGAGGTGATCAAGAAAAAGGTGAGCCGCATGATTACCGATCCGCAGCGGGAACGGCGGCGCGATCCCGGGCGTCCCGAAGTCTGCACCCTCTACCGCTTTCAGCAGATCTTCAATGCGGCGGAAATAACGGAGATCGAATCGGGCTGCCGCACTGCGGGGATCGGCTGCGTTCAGTGCAAAGAGCTGCTGGCGCACAGGCTTGTGGAATTCATGGCTCCCATCCATGAAAAGCGGCGCCGGCTCGAGGGGAACCCCGCCTACCTTGAGGAGGTTCTCACCGGTGGCGAAGCGAAAGCGCGGAAAGCCGCCGGCGCCACCCTGGAGGCTGTCCGCGGGGCCATGGGAATCTGATGACGCAGCACGACACCTGCACCATCAAGCTGCCCGTTTTCGAGGGGCCCTTTGATCTCCTTTTTCACCTGGTGAAGAAAGCGGAGCTCGATATCTGGTCTGTTTCCATCGCCTCCATCACGGAGCAGTACCTCGCCTACCTGCATTCCATGCGCGAACTGAACCTCGATATTGCCAGCGAATTCCTGGTCATGGCGGCGACGCTCCTGCGCTTGAAATCGAAGATGCTGCTGCCCCGGCCGCCCCTGGCTGCCGGGGAAGAAGAGGAGGAGGACGAGGAGCTCTTCCGGATCAACAGCCCCGAAGAACTCTTCCTGAGGCTGGAGGAATATCGCCTCTTCAAGGAAGCGGGCGGCCTGCTTGCCGGGCTCGCCCAGGAGCAGCAAAAAGTATTCTTACGCTCCACCGCCGGTGAAAAAATTGTGATCCTCTCGGGGGCGGAACAGCAGCAGCAGTCCTATTACACCTACTGGGAGGGAGCCTACCTGCTCGGCGAGATCATGAACCGTTTCGAGGCCGCCGCCGCGGCCCGCTCGATCACGCCGGTGATCGACCTTGTCGACGATCTGCCGGTGAGCGATCAGAGCGCTTACATCTGCGCCCTGCTGGAGCACAGCGGACGCACGCTTCCCTTCCGCTCCTTTCTCCGGCAGAAAGGGCTCTGGGAGATGCTCGTGACATTCATCTCTTTACTGGAGCTGGCCCGGCTGCGCAAGGTGATCCTGCTGCAGGAAAAACCATTCGGTCCCATCCTGGTGAGACCGGCAAAGGAGAAAAGCAGTGGAACCTGATCAATACAAGGCGCTAATTGAGGCCATCCTCTTTGTGAAAGAGGAGCCGGTGAGAGCGGACAGGCTGGCTGCCGCCCTGGATATCAGCCCCGAAGAGGTGCGCGGACTGATCGAGGAGATGCAGCAGGAGTTTGCACAGCAGGGGCGCGGCCTGCGCATCTTCGCCATTGCCGGGGGCTACCAGATGGGCAGCGCGCCGGAACTGGCGCCCTACCTGGAGCAGGCGCTGGGCGAGGGAGAGGCCGGCATCCTTTCGCCGGCGGCCCTGGAGACACTGGCCATCATCGCCTACAGGCAGCCGCTCACCCGCATGGAGATCGAAGCGGTGCGCGGTGTCCGCTGCGAACATATCCTCGACAACCTCTTGAAGCGCAAACTCATCCGCATCAGCGGCCGCAAGGAAGGACCCGGCCGCCCCCTCATCTACAAAACCACTCCCGATTTTTTAAAGTACTTCGGCCTGAGCGGCCTGCAAGATCTGCCGCCCCTGGGCTAACCCCAGAGGCATCAAGAAAATGGGGCCAGGTCTTGAAATATCACTTTTTACTCCCGACCAACGGTAAAACCCCGGGGCCCTGCCTCGCTACATTTTCCCATTAAAGGCTAGAATATAGAATATCGATGGTCATGAATAACTGAATCGGGGGCAAGCGTTTATGGCCTGGTGGGCCTGGCTGCTGCTGGCGGGATCCGGCTCCCTGCTGCTTACGGGGATACTGCTCCTGCTGCCGCTGCGCATATTCGTGCGCTACCTTAGAGAGAATAGAAAGGATCAGATCAGCCTGCGCCTGGGGCTGGGGCTCTTGTGCCTGCGCCTGGAACTGTGGAAAAAGGAGGCCGCAGGCAGTGAGTTCACCTGGCATCTGGCTGCAGGTAAGATCAGGGTAGCGCCGGCGCAACTGCAAAAAATGGCCCGCCGGATGAGGTGGGCGGGGGATGTTTTCCATCCCGAAAATATGTCCGGGCTTCTCTCGCTGCGCCGTCAGGCTGCGCCCCTGCTCAAGAAGATCACCTGGTCGCACTTCGATCTGGAGCTGTCGTGGGGCTGGGATGATCCGGCCCTGACGGGGCTGGCCGCCGGCGGATGCTGGGCTCTTGGCGGTATTCTTTCCGGGCTGCTTCAGGAGTATTTTTCCGTGACAGCGAGGCCGAGATTTCAGATCAGACCCCTTTTCAGGCCGGCGGAGATGCGGCTGCGCTGGGAGGGCGAGGCGGCCCTCGCTCTCTACCGGTGGTTGAAATTGTGGCACATCGTCAAAACAACAGGAGGTGCGGGCAGTGGAACATCATCCCATTGAAAGTCTCATGAAAACCGCCATGGAGAATCTGAAAGAGATGGTCGATGTAAACAAGATCGTCGGAGATGCCGTGGAGACGCCCGACGGCAGCGTGATCATTCCCATCTCCAGGGTTACATTCGGCTTTGCCGCCGGGGGGACGGAATTTGAGCAGCAGCTCAACGGCGCTAAAGCCGGCACCGGCTCCAATCACAACAACAACCAGGCTGAACTGCCCTTTGGCGGCGGCAGCGGCGGCGGCGTTTCGGTGCAGCCTGTTGCCTTCCTGGTTGCGGGACAGGGGCAGGTGCGGCTCCTGCCCGTGGACCGCCACGCCATGCTCGACCGGCTCATCGACATGGCCCCCCAGGTGATCGAGCAGATCCAGGAGGCCTTCAACCGGCGCGGCGGCGAGGTCCGCCGCACCCGGGAAGAGGAAACCGGCTCCGGGCGTTACAGGTAAGCCCGGGCCCTGTATCCCTTTTCCGGCCCGCAGTCAAAAACATAAAATCAACGCCGCGGGAATATTTATGAACCATACCGGTTCCTCTATTTCCTCCCGGGGGCGAGTGCGGTGCGGCTATTGCGGCGGGCAGTCTTTACAGCAGTATTCCTTCTGGTGCTTTCCCCCTCCTTTGTCCCGGCGCTGGCGGCGGAAGAACCCGACATCAGCGCCCTGGCGGCAATTCTGATGGACCGGGAAAGCGGCAGGGTTCTCTGGGCCAAAGAGGCCCGCCGCCGCCTGCCCATAGCATCGACGACCAAGATCATGACGGCCTTGCTGGCCCTGGAGCGGGGCTGCGAGGAGGATTCCGTCAGGGTGAGCCGCAAGGCGGCGGAAACAGAGGGCTCCTCCATCTGGCTGGAGAGGGGCGAGAAGAAGATGCTGGGCGAGCTCATATACGGATTAATGCTCCGCTCGGGTAATGACGCTGCTGTGGCCATCGCCGAGCACATCGGAGGAACGGAGAAAAATTTTGTGCAGATGATGAACGAGCAGGCCGCCGCCCTGGGAGCGGGGGATACGCTCTACTCCAACCCCCACGGCCTGCCCGGCGGCTACCACTACAGCACCGCCCGTGACCTGGGGCTGATCACCTGCCGGGCGCTGCAGAACGAGCGCTTCCGCCAGGTTGTCGCCACATCCACCTGGACGATCTCCTGGCCCGGCCGCCCCTGGGACCGGGTGATGGGCAACCAGAACCGGCTGCTGGAGCTCTATCCCGGCGGCGACGGGGTGAAAACCGGCTGGACCACCGAGGCGGGACGCTGTTTTGTCGGCTCCGCCACCCGCGAGGGGTGGCAGCTTGTCTGCGTTGTTTTGAATGCACCGCAGATGTGGGAAGATGCCGCCGCCCTGCTCGATTACGGGTATGAACACTACAGGCGTTGCCGGATATTCTACCGGGGGCAGCTTCTCTGCACCGCCCCGGTATACAAAGGGAACTGCCGGGCGGAGGCGGTAGTAAAAGAAGATCTCTACCTGCCGCTCCTGCCCGGCGAAGAGAAGACCCTGCACTGCAGGATCATTCTGGATGAGGCGATCAGAGCGCCCCTGCCGGCCGGGGCGGAGATAGGCGAAGTGGAGCTCTGCCTGGGAGAGCGGCCCATGATCCGGGCCGGGCTCTATTCCGGCCGCCCCGTTGAGAGAAGGGGATTTTTCAGTCATTTTTCAGATCTGCTCAGCTCGCTGGCCCGCGGGGGGGCGGGGAAGTGATGGGCTATCTCTGGGCGGCGCTCATCCTCATCTCCATTTTGACCGCAGCACTGCGCGGCGAAATGGCGGCAATAACACCGGGAATATTTTCTGCGGCGGGGAGCGGCGTCAAAGTGGCCCTGGGGCTTGTCGGGACCATGACATTCTGGCTGGGCATGATGAAATTGATTGAATCCTCCGGGATCATGGAACTTTTAAACAGGCTGCTCCGTCCCCTGGCGCGGCTGCTCTTTCCCCGGCTGCCGGCGGGGCATCCGGCGATGAACGCCATCTTAATGAATTTAAGCGCCAATGTTCTCGGACTGGGCAATGCGGCTACTCCTTTCGGAATCAAGGCCATGGAGGAGATGCAGAAGATAAACCCCCTGGGCGAAACCGCTTCCGATGAGATGTGCACATTTCTCGCTGTCAACACCTCCAGCATCACCCTGATACCGACAACGGTGATCGCCCTGCGGGCGGCGGCGGGGGCCGCAAATCCCGCCGACATCCTGGGCGCCACGATTCTGGCCACGCTCTGCTCCACGGCGGTGGCGCTGCTGGCAGATCGCCTGCTGAGAAGGAAGGTTAAACTTTAACGGTGGCCCGGGTCATAGATTTCCTGGCAGTCTGGCTGATCCCCCTGCTCATCGTTGCCGCCATCCTGGGCTCACTCCGGCGCCGGGTCGATCTTTTCGAGAGGTTCATCGAAGGGGCTAAAGAGGGTTTTCTCATCTCAGTGCGCCTCATCCCCTACCTTGTGGCCATGCTGGTGGCGATTACCCTTTTTCAGGATTCCGGCGCCATGGACATTCTGGCCGACTGCCTGGCGCCGCTTCTGAACCGGTTTCAGGTGCCCGCCGGGGTGCTGCCCCTGGCGGTGATGCGCCCCCTTTCCGGGAGCGCCTCCCTGGCCATTGTCTCCGATATCCTGGAGCGGCAGGGGGCCGACACCCTGCCGGGGCGGATGGCCTCCACCATGATGGGGAGCACGGAGACAACGTTCTATATTCTCACCGTCTACTTCGGCGCAGCGGGCATAAACCGCAGCCGCCACGCTCCGGCCGCGGGGCTGCTGGCGGACCTGGGCGGCTTCATTGCGGCCATTGCCGTCTGCCGGATGGTATTCGGTTGAGCGTTAAGCTGGAGATCTGGAGGCACCGTCACATTGAATGAACAGCGCGAACACCTTGTTGTGGTCGGCGGCGGCTGGGCCGGCTGTGCGGCGGCCCTGGCGGCGGCGAAGAAAGGTTTGCCCGTAACCCTTGTGGAGCGGACGGATCGCCTGCTCGCCTCGGGGCTGGTCGGAGGGATCATGCGCAACAACGGACGCTACACCGCCGCCGAGGAGCTGAAGCTCATGGGGGCGGGCGAGCTCATCGCCATCACCGATGCCGCAGCGCGCCATAGAGGAATCGATTTCCCCGGACACCGCCATGCCTCCCTCTACGATGTGGAGAGGGTCGAACTTCCGGTGGAGAAGCTTCTTCTCGAATCCGGGGTCAGGCTGCTGCGCCAGAGCCGGGCTGTTGATGTGCTCACCAGGGATGGGACCATCGAGGCTCTCCGGGTGCTGCAGGGAGAGGGGGAAGGGAAGAGGGGAGGGGATGGGGAGGAGAAGGGGAAGGAACTGCTGCTCCGGGGGACGGTTTTTATCGATGCCGGGGGCACC
>CAZQEV010000041.1:9926-11757 GCA_964592135.1 uncultured Syntrophomonadaceae bacterium
GAAGGGGAAGGAACTGCTGCTCCGGGGGACGGTTTTTATCGATGCCGGGGGCACCGCCGGCCCGCCCGGCAACTGCAGCCGCTTCGGCAACGGCTGCGCCATGTGCATCTACCGCTGCCCCACCTTCGGGCCCCGGGTGAGCATAGCGGTGAAGGCCGGGGCTGCGGAGAGGGCGATCCTGCGGCGGGGCGGCGCTCCGGGCTATTTCAGCGGATCCTGCGAGCTGGAGCCGGCGTCGCTTGACAGGGGGCTGCTGGCTGAGGTGAGAGAAAAAGGGGTGGTGGTCATACCGCTGCCTCCCCGGGCGCTGACCCCGCAGAGCAGCCTCACCATCCAGATAAAAGCCTGCCGCCAGTACAGCTCCGAGGCCTATGCCCACAACCTCATCCTCCTCGACACCGGCGCTATCAAAATGATGGTGCCCTACATGCCCCTTTCCATCCTGCGCCGCCTGAGCGGTTTTGAAGAGGCCGTATTCCGCGATCCCCTGGGAGGGGGCCGGGGCAACTCCATCCGCTTCAGCGGCATCATCGAGCGCGACGGGCGCCTGCTCGTGCCCCCGCTAAAAAACCTCTTTGCCGCCGGCGAGAGAGCCGGCCTGAGCCTGGGCCATACCGAAGCGATGGTCACCGGCACCCTGGCCGGTTACAATGCCTGGCGCCTGAGCCGGGGGGAAGAGCCGCTGGAATTGCCGCGGGGCTGCGTTTGCAGCGAACTCATCGCTCTGACCGGTTATAATGCGGGGCGCGGCGAAAAATGCGGGCTCTCTGAGATTGTCTACAGCCTCTCCGGGGGCCCCCTGTGGGAGCACCTCCAGCGGCAAAAACTCTACAGCACCGACCCCGCCGCCATCGGCCGCCGCCTCCAAGGGCTCGGCCTGCTCGGGATATTCGCCGCAAACCCTTCCTTGCAAAAGAGATCATAAACTGCAATAATCAGTGTACCGCTCACGCCGGCCCAAAAGGAAAAGGAAATTACAACAAAAGTTACTTGCTCCGGTGCCAGGCACCGGAGTAAGTAACTTTGCCTTCTCCGGCGGCATTCACCGGGGCGGATCACGGGTCAGTGGCGGGGCGGCGGTTCCGGGCCGCTGACTTTATGAAAAAAGGGGTTGGAATAGATGCGCCTCTCCCGGTATCTCTCCCTGGCCGGCGTGGCCTCGCGCCGCAAAGCCGAAGCGATCATCGCCGCGGGCCGGGTGAAGGTCAACGGCAGTGTGGTCACCCTGCCCCAGCACCGCGTCGGGCCGGAAGATGATGTTGCTGTTGACGGCTGCAAGGTGGCGCCGGTTGCCGAGAAACTGTACCTGCTTCTGGACAAACCCGCCGGCTATCTCTCGACCGTTTCCGACTCCCGGGGCCGGCCTACGGTCATGGATCTGCTCGGCGCGATCCCGGCCCGCCTCTACCCTGCGGGGCGTCTTGATCTCGACACAACGGGGCTGCTGCTGCTCACCAATGACGGCGAGCTCGCTTACCGCCTCACCCACCCCCGCTTCGGCGTGGAGAAGAGATACCGCGTTCGCGTCAAGGGGGTGCCGGCCGCTGAAACGCTGGCCGGAATGGCCCGGGGAATGGTCCTGGAAGATGGGATCACCGCCCCGGCGAAAGTAAGGCTGCTCCGCCGCCTTCCCGGCGGCGCCCTGCTGGAGATCGCGCTCATCGAGGGGCGCAAAAGGCAGCTTAAACGGATGTGCGCCGCAGCGGGCCATCCCGTGGTGGAGCTGCGCCGGACGGGGTTTGCATTTCTCTCCGCCGCGGGGCTTGAAAGGGGAACATACCGCCCCCTCAGCGGCGCCGAGGTGCGCCGCCTCTACCGCCTTGTGGGCCTG
>CAZQEV010000042.1:0-11502 GCA_964592135.1 uncultured Syntrophomonadaceae bacterium
TCCGCGAGGGGGGCCGCACCGTGGGCGCCGGAGTGGTCACAGAGGTAACGGGATAGTCGAATAATGTCGGCGGGGCGGGGGATAGACCACCCGCCCTTTTACTTTGATTGGGGCCTGAATTTTTATTGACAGGCCTGGCGGGTTTGTGGTAGATTGGGATGCATGGAAGGTGGATCAAATGCGAGTAACGATACATTTGGCCTGTACAGAGTGCCAGGAGAGAAATTACAGCAGCCGAAAAAATAAGAAAAATAACCCTGAACGCCTGGAAATGAAGAAGTACTGTTCCCGATGCAAAGCATATACGTTGCACAAAGAAACTAAGTAGTAATTTGTGGAAAGACCCTGATCTTTTTCAGGAAAGGTTATAGCTCTATGAAACTGATCCATAAACTAGTAAAATACCTGCATGAGGTGCGCCTGGAGCTAAAAAAAGTCCAATGGCCCAGCAAGAGAGAGTTCTTTGTTTATACGGGGGTAGTGGTATTTGCTGTACTGCTCTTCGGGATACTCTTCTGGGGGCTGGACACAGTATTTTTGGCAGTTTTGCGTTTAGTGATCCAGCGTTAACAGGGTCTAATCTGCTGAAGGAGTGAGATGTCGGAGAGGCTTCCAGGCTCTCCTTTTTCCATGGAAACACAAACAGATACGGAAAATGCGGCTAAAAAATGGTATGTTATTCATACTTATGCCGGTTATGAAAACAGGGTTGAAACCAATCTGGCCCGCCGGGTAGAATCGATGAATATGAAAGATCGTATCTTCAGGATTCTGGTCCCTACTGAAAAGGAGATCACCAGCAAGGGTGGTCAGAAAAGGACAGTGGAGAAAAAGGTATACCCGGGCTACGTTATGGTGGAAATGGTCCTCGATGACGATTCGTGGTCGGTGGTTCGCAACACGCCCGGTGTGACCGGGTTTGTGGGGCCCGGTTCCAAACCGGTTTCGTTAAGTGAAAAAGAGATAAATCGGATCATGCGCCGGATGGGCATGGCTGCAGAAGGTAAAGCGCGCATTGATTTTGAGGTAGGCCAGGTTGTTCGAGTGATCAGCGGACCCTTCAAGAATTTTGAGGGTTCAGTTGAAGAGATTAACCAGGAAAAGGGCACGGTCAAGGTTCTCGTATCCATGTTTGGCCGGGAAACACCCGTTGAACTTGGGTTTCATCAGGTAGAGAAATACTGAGCGACAACACCTGCCCCGGGAGGTAGTATTTATGGCGAGAAAGAAAAGAATTATTGGAATGGCCAAGTTGCAAATACCGGCGGGCAAAGCCACACCTGCACCACCGGTGGGTCCGGCACTGGGCCAGCATGCCGTGAATATCATGGCTTTCTGCAAAGAATTCAACGAGAGGACGGCAAAGGATACCGGGTTGATCATCCCGGTTGAGATTACGGTTTATGAGGACCGTTCATTTACCTTTATCACTAAAACACCGCCGGCCTCGGTGCTGCTAAAAAAAGCGGCAGGGCTGGAAAAGGCTTCTGGTGAACCGAACCGGGTAAAGGTGGCGGCAGTACCGCGGGCCAGGGTCATTGAGATTGCCAAATCCAAGATGGAGGATTTGAACACCGACGATATTGAGGCGGCCACACGGATCATTGAAGGGACTGCCCGCAGTATGGGTATTACGATCGAACCGTAAACTGCTCACCTGCCTGTTAAGGTGGTACGGGGATCGACAAATGTGGGAGGGACGCAGCGCCCGCAGGGACCACAGGAGGGAAAATGATGGCTGAACATGGTAAAAAATATTTAGAGGCAAGGCAACAGATCGATCGGGAAGAGCATTACGATCCTGAAAAGGCGCTAGCGCTGGTCAAGGAGTGCAGTAAAGCAGCCTTTGACGAGACCGTTGAACTTGCTGTCCGGCTGGGGGTTAATCCGAAGCACGCCGATCAGCAGGTCCGGGGATCTGTGCTCCTGCCCCACGGCACCGGTAAAAGTGTACGTGTACTGGTCTTTGCCAAGGGCGATAAGGCTAAAGAGGCCGAATCGGCTGGTGCTGATCTAGTTGGCGCTGAAGAGTTGGCTGAGAAGATCCAGGGAGGCTGGCTTGATTTTGACGTGGCTGTGGCCACCCCTGATCTGATGGGGACGGTGGGCAAGCTCGGCAAAATACTCGGCCCGCGGGGGTTAATGCCCAACCCGAAAAGCGGCACGGTTACTTTCGATCTGAGCCGGGCTATCGAGGAGATCAAAGCGGGGAAAGTGGAATTTCGCACCGAGAAAGCTGGGAATGTCCATGTGCCCATTGGAAAGGTCTCTTTTAGGCCGGAGCAGCTTCAGGATAACTTTAACAGCGTCATTGAGGCTTTGCTGAAAGCGAAGCCACCGGCTGCCAAAGGACAGTATTTGAAAGCTATCAGTGTGAGCTCGACGATGGGGCCGGGGATCAGGATCAGCCCGCAGAAAGCCGCTGCTCCGGGCAAGTAGGACCCGGTTCGGGATTGAGATAACCTGATAAGAATAGTTGGATAAATATTGCATGTGATTCCGTAGACAGCAGGCACTGAAGTTTAATGGCTCTCGAGGCCGCCTGCCGAGGAAAGATGCCGGCGTTTACCAGAATATGAATGTTGGTGAGCAGGCTTTCCGTAAACGGAAAGCCTTTATTTTTTACCGTTTCCGCCGGCGTAATCTTCCCCCAGGGGGGACAAGGAGGTGAATCACTTGATTACCAGAAAGGCCAAGGAAGAATTTATTGAAGAAATAGCCCGTGAACTTAAGGAAGCTGAGTTGATCATTGCAGCAGATTACCGCGGTCTCAATGTGGCTGCTGTGACAGATCTGCGTCGCCGTCTTAAAGCCGAGCAGTGCAATTATCGTGTGGTGAAAAACACACTCACCAGGCTTGCATGCCGGAAGATCGGTCTTGAAGAGCTGGAAATCCATCTTGAAGGGCCCACTGCGATAGCTTACACTGTCGCTGATCCTGTCGGAGCGGCGCGGGTTCTTCTTGAGTTCAGCCGGGAGCACGAAGCGCTTTCCATAAAAGGAGGTTTTTTATCGGGACAGTCTCTGGAACCTCTGCAGATAAAGGCGCTGGGAGAAATACCGCCCCGGGAGATCCTGCTTGCCCAGGTTTGTGGAGGTTTCCAGGCGCCTTTGGCAGGCCTTGTGGGTGTTCTTCAGGCTAATATCCGCCAGCTGGTTTATGCTTTTGATGCGGTCCGCCGCCTAAAGGAAACTGCATAGAAAAATGGATTGAAAATGAATAATTAAAGGAGAAGATTAAATGTCCAAGGTGAACGAGATTCTGGAAATTGTCAAGGGGATGACTGTAGTGGAGCTTTCAGAGCTTGTCAAGGCCCTTGAAGAGGAATTCGGGGTCAGCGCGGCCGCCCCGCTTGCAGTTGCGGCCGCCCCTGCCGGTGCCCAGGCCGAAGCGGCAGAAGAAGAAAAATATGAATTTGATGTCGTCCTTACGGGACCTGGTGAGAAGAAGATCCAGGTGATCAAGGTTGTGCGCGAGATTACCGGGTTGGGACTTAAAGAGGCGAAAGAGTTGGTAGACAATGCGCCGAAACCTGTGAAAGAGAAGATCGGCAAGGAGGAAGCAGAAGCGCTCAAGGCCAAGATCGAAGAGGCCGGAGGTTCTGTGGAGCTAAAATAGTAACAGCCGCCCGTTCCTGTGGGGGCGGGCGGTATTCCCCATCGAATTTTTCCCGAAAATTATTTCATTTATGTTTGACAGCCCCATATAAATGTGATAATATCTTAGAATGTCCAGTAGTGAAGAAGCTGCCCGTATATTTTGGTCTTCGGTATAACTATATGCCCAAAAGGAAACAATAATAGAATGCCTATTAGTTTTTCTGGCCAGGCTTCCGACTTGATTCAATCAATCAACCAGGTCTAGGGGAGTGATGTCTGTTTATGTCTATTCAGGTTGCTTCTGGCGGGAGAGAACGGCGGAGTTACGCCCGTATTCTGGAGGTTCTCGACCTTCCCAATCTCATTGATGTCCAGCGCAGCTCTTACGATTGGTTTCTTCAGAAAGGCCTTGGTGAAATTTTCAAAGATATCTCACCGATCAAGGATTTCACCGGCAATCTGGTTCTGGAAATTTTTAATTACACCCTGGGGGAACCAAAATATTCGGTGGATGAATGTAAAGAGAGAGATGCTACTTACGCGGTTCCCTTAAAGGTTAATGTCCGCCTGATCAACCAGGAAACAGGGGAGGTTAAGGAGCAGGAGGTCTTTATGGGGGATTTCCCCAAGATGACGGAAAACGGCACCTTCATTATTAATGGAGCGGAGCGGGTTATTGTCAGCCAGCTGGTCCGTTCTCCGGGGGTTTATTTTGACAAGAAGCCTGATCCTACTGGAGCCACAGGCAAAGAGCTGGTCAGCGCTACGATCATACCCAATCGCGGGACCTGGCTGGAGTTTGAGACTGATGTTAATGACGGTATTTTTGTTAAGATTGATCGTACTCGCAAACTGCTGGTAACCGTTCTTTTGCGGGCCATCGGTTATGGCACCAACCAGGAGATACTCGAACTATATGATCACGATCCCCGGATTCTGGCTGTTTTGGAGAAGGATCATACCGATTCCGTGGAAAGTGGGCTGTTGGAAATATACAAGAGGCTCAGGCCCGGGGAACCTATGAATATCGATAATGCCCGCTCGCTTTTCGAGGCGCTTTTTTTTGATGGCAGGCGCTACGATTTTGCCCAGGTAGGCCGCTATAAAGTTGATAAAAAATTTTCCATGGCCAATTGCCTTGTTGACCGTGAACTGGCGGAGGTTCTCCTCGAGCCGCATACCGGAAAGATACTTTTTCCAGAAGGAATGGTTGTTGATGAAGAGGCCGCACAGAAGATGGATGAACTGGGGATCTCCCGGGTCAGGATCAGACACCGCGGCGATATCAACCTGATAGTCGGCAATGGAAAGGTTGATCTGGAGACAAAGCATCTGGTTCCATCCGATATTGTGGCTGCTGTGGGCTATATTCTGAACCTCATGGATGGTATCGGCACAGCGGATGACATCGACCATCTTGGCAACCGCCGCCTGCGCGGTGTCGGCGAGCTGCTTCAGAATCAGTTTCGTATAGGTCTATCGAGGATGGAGCGTGTGGTCAGGGAAAGAATGACGATCCAGGACGTTGATGCCATTACACCGCAGGCTTTGATCAACATCCGTCCGGTGATCGCATCAATTAAAGAATTTTTCGGCAGCAGCCAGCTGTCCCAGTTTATGGATCAAACAAACCCCCTGGCGGAGTTGACCCATAAACGGAGGCTCAGCGCTCTTGGCCCGGGGGGGTTGAGCCGCGAACGGGCCGGTTTTGAAGTTCGCGACGTGCACCACTCTCACTACGGGCGCGTTTGTCCCATCGAGACGCCGGAAGGTCCGAACATCGGGCTCATCGGTTCCCTGAGCACCTTTGCAAGGATCAATGATTACGGTTTCATTGAAACTCCTTATCGCAAGGTTGATAAAAAAGACGGACGTGTTACCAGGGAGATTGTTTACCTGACGGCAGACGACGAAGACAAATATGTCATTGCTCAGGCCAACGCAGAACTGGACGTCGGGGGCCATTTTGTCGGTAACAGGGTCACCTGCCGCTATCAATATGATACTGTGATGCGTAAACCCCACGAAGTTGATTATATGGACGTATCTCCGAAGCAGCTTGTCAGTGTGGCCACAGCTTTGATCCCTTTTTTGGAAAACGATGACGCCAACCGGGCGTTGATGGGTGCAAATATGCAGCGCCAGGCGGTGCCGCTTCTGCAAACTGAGGCGCCCCTGGTGGGGACAGGTCTGGAAAAGAAAGTGGCCTATGATTCAGGAGCGATGATTGTCTGCTGCGCTGATGGAGAGGTGATCCGGGTTACCTCCACTGAGATTATCATCCGGCGAGATGAAGATCCCCAGGGGCCGAATTACAGGATCAACGGCCGCACCGGAGAGAGATTTGAAGCGGGCCATTCATCCCGGGGAAACAGCGGCCTTGATAGCTACACCCTGCAAAAATTTAAGCGTTCCAACCAGGGAACCTGTATCAATCAACATCCTATTGTAACTAGGGGGCAGGCAGCTAAAGCCGGCGAAGTAATCGCAGACGGCGCCTGCACAAATCAGGGAGAACTGGCTCTAGGGCGGAATGTGCTGACCGCTTTTCTTCCCTGGGAAGGCTATAATTATGAAGATGCCATCCTGCTCAGTGAAAGGCTGGTCCAGGACGATGTCTTTACTTCAATTCACATAGAGGAGTATGAATCGGAAGCCCGCGATACCAAGCTGGGCCCGGAGGAGATCACTCGTGATATTCCCAATGTGGGTGAGGAGGCCCTGCGCGATCTCGATGTCCAGGGAATTGTGCGGATTGGCGCCGAGGTGCGTTCCGGCGATATTCTGGTGGGCAAGGTCACACCGAAGGGGGAGACTGAGCTCACCGCTGAAGAACGGCTTCTCCGTGCTATTTTTGGGGAGAAGGCCCGCGAAGTGAGGGATACCTCTCTGCGGGTGCCGCATGGCGAGTCGGGCATTGTTGTTGATGTAAAGGTTTTCACCCGGGAGGCCGGCGATGAGCTTTCTCCTGGAGTTAACCAGCTGGTACGCGTTTATGTAGCTCAAAAGCGGAAAATTTCCGAGGGCGACAAGATGGCTGGCCGGCACGGTAACAAGGGGGTTATCGCCCGCATTCTTCCGGAAGAGGATATGCCCTTTTTGCCGGACGGGACCCCTGTTGAAATTGCCCTTAACCCCCTGGGGGTTCCTTCCAGGATGAATATTGGTCAGGTTTTGGAGACTCATCTCGGCCTTGCGGCAAAGACGCTGGGCATTCACATCGCCTCCCCGGTATTTGACGGGGCGGTGGAGGACGACGTTTTTGCCTCTTTTAGAGAAGCGGGATTACCGGAAAACGGCAAAGTTTCTCTTTATGATGGACGTACCGGCGAGCCCTTTGATAACGATGTGACTGTAGGCTATGTTTACATGCTCAAGCTGGCTCATCTTGTAGACGACAAGATCCATGCCCGATCAACGGGTCCCTACTCGCTGGTGACGCAGCAGCCTCTGGGCGGCAAAGCCCAGTTCGGCGGTCAGCGTTTCGGGGAGATGGAAGTCTGGGCCCTTGAAGCATACGGGGCCGCCTATACATTGCAGGAGATATTGACCGTTAAATCTGACGATGTTATCGGACGGGTTAAAACCTATGAGGCCATTGTCAAAGGTGAAAATATCCCCGAGCCCGGGGTTCCTGAGTCCTTTAAAGTGCTGGTGAAGGAATTGCAGAGTCTTTGTCTCGACGTCAAGGTGCTCAGCGAGGAAGCCGGCGAGGTTGAGATCCGTGAAGGCGATGACGAGACCGACTATCGCCGTCTTGACGTAAATATCGAAGGATTGGAAACAGGCTCCGATGATGATCTTGAATCTTATGTCAGGCAGGATGAAGCTGATCCTGAGGAAGATGATGATGAGTCAGAGCCGGCAGCGGAAGATGATGAAGCTGAACAAAAAGCTGGTGAGAATGTGGAAGAACAGAACACAAAGGAACCGGTTGCTCTCTCTTATGCAGCAGTTGAAGCAGGAGAGATAGAAGAGATCTCCCTGGATCAGCTAGAAGAGATGGAGAATGCCTCTGAAAAGGATGACGGTGACGATGAAGATGATTAGGCAGGACCCTCTCCAGTACACCGGGAAGTACACAAAAATAATAATTAGCGCTTGAATCCGGCGAAAGGAGCGATTTCTTTTTGGACGTGAACAGCTTTGATGCCTTAAAGATCGGTTTGGCCTCATCCGAGCAAATCCGGGCCTGGTCAAGGGGCGAAGTAAAGAAGCCGGAAACAATCAATTACCGCACCCTTAAACCCGAGCGGGAGGGGCTTTTTTGCGAAAAAATATTCGGTCCTCAAAAAGACTGGGAATGCAACTGCGGTAAGTATAAACGGGTTCGTTATCGCGGTATTGTCTGTGATCGCTGTGGGGTGGAGGTTACCAGGGCCAAGGTGCGCCGCGAGAGAATGGGCCATATTGAGCTGGCCGCCCCAGTTTCGCATATCTGGTACTTTAAGGGAATTCCCAGCCGGTTGGGTCTTCTTCTGGACATGTCTCCGCGCAACCTGGAAAGGATACTCTACTTTGCTTCCTATGTGGTGATCGACCCTGGAGAAACCATCCTGAGCAAAAAGCAGCTGCTAACGGAGCCGGAGTATCGTGAATACCGCGAAAAATATGATCCTCTTTTCAAAGCGGGGAAAGGTTTTAAAGCGGATATGGGTGCCGAAGCGGTGAAAAAGCTGCTCGAAGAGATCAATCCGGACGATCTTGCTGCCGAGCTTCGCGAAGAGCTTAAAAGTTGCAGCGGGCAGAAAAAAATCCGGGCCACCCGCAGGTTGGAAGTCGTGGAGGCTTTCCGTCAATCGGGAAATCATCCATCCTGGATGATCCTCGATGTGATTCCGGTAATTCCTCCCGATTTGAGGCCCATGGTCCAGCTTGACGGGGGGCGTTTTGCCACCTCTGACCTGAATGACCTTTACCGCCGGGTGATCAACCGGAACAATCGGCTGAAGCGTCTCCTTGATCTGGGGGCCCCCGATATTATTGTGCGCAATGAGAAGAGGATGCTTCAGGAGGCTGTTGATGCGCTCATCGACAACGGCAGGCGCGGCCGGCCGGTGACAGGCCCGGGAAACCGTCCCTTAAAATCGTTGAGCGATATGCTTAAAGGGAAACAGGGCCGCTTTCGCCAGAACCTCCTGGGCAAACGGGTTGATTATTCCGGTCGTTCGGTGATCGTTGTCGGTCCCGATCTGAAGCTTTATCAGTGCGGCCTGCCCAAGGAGATGGCACTGGAGTTATTCAAACCTTTTGTGATGAAGCGGCTGGTTAATGACGGGCTGGCGCACAATATCAAGAGCGCCAAGAGGATGGTCGAAAAAGTCCGCCCCGAGGTCTGGGATGTACTTGAAGAGGTGATCAAGGACCATCCCGTGTTATTGAACCGTGCACCCACCCTGCACCGCCTGGGCATCCAGGCTTTCGAGCCGGTGCTCGTGGAAGGGCGGGCCATTCAGATTCACCCGCTCGTCTGTGTTGCCTACAACGCCGACTTTGACGGAGACCAGATGGCGGTCCATGTGCCGCTTTCCGCAGAAGCACAGACAGAAGCGCGGCTGCTCATGCTTGCGGCCCAAAACATCCTTAATCCCAAGGATGGCCGTCCGGTGGTCACACCGACACAGGATATGGTTCTTGGCTGCTACTACCTCACTCTGGAAAAGACGGGTGCCAGGGGTGAAGGAGGGTTCTATATTGACCCGGAGGAAGCCTTGAACGCTTACAGCCTCGGCTATCTCGATCTGCATGCCCGCATTTTTGTTAAGGTTTCCGGTTTTAAGGGGCGCGATTTCGTGCGCCGCAAAAAATATTTGCTGACCACTGTGGGGAAAATTATCTTTAACGATGTTTTTCCTGCTGACTTTCAGTATATCAATAATGCCGATTTTGATGATTTCCTGCCGGAACAAAACTTTATTCCGCTGCGCGGGTTGAACCCTGAAAAAGTTCTGGAAAAGGTACCGCTGAACAATGCCATTAAGAAAGATTTCCTTGGAGATCTGGTTTTCCGCTGTTATCGAAAGTATGGCAATACCCGGACGGCGGAAATTCTGGATGAGATTAAGCGGTTGGGGTTCCATTACGCCACCCGTGCCGGGGTGACCGTAGCCATTGAAGATATCGTCATACCTCCGAACAAGCAGGAAATTTTGCAGCGGGCCGAGGAGCTGGTTTGGGCTACCGAAGAGAATTTTCTGCGCGGGCTGATCACAGAGAAAGAGCGCTACGACCGGGTTATTGAAATCTGGAGTCAGGCCAAGGATGAAGTGACCCATTCACTCATGGAGGGTCTTGACAGGCTCAACCCCATCTACATGATGGCACACTCCGGTGCGCGGGGGAATGAATCACAGATTACCCAGCTGGCTGGAATGCGCGGCCTCATGGCCGACCCGGCCGGGCGGATCATCGACCTGCCCATCAAAGCCAACTTCCGCGAGGGGCTTACTGTGCTGGAATACTTTATCTCTACGCACGGCGCCCGCAAAGGCCTTGCCGATACCGCGTTGAAAACTGCGGACTCCGGCTATCTTACCCGCCGCCTGGCGGACGTGGTCCAGGATGTGATCATCCGTGAGGAGGACTGCGGTACGGGACAGGGCATCAGTTTGAGTGAGTACCTTGAGCACGACCATACCCTTGATGAGGCCAAAGAGAGGATCATCGGCCGTTTTACCCTTGAACCGGTCTACCATCCTGACACCGGAGAGGTTGTTGTGGAGCAGGACCAGCTTATCGACGAGGACATCGCCGATGAGATTGTCAAACTCGGCATTACCGAAGTTCGTTTTCGCTCCGTGCTCACCTGCCGCACGCGGCACGGGGTCTGCGTCAAATGCTACGGGCGCAACCTGGCCACGGGGAAGGTTGTCGATGTCGGTGAAGCGGTGGGGTTCATTGCCGCACAGTCCATCGGTGAGCCGGGAACTCAGCTGACCATGCGGACATTTCATACCGGAGGGGTGGCCGGCGATGATATCACCCAGGGTTTGCCCAGAGTGGAGGAGCTTTTTGAAGCCCGCAAGCCCAAGGGACAGTCCCTGATTTCCGATGTTTCCGGGGTGGTTGATATTCAGGAGACACGCAACAAACGTGAGTTGAGAGTGATTTCAGAGCATGAAGATCGTATCTATCCTGTTCCCTATGGGGCCAGGTTAAAAGTCGAGGACGGCCAGAAGGTCAACGCAGGCGACGAGCTTACCGAGGGCTCCATCAACCCCCACGAACTGCTCAAGGTAAAAGGAGTTCGTGGCGTCCAGCTCTATCTTCTTCAGGAAGTGCAGTGGGTCTACCGGATGCAGGGCGTTGACATCAATGATAAGCATATTGAAGTGATTATCCGGCAGATGCTGAAAAAAGTGAAGGTTGAAGATCCCGGTGATACCGACTTGCTGCCGGGGGGGATCGTTGACAGCCACTTTTTCGAAGAGATTAATGAGCAGATCAGGGAAGAGGGCGGCCGTCCGGCTCAGGCCCGGCCGCTGCTCCTGGGTATCACCAAGGCCTCCCTGGCGACTGATTCGTTCCTTTCGGCGGCTTCGTTTCAGGAAACCACCCGCGTGCTTACCGATGCGGCGATCAAAGGGAAAGAGGATCAGCTGTTGGGCCTGAAGGAGAACGTGATCATAGGCAAGCTCATTCCCGCCGGCACGGGGATGTCCCGTTACCGGAACATCAGGGTGCAGGCGCCGGGCGAACCGGAGGAGCTGCCGCCCGCGGAAACCGTTCCGGAGGAGGAACAGGCTGGCGGCATTGAAGCAGAGAAGGTCACTGTGCCGGCAGCATCTCCGGAAACTGCAGAATCGCCCTGATTTACGATCTAGACCGGCCCGGGCAATAATATGATGACAGGCAGGCAAATATTGATTGACAACGCTCCGGGCTGGTGATACAATCTTTTAG
>CAZQEV010000043.1:0-11382 GCA_964592135.1 uncultured Syntrophomonadaceae bacterium
AATAATCAGGACTGAGGCTACAACCAGAAGCGTTATGGCCAACCAGTCAGGTAACGGTTTGCCAAAAACCGAGGTAAGCGTGCCCGCCACATAGATAAGCAAACCTGCGGCGAGAATGGGTGATATTGTTTTTCTCATGTTGCACTCCTTTCTGTCCTGGAAGGGTCAGGTTTTCTTCTTGGCCAGGTAGTAATCTACCAGGAGCACTTTCAAGATGGCGCTCAGGGGGACTGCCAGGATGATCCCGGCGATTCCCGCCAACCGGCCGCCGATGAGGATTACCGTGATCACCGTGAGAGGGCTCAAATCGACAGCCTTGCCCAGGAAGACGGGAGTGAAGACGAAGGCGTCAAAAATTTGTGGTATGACATAGGCGGCAAGTACAAGGAAAAAATTTGGGGTGCCCGGTAGCAGGCTGAGCAGCAAGCCCGGCACAGCGGCCATGATAGGCCCGATGTAGAGGACGATATTGAAGAGGCCGGCCAGGGCGCCCAGCATCAGGGCGAAGGGCAGACCTAAAATGGCCAGGCCGCCCCCCGTGAATATGCCTACAAACAGGGATTTCATCAGCGTGCCGCGAATAAAAGAGCCTACTTTTTGATCGATAACGCCCAGGATATGGACCACATCTTTTTGGTAGATCTGCGGCGCCAGCAGAGTGAGGCTGGATTTGGTTTTCTCCAGATCCTGGACCAGATAGAAAACAAGAAAGATGAGCATGAGGGCGATCCAGGCTTTGGAGACCAGAGCCATGGAGAAATTCGCCATATACTTGAGCAGATGCTGTATATAACCGGGGGCTTCCTTGGAAAAAGCGCTGTGATATTCGTTCAGCTTGTCGGCGAGCTGCAGGTTGAAACGGCTGTCGAGCTCTGATGCTTTTTCAATAAATTCAGCCCAATCACCAACCATCTCCGTTGAGATGAAGCTGGTCAACGCGGATAGTTCTTTGATCAAGCCGGGAACGAGAAAGTAGAAAAAGAGAAACATGACCACAAGGACGACCAGCACAGCGCTGGCTGCCGCCAGAAGGGGCGGAAATTTATGGCTGATCAGAAAACTTACCGGCGGCAAAAGCAGGTAGACAATAAAGAGGGCGATTATAAGGATGGATATAATTGGCGCCAGCTTGACCAGCATGAGTATAACAATGCCGACAGCGGTAAAAGAGAGAGCAAATTTAAGGGCCAGACGCCATTCGTGATCCCTGAGCACAGGCAAACCCCTTTCATCTGGAAGCAGCATTCCCGCCGCATCTTTTCTGAATTCTAACACGCGCGCCGCTAAAAAGGAAGATCAGGCATGAAGAGAAGAGGCGGCGATTATATATGAAGGGGGAGGGGATGAGATGGGCGCCTTTTTCGGAGTCCTCGCCGCGCTGGCGCTGCTGGCTCTGGGGATCTACTTTCTTCCGGCACCGGAAGCCGTTTCCACAGGGGGGATTCTTGCTTCGCTCTGGCTCCTTGCGGCCCTGGTCTCGGCGGTCGCTTTTGGACGTGAGCTCCTTCTGCTGCTTCGGCTGAACCGGATCCGGACACGCTGGCGGCGCACCGGGAAAAAACTGCGCCGCCCTTCCGCTGCTATAGCATCCACGTTCACCCGCCTGAGGGAACGGGAGAGACACTTAGATTGAAGAGGGTCGCGGAGGCGATGACCACCCAGTTGACGGTGAGGAGATAATCTTTTTTCTCCACTGTTAATTTACGCCGGTGCAGCAGGGACAGGAGCAGATCGGGCTCCAGCTCACCGATTATCATTCCGGGCAGGCTGGAAGTGATTTCCCGAATCTGCCGCTGCAGTTCCAGCTCCACGGAGGGTTCGATCTCTCCTTTAATCATGAAATCTACAGAGCTGATTGCCTCTTCCCGCCTGTCTGCCCACATCTCCTCCATTCCCGTGAGCTTCTCCGTTGTTTCAAAAAGCTGCACCTTGAGAACCTCTTTATCCCGGTAGAGCCGATCCAGACGGCGGGCATGGCACAGATGGATGATCATTGCGCCCGCCAGCAGCCCCAGAAAAAAAAGACCCGGATTCCGGCGCAAGATCAGCGATCGCCGCCCAGCGACATGATGATCAGGTAACCGGAATGCGCGCCCAGAAAGGCGCTGCCGATAATCACAAGCTGTTTGAGCAGATCGACAAACTGTTTGCCCAGGACACCGGCTTCAAAAGTTCTGATCACCCCGAAAGTCCCTCCCAGGGCGGCGACGATAGCCCATATTTTAAGTTCACCCGAGAGATCCAGCATGGTTTTCAGGGGAGGGCGTTGCAGGAATACCGCTCCCAGCGAACCCATCAGGCTGCCGCCCAGGTTCACTCCCAGGGCCACACAGAAGGTCAGCAGCAGGGTGACGGCAAAACGATCAGAGCTCATTAAAGATCACCCCTTCTGCAAATAAGTATGCCGGTGAAAGGAGATACTTGCCGGGAAGTAGAAATAAAGGAAGCAGAGAGCAGCAACTGGAGTGTGAGAAATTGTCGAAGAAAAACTTTGTCCACCTGCATTGCCATACTGAATACAGCCTACTGGACGGCGCCGCCAGGATCAAAGGACTTGTCCGGCGGGCGGCAGAACTGGAGATGCCCGCCGTAGCCATCACCGATCACGGCGCCATGTTCGGAGTGGTCGATTTTTACAGGGAGGCGCTAAAAGCGGGGATCAGGCCGCTCATCGGATGCGAGGTCTACGTGGCCCCGCGATCGCGCTTTCAGAAAGAGCCCAGGCTCGATGACCATCAATACCACCTCGTGCTTCTTGCAGAAAACCAGGAAGGATACCACAACCTGATGCAGCTTGTCTCAGCCGGTTATCTGGAGGGGTTTTACTACAAGCCGCGGGTGGACCATGAACTGCTGGCGGAGAATGCCGGCGGATTGATCGCTTTAAGCGGTTGTCTCGGCGGAGAGATTCCCACACTGCTGGCGCGGGGTGATTATAAAGCCGCCTGCGACCTGGCCGGGCGATACCGGGAGATTTTCGGCCCGGACAACTTTTTCCTGGAGCTTATGGATCACCGCCTTCCGGAACAGCCCGGGGTAAATAAGGGACTTTTAAATATCGCCCAGGAGAGCGGCCTGGGCCTTGTTGCGACAAACGATGTGCATTACCTTTTCAGAGAGGATGCCGCCGTCCACGATGTTCTGCTCTGCATTCAGACAGGGAAGACGGTTCACGATACAGACCGCATGAGATTCGAGACAGAAGAATTCTATTTCAAGAGCGCCTCCGAGATGGCGGAACTCTTCGGGGATCACCCCGATGCGCTACAGAACACCCTGCAGATTGCAGAGCGCTGCCACGTTGAATTTCAATTTGATCAACTATTTCTGCCCGGCTACAAAGTGCCCGATGGCAAAGAGCCCACCCTTTACCTGGAAGAGCTTTGCCGGAAGGGGCTGCGGAAGCGCTATCCTGAAATCACCGCAAAGCTGGAGGAAAGGCTGGCCTATGAGTTAAAAATAATCAACCAGATGGGATATGCCAGCTACTTTCTCATTGTCTGGGATCTAATCCGCTATGCCCGCGGCGCCGGTGTGCTTGTAGGTCCGGGACGGGGCTCCGCCGCCGGCAGCCTCGTGGCTTACTGTCTGGGAATCACCGACATCGATCCCATCGGCAATGCTCTCCTTTTTGAACGTTTTCTCAATCCCGAGCGCATCTCCATGCCCGATATCGATATCGATTTCTCCGATGACAAGCGCGACCGGGTGTTAAGCTATGTCGCCGGGAAATACGGCGCTGAAAGGGTGGCCCAGATCATCACATTCGGAACCATGGCTGCCAGGGGAGCGGTGCGCGACGTTGGCCGGGCACTGGCTTTTCCCTACGGCGAAGTGGACCGGGTGGCCAAGATGATCCCCAATGAGATCGGTATGACCATTAACAGGGCCCTGGAGCAGAGCAGGGAGCTGAAAACACTTTACGGGGATGAGGATCGCTACCGCCGGCTGCTTGACACATCGATGGCGGTAGAGGGGCTGCCCCGCCACGCCTCCACCCATGCCGCCGGCGTGGTTATCTCCCGCGAGCCGCTGGTGAACCATGTTCCCCTGCTGAAGACAAATGATCAGACCGTGATGACCCAGTTCCCCATGGGCACGCTGGAGCAACTCGGCCTTCTGAAGATGGACTTCCTGGGACTGAAAACACTGACCATTATTGAAGAGACGCTGGATCATGTGCGCCGCCGCCTGGGGCGCGAGATCGATCTGAACCGGATTCCCTTAGATGACGCCGCCACCTACAGGCTGCTTTCGCAGGGGGAGACCACCGGTATCTTTCAACTTGAGAGTTCGGGGATGCGCAATGTCCTTCGCGAACTTGTGCCCAACAAGTTCGCAGATATTGTCGCCGTAGTCGCTCTGTACCGGCCCGGTCCCATGGAGCAGATCCCTGTCTTTATCAACAGCAAACACGGCCGGGAGCCGATCAATTACCCCCATCCCGTCCTGGAGCCCATCTTGAAAGAGACCTACGGCGTTATCGTTTACCAGGAGCAGATCATGGAGATCGCCGCGACCATGGCCGGTTTTTCACTGGCCCAGGCCGATCTGCTGCGCCGCGCCATCGGCAAGAAGAAGAAGGAGATTCTTGACCAGCAGCAGGATATATTTGTTCAAGGCTGTTTCGAAAAGGGCTATACCCGAAAACTGGGCGAAGAGATCTACAACCTCATCTTGAAATTTGCCTCATACGGTTTTAACAAGTCCCATGCCGCCGCTTATGCCCTTATCGCCTACCAGACCGCCTATCTCAAGGCCAACTACCCCGTTGAATTCATGGCGGCGCTGATGACCGGCTACTGCGGCAACAGCGATAAAGTGGCGCTCTATATCTCAGACTGCAGGCGTCAGGATGTGGAGGTGCTGCCTCCGGATATCAACGAGAGCGAGATCAATTTTACCGTTGTAGATGAGAAAAAGATTCGCTTTGGCCTGGCCGCAGTCAAGAACGTGGGCACGGGCGCCATAGAGTCCATTCTCGCGGCCCGCCGGGCCAAGCCTTTTTCTTCGCTGCGTGACCTTTCGGCGCGAGTTGACGGCCGCCTCTGCAACCGCAAGGCTTTAGAGAGCCTGGTCAAGTGCGGCGCCTTCGACAGGCTGGGGGGGCACCGGGCTCAGTACCTGGCCTGCCTGGAAGAGAGTATCGCCGGGGGCCAGGTGATGCAGCGGGAGCGCCAAAACGGACAGATGACCATGTTTTCGTTAATGGATCCGCAGAGCAGGGAGGATCTTATTCGAGACCGGCTTCCCGATATCGAGGAATTCTCCGACAAGGAGAGGCTGGCCCTGGAGAAAGAGATGCTCGGCCTCTATATTTCAGGCCATCCCCTGGAGCAGTACCGCCCTCTTCTGGAGAGGATGGCCCAGCTGACGCCCTGTGCCGAGCTGAAAGAGGCCGGAGACAGGAGCGACGTGAGCGTGGGGGGCATTGTCACCGAAGCACGCTCCATCTACACCAAGAAGGGGAAGCCCATGGCTTTTCTCCGGCTGGAGGATCTGAGCGGCAGCGTGGAGATAATTGTCTTCAGCAACCTTTACGAGAAACGCAGCGAGATTTTTCAGGAAGACAGTCCCCTGCTGGTGAAGGGGAAGGTGGACCTGAAAGAGGAGGAGGAAGCGAAGATTATCGCCGAATCTGCGGTGCTGCTGCCGCGCGAGACCAGGCAGCTTTTTATCAGGATCGCAGCCTCTCATGACCGGGAAACACTGGCCAAACTGCGGAAAATGCTGCGTTCCGCCAGGGGAGAACTGCCGGTTTACCTTTACTTTGAAAGAGAAAAGAAGATGATCATGCTCGAGGAAGGCTACAGGGCATCGGATGATCCGGTTTTCCTGAAGAAGCTTGAACAACTGCTGGGCTCCGGTTCCGTCCGGCTGGAAGAGTTGAAACCCGGAATGTGGAACACTCTATCAAAGAGGTGATGGTCATGCAGAAGATTGCAGTCCTGACCAGCGGCGGCGACGCCCCTGGGATGAACGCAGCCATCAGGGCAGTGGTGCGCACCGGCATCTATCACCGGATGGAGGTGTATGGCATTGAAAGGGGGCTCAGCGGACTCTGTTTCGGAGGCGGGATGAAGCACTACTCGCTGGGCTCCGTTGCCGGGATCATTCACCGCGGGGGAACAATCCTGCATACCGCGCGGGCGCCTGAATTTAAGGAGAAGGCTTTTCAGGAGCAAGCCGTGCGCCGCCTTGAGGAAGCGGGGATCGAAGGACTGGTGATTATCGGCGGCGGCGGTTCATTCCGAGGCGCCCAGGCGTTGCAGGAGCTGGGGGTAAAAACCGTGGGCGTTCCGGCCACGATCGACAATGATATTCCCGGCACCGACAGCACCATCGGCTTTGATACAGCAGTGAACACCATCCTCGATGCCGTCAACCGGCTCCGCGATACCGCCACCTCGCACGAGCGCATTTTCATAGTAGAGGTGATG
Organism: uncultured Syntrophomonadaceae bacterium; assembly: GCA_964592135.1. Lineage (GTDB taxonomy): Bacteria > Bacillota > Dethiobacteria > DTU022 > DTU022 > JAAZIN01. The sequence goes on from CAZQEV010000043.1 coordinate 6,441, forward strand.
GGCCGGGAAAGCGGCTTTATTGCCCTGACGGCGGGCATCGCCGGAGGCGCCGAGTCCGTGATCATTCCTGAGATCGAGACCGATATCGATGAGATCTGCCGCCGCCTTATTAAGGGTATCGCCCGCAAAAAAACGCACAGCCTCGTACTCGTGGCTGAAGGTGCGGCAAGCGCCTATAAAATCGGGGAAATTGTGCAAGAAAAGACGGGACTGGAGACAAGGGTTACCGTTCTGGGACACATTCAGCGCGGCGGCAGTCCATCGGCGGTGGACCGGCTCCTGGGAAGCCGCATGGGCGCGGCGGCCGTGGAGCTGCTGCGGCAGGATGTCAGCGGTGTGATCACCGCCTTGAAGGACAGCAATATTGTCCCGGTGCCCCTGCCCGCCGTCTTTGTCAACAAAAAATTGTTGCCGAAAGATCTTTATGAACTGTCTCTTGTCCTGGCCCGTTAGCTGCGGTTGCGCCTGCAGCGCCTTAATCTGGAGGAGGAGGCCTGGTTTGATTGCGGCGCACTAAGATAGTATGCACCATCGGCCCTGCATCCGAAACAGCTGAGATGATCGCGGCGCTTATCGAAGCGGGGATGGATATAGCGCGGTTGAACTTTTCACACGGAAAGGGTGAAGAGCACTGGCGCAGGTTTGATGCCGTCAATGAAGTCAGCCGTCAGCTGAAAAAGATTGTGGCTATTCTTGTCGATACCCGCGGCCCGGAGGTGAGGACCGGTCCTCTGCCCGGAGGGGAAATCTGCCTGGCCGGCGGAACCGGATTTATATTGACCACCGCTCCCGGAGCCGGGGATGAAGAGAGGGTTTCGGTCACTTATCCCGGCCTGCCGCAGGATCTGGCCCCCGGGAGGCTGATCCTCATCGATGATGGCATGATCACACTGCAGGTGGAAAAGATCCGCGGTGAAGAGATATTTTGCCGGGTCATATACGGCGGCACCTTGAAAAGCAACAAAGGGCTGAACCTGCCGGGCAGCGCAATCAGCCTGCCGGCGCTGAGTGAGGCCGACCGCGGCGATCTGAAAATTGCGCTGGAAAAGGGAGCGCACTTTGTGGCGGCCTCCTTTGCCCGCAGCCGCGATGATATCATGGAGCTGCGCCGTTTTATAGAGGAAGAGCACAGTGAAGCGAAGGTAATTGCCAAGATCGAGAACGACAGCGGCCTGGATAATTTTGAGCAGATATTGAACGTTTCCGACGGAGTGATGGTCGCGCGCGGCGATCTGGGAGTGGAGATCCCCGCCGAAGAGGTGCCCCTGCTTCAGAAAAAGATCATCCGCCTCTGCAACAGTGCCGGAAAACCTGTGATCACCGCAACGCAGATGCTGGAGAGCATGGTTCACTGCCCCCGTCCCACCAGAGCCGAAGCCAGCGATGTGGCCAATGCCATCTTTGACGGCACAGATGCGGTGATGCTTTCCGGCGAGACTGCTGTGGGCGCTTTTCCTGTTCATGCAGTGCAGACGATGGCCCGGATCAGCCGGCGGGCTGAAGAGGCGCTTAAATTTGAAAGAATTCTGGCTGAGGCGAAGCCTGTAGTGGAGAAAAATGTCACCGACGCCATCAGCTATGCCACCTGCACTGTGGCGGAGGAACTGGGGGCAGCGGCGATCATTACTCCAACGGAATCGGGACACACCGCCCGGATGGTCTCTAAATACAGGCCCCGTGCTCCCGTCATTGCAGTGACCCCGCGCCACGGTGTGGCGGCCGGGCTACAGGTGACCTGGGGAGTGACCCCGGTGCTCTGCCCTCCGGCAGAAACAACGGATGAGATGTTTCTGACCGCAATTGAGACATCAAAGAGCGCCGGGCTGATCCGGGAGGGAGATCTGGTGGTGATCACCGCCGGGGTGCCTGTGGGTGTTTCGGGAACGACAAACCTTCTGCGGGTGGAGACAATCGGCGAAATAGTGGTGCGAGGCACAGGGATCGGAAAGAGGGCGATTTTTGCCAAAGCAGCGGTGATCAGCGACGCATCGGAGCTGAGCGGGATCGCAGAGGGACAGATTATCGTTACCAGATCTATGGACAGTGAATTTATGCCGGCCCTGGAGAAAGCGGCCGCTGTAGTTACTGAAGAGGGAGGGCTCACCTCGCATGGCGCGATCCTGGCTTTACATCTGGAAAAACCGGCCATCGTGGGGGCGAAGGATGCCACCCGCTTGATCCGCTCGGGAGATCCTATTACCGTTGACAGTACCAGGGGCCTGGTCTACAGGGGAAAAGCCGATGTCCTTTAGTTTAATGCCTCCTTGCCGGCAGCCCCGGACCGATCCGGGGCTGCAAAGGCTGAACAGGAGCGGGAATACAAAGGGAAAATATTCTGAAAGTCTCTTTGTGAAGGGTGATTATGAAAAGCAGTCTGCAGAGACTGACAGGTTCAGGAAGGATGTTGACCCTCTTGCGCAGGAATGAAACAAAAGTCAGGGTTCGCTACAAGGATACCGATGCCATGGGGATCGCCTATTACGCCAATTACTTTGTTTGGTTTGAAATCGGCCGGACGGAGTGGATGCGCGCTACGGGCCTTCCTTATCGCGATCTGGAGAAAAGCGGCCTTTTCCTACCGGCAATTAAAGCCTCCTGCGAATACAAGTCACCTGCGCGCTACGATGACGAGCTCACAATAATCACTGTGATGGAAAGCTTACGTGCCGTAAGGATCTCCTTCGTTTTTGAGGTGCGCTGCGAAGAGCGGCTTCTGGCCAGGGGCAGCACCGAACATGCTTTTGTTAACGAGAATGGGCGTCCCGTGGCGCTGCGCAAAATAAACCCTTTCCTGTGGAAAAAACTCTGCCAGGTGCTGGAGAGCCGTCCGGGTATTTAAACAGGGTCCGCATCGCAGTGGCTCAGATCAAGATGGTGGATCACCAGCCCGCTTGGCAGTTTCGGATAGAAGCATGTTGATTTCTGAGGCATATTTTCCCCCTTCAGGGCCCTTGCAGTGACAGCCTCCATGGGCGTTGGATTCAACAGGAAAGCCGCCTGCGCCTCTCCAGTGAGCACGGCATTTTGCGCATCCGCCTCATCAATTACAAAATCAAGATGGCGCTCCGGACAGGCTGCGCCCGCCAAAACCGGATCGAGAAGAAGGCGCTTCAGGATTGAGACATCGAGTTCCCCCGCTCTCTTTTTATCTTTCAGCGTAAGCAGCTGCGCCCCTCGGGGCAGAAGCAGACCCATTGTCGGGCCTTCTTTGCCCCGTGAGGCGATTTCAGCGATAAAGCGGGCCATATGCAGTTCTTTCAGCAAACCTCGATCCTCTGTTTCGAAATACTTTTCCACATTTATGGAAAGCAGCTCCAGCTGCCGGGGCGGCAGAGCTGCCGGAAGACGGTGAAAGGGCAAGACCACCAGGCCCGGGTCTTCCAGCGGCACCAGGACTGCGAGAACATATCCGCTGCCGGGGCGGCGATCCCCTCCGGCCTCCTGTGAATATTGAAGGGCGGTGTCGTAACGGTGGTGGCCGTCGGCGATGAAAATCTGCTTGGGCGCCAGGAGAGCCGCCGGTGCTTCAGTCTCTTTCCCCTGTAGCGACCAGAGGGTATGTGTTTCACCGCGTCCGCCGTCAAAGTGAAAAAGAGGTTTATTCTGCAGCACCTCATTACAGATTCCGGCGAAGTTCTCCTCAGGATCAGAGAAAAGGCCGAAGATGGGGCTGAAGTTGGCCCGGCAGCTGCGCAGCAGCTCCATGCGGTCCTTTTTGGGTGCAGCCAGGGTATCCTCGTGAGGCAGGACCACCCTGCTGGAATAAGGCTCCAGTTTCAGGGCGGCGATGAGCCCGGTGCGATGTAAAGTGCGGCCCCGGACCGCAAAGGTCTGCCGGTAGATATAAAAAGAGCGCCGCTGCTCCAAAAGGAGCGCTTTTTCTTGCAGCCAGGCCTCCAGATCTGCGGCGGCACGGGTGTAACGATTGTCCCCGGCCCGCTCTCCGGGAAAGCCTTTGCCGTATTCCAGGCGAATAAGGTTGTATGGACTTTGCAGGTAGAGCTGCTCCTGCTCCTCTGCTGTGATCACATCGTAGGGCGGAGCGATCACCGCCGCCAGTTTGCCTGTGACTTTTTCGTTGTAACGCACTCCTCTGAAAGGGACAATTACTGCCAATGATGTTTCCTCCTTTTCCATGAACAGCCTCATCTTATTACACTCACCCCCTTTGCGCAACATCCCGGCAGCGAAACACTGGGACAGGAGGGACGGTCCTTCCTGTCCCAGATCTACTTTCAGAAATAACTCCCCGGGGGATAAACGGGAAACCCTTTTACTTTCAGGGATACTTCCCGGGATCGGCCGTATGGTTCTCAATTGACGCGGGACAGCCCGTAATAGTGTCATCGCCTGTTTAGCGCAAAACTGACATCATAAAGACCTATCCCACAGGATCCGCCGCCTTCATTCACCGGGGTTTCTTTGACCGGTAGAATAGCTCTCATCGAAATTGGTCAGAATAGGCTATGGTTTTCTTAACGATGGAGGCGGAAAAATGCGGGTGGGGATACCACGGGCGCTTTCCTACTATTACTACCTGCCTTTTTATAAAACTTTCCTGGAGTCGCTGGGTTGCAATGTAGTCATCTCCGGCCCCACAACATCCGGGACCCTGGAGCGGCTTTCCGTCTGCCCCACAGACGAGCCCTGTGTTTCCGTAAAGCTGGCCTTTCCCCACAGCCTGGAGCTGCTGGAGCGGGGGGTGGATCATCTTTTTGTTCCCACCCTGGTAAGCAAGGACTGCCACAGCTACTACTGCCCCAAGCATATCGGTCTTCCGGCCATGCTGCGCTGCGGTCTTGACCTGCCTCCCGAGAAAATCATTTCGCCGCAGATCAACCGGCGGGAAAACAACCGGGCCACACTCAATTCTTTTTTGGAAGCGGGCCGGCGGCTGGGCCGGGGCACCGCTGAGGCACGGCAGGCTTTTGAGGCGGCGATC
>CAZQEV010000044.1:0-11344 GCA_964592135.1 uncultured Syntrophomonadaceae bacterium
AAATCCCTTGACAACATTAGGACAGGGCTTATATACTACTGCTAATTATCCAAAATAGCTTCTGAGCGACCGTGCAATTTAGATCCGATCAAAAAGCCGCACGCAAAGTGGTTTCATCAGAATTAAATTATACAAGGGGGTCGTAATAAATGGGGCTCATTATTTACCTGAATGGCCGATACGTTCCTGAAGAGCAAGCTCTAATCTCTGTTTTCGACCACGGACTTCTTTACGGAGACGGCGTTTTTGAAGGAATCAGAGCCTACCACAACCGTGTTTTCCACCTGCAGGAGCACCTGCAAAGGCTTTACGAATCGGCCAAGTCGATCATGCTGGAGATTCCCCTCTCAATAGATGAGACCAGGGAGGTTGTCCTGGAGACGCTGCGCCGCAATGACCTGCGCAGCGCCTATATCCGGCTGGTGGTGACCAGGGGGAGGGGCGACCTGGGGCTTGATCCCCGTAAATGCCTGAAGCCTTCCCTTTTTTGTATCGCTTCTTCCATTCAGCTTTATCCCGAGGAGCTCTATGAAAAGGGGTTGGAAGTAATAACTGTTCCCACAACCCGAAACTGTAACGAAGCCGTTAATCCACAGATCAAATCCCTGAACTATTTGAATAACATACTGGCTAAAATTGAAGCAAACCTGGCCGGAACCATGGAGGCGATTATGCTAAATCCCCAGGGTTATGTGGCTGAAGCTACGGGGGACAATATTTTTATAATTAAGGAAGGGGTTCTCTTCACCCCGCCCGGGTCCGCCAATATTTTAAATGGAATTACCCGCAACGTTGTTATGGAACTGGCCCGTCAGCGCGGTGTTACCGTAAAAGAAGAGCTGTTTACCCGCCACGATCTTTATATCGCCGACCAGGTTTTTCTTACCGGAACGGCGGCCGAACTTATCCCCGTCATCAAGATAGACGGCCGGATCATCGGTAGCGGAAAACCTGGAGCGCTTTTCCACCAGCTTCTCCAAGACTTTCGTGAGTTGACCCGCACTGACGGCCCTGTTATTTTCCCGGAAGAGGAAAAATTCTGATGAGAGAGCGAGTGATCTGAATGCGCAGCGATCTGGTTAAAAAAGGTATAGAAAAGGCCCCGCATCGCTCCCTTTTTAAAGCAATGGGATACACCGATGAAGAGTTGTGCCGCCCTCTTATCGGAATAGTTAACGCCCATAATGAAATTATCCCCGGGCACATTCACCTGGATACCCTTGCCCGGGCTGTCAAAGACGGAGTCCGCATGGCCGGGGGAACGCCGATAGAATTTCCTGTAATCGGCGTCTGCGACGGCATCGCCATGAATCATGAAGGGATGAAGTATTCGCTGGCCAGCCGCGAACTTATTGCCGATTCCATCGAAATAATGGCTCTGGCTCACGCTTTTGACGGCCTGGTGATGATCCCCAACTGCGATAAAATTGTGCCCGGGATGCTCATGGCGGCAGCCCGGTTAAACATGCCTGCTATCTTTGTGAGCGGCGGGCCAATGATGGCCGGCGCCTTCCAGGGACGTAAAGCCGCCCTGAGCGATATCTTTGAAGGAATTGGCGCTGTTAAAGCCGGAAAAATGAGCGAGGAAGATTTAAGAGAGATGGAGTCGGAGATCTGTCCCGGCTGCGGTTCCTGCGCAGGCATGTTTACCGCTAACTCGATGAACTGTATCACCGAAGTTTTGGGCATGGCCCTACCTGGAAACGGCACCATTCCGGCGGTGGCGGCGGCCCGGATTCGCCTGGCTAAAAAGACAGGCCTGAAGATGATGGAGCTCCTGGAAAATGATATCCGGCCCTCGATGATCATGACAGAAAAGGCCTTTCACAACTGCATCGCCGCAGATATGGCACTGGGCTGCTCCACCAACACGGTCCTGCATCTACTGGCAATAGCAGGGGAAACTGGCGTTAAGCTCTCTTTAGATCTCTTCAATGACATTAGCGCAAGGGTGCCCCAGCTTTGCAAACTAAGCCCGGCAGGACCTTATTTTGTTGAAGACCTTCACCGGGCCGGCGGCGTTCCGGCGCTGCTCCAACGTCTCCTGGAATGGGGCCTCATCGATGGCGGCGCCATGACAGTAAGCGGACAAAGCCTTGCCGGGAATGTTGCCGGCTGCCCGGTTTTAGACGATAGCATAATTCGGCGCGTTGAAGATCCCTACAGCCGCACCGGCGGGCTCTCCATCCTGAAAGGCAGCCTGGCCCCCCAGGGCGCAGTTGTAAAAAGCGGGGCGGTTGACCCCGCAATGATGGTCCACCAAGGCCCGGCGCGGGTCTTCAATTCAGAGGAGGAGGTCTGTGCCGCCCTGGAGGCGGGGGCTGTTCGCAAAGGAGATGTCATTGTCATCCGCTATGAAGGGCCCAGGGGAGGCCCCGGCATGCGGGAGATGCTTACACCAACAGCGATGGTAGCCGGTCTCGGCCTTGACAAAGAGGTGGCTCTCATCACCGACGGCCGCTTTTCCGGCGCCACCCGGGGAGCCTCCATCGGCCACGTTTCGCCCGAAGCGGCCGAAGGGGGACCTATCGCCCTGGTGGAGGATGGCGATGAGATCAGCATTGATATTCCGGCCGGCAGGCTCGACCTGCTCATTCAAGAAAAAAAGTTGGAAGAAAGAATAAAGGAGTGGCAACCGCATCCGCGGCAGGTTAAAAAGGGTTACCTGCGGCGCTACAGCCGCCTGGTAACTTCAGCCGGCAGCGGCGCGATCTTCGATGATCTCTAAATAATTGAACCGCTAAAATATAGAGCAAAGGTGACGGCAACAGTGAAGCATAAGGGATCCCAGATTTTTACTAAATGCCTGGAAGAAGAAAATGTAGACATAATTTTCGGCTATCCCGGTGGGGCAGTCCTCGATATCTACGATGCCCTCTATGATTCCCCTCTCAAGCACTACCTGGTCCGGCATGAGCAGGGCGCAGCCCATGCTGCTGACGGTTATGCCCGCGCAACGGGCAAACCCGGGGTCTGCATCGCCACATCCGGTCCGGGAGCGACAAACCTGGTTACCGGTCTGGCCAACGCCTATATGGACTCCATTCCCCTCGTTGCCTTTACCGGCCAGGTGGCTACCCCCATGCTCGGCCGGGATTCATTCCAGGAGGCCGATATTTACGGCATTACCCTGCCCATTACCAAGCACAATTATCTCGTTAAGGATGTTAAGGAGCTGCCCCGGGTGATCAAAGAATCTTTCCACCTGGCGACAACGGGCCGGCCCGGCCCGGTCCTCATCGACCTGCCCAAGGATATCTGTCAAAAGAGAGTAGATTTTAAATATCCCGAAACCCTGAAGCTGCCGGGCTACCGCCCGCTTTTCGAGGGCCATCCCCAAAGAATAAGCGAGGCGGCAGCAGCTATCGGCGAAGCCCGCCGGCCGGTGATCTGCGCCGGAGGCGGAGTCATCTCCTCGGAAAGCAGCGAGGCGCTCCGCCGGCTGGCCGAGTTCTGCACCATCCCCGTAACCACCACCCTCATGGGCAAAGGGGCTTTTCCGGAAAACCACCCCCTTTCGCTGGGTATGCTGGGGATGCATGGGACCAAGTATGCCAACTATGCGGTCAACGAATGCGACCTGCTCATTGCCGTCGGCGTCCGCTTCTCCGACCGGGTCGCCGTCAGAGCCGATGCCTTTGCACCGGAGGCCCGGATCATCCATATCGATATCGACCCTGCTGAGATCGGTAAAAACGTGCCGGCGGATATCCCTGTCGTCGGAGATGTGAAGCCGGTTCTCGAACAGATCTGCCGCCAACTCCAGGGGCAAAGCGAACGAAAGGAATGGCCGGCTCTGATCGAATCGTGGAAAAAAGAATTCCCCCTGAAGTATAGCCGGGACAATGATAAAATAAAGCCTCAATGCGTCGTGGAGCAGATCTATGAAGTAACAAAAGGCGATGCTATTATCACCACAGAAGTGGGCCAGAACCAGATGTGGGCCGCTCAGTTCTACACTTTTACCAGACCGCGGACATTTATCACCTCCGGCGGCCTGGGGACAATGGGCTTCGGGCTGCCGGCGGCCATCGGCGCACAAATAGGCCGGCCGGATCAAACAGTCTTTAATATTGCCGGAGACGGCAGCATCCAGATGAATATTCAGGAGCTGGCCACCGCCGTGGCCTACAAGTTGCCCCTCAAGGTGGCTGTGCTGAACAACGGCTACCTGGGCATGGTCCGCCAGTGGCAGGATGCTTTCTACAGGGGCCGCCTCGCTTATTCGGAGATTGCCGGCCCCGATTACGTGAAGCTGGCGGAGGCTTACGGAGCAGTGGGTATGCGCGTAACCAGACCTGCAGAGATCCGCCGGGTTTTGAAAGAAGCGATGCAGATACAGGATCGCCCGGTGCTTATCGATTTTATCGTTGACCGGAAAGAAAATGTTTTACCCATGATCCCGCCGGGCGGGACAATTAATAAAATGTTGGAGGCGTAAAGAGATGTTCCGCACCCTCACCGTACTGGTAGAGAATAATCCTGGAGTGCTGACCAGGGTAGCCAGTCTGTTTAGCCGCCGGGGCTACAACATCGACAGCCTGGCTGTAGGCCAAACTGAGGATCCCTCTATTTCCCGGATGACTATCGTCGTTGAAGAGGGCGACAAAGTGATCGACCAGGTCACCAAGCAGCTTCATAAGTTGATCGATGTGATTAAAATAAATGATATCACCGAGATGGAGTATGTCGATCGAGAGCTCATCTTAATTAAAACCGACGCCGATCCTCCGGTGCGAGGCGAGATCATGCAGATCGTGGAAATATTCCGGGCCCGCATTGTCGATATCGGGCAAAACACCTTGACCATCGAGGCTACCGGGGATGAGAGTAAAATTAAAGCAATTATCGAAGCGCTCAAGCCTTTTCACATTCGGGAACTGGTGCGGACCGGGAAGATAGCAATGCTGCGGGGAAATCGCTTTACCACCATCAAAAAAGACGATTAACAAAAAAGAAATACTTAAACAGATCAAGGAGCTGAGGGAAAATGGTTAAGATCTATGACGACAGTGATGCTGACCTGTGCCGGCGAGAAAAAATGCAGCCGTGATCGGCTGTGAAAGGAACCGGCTGCACCGGGGCCGGTGCCTTTGAAACCACCTTCCGGGAGAAGATGGAGACCGGGATGAATAGCAATATGGAGGTTTTTTCATGAGAGACAGAATTTATATATTTGATACTACCCTGCGAGACGGCGAGCAGTCGCCGGGAGTAAGCCTTAATATCAACGAAAAGGTCGAAATAGCCCGGCAGCTCACCCGCCTGGGCGTCGATATTATCGAAGCAGGTTTTCCGGTGGCTTCGCCGGGAGATTTTGCCGCGGTCAAGGTGACCGCTGCAGAGGTGAAGGGCGCCACCATTGCCGCCCTGGCCCGGGCCGACGAAAAGGATATTGACCGGGCCTGGGAAGCGGTGCAGGAGGCGGAATCACCGCGAATCCACACCTTTATCGCCACCTCGGACATTCATCTCCGGCACAAGCTGAACATGAGCCGCGAGGAGGCGCTGGAAGCGGCGGCAGCAGCGGTCAAGTATGCCTGCCGCTATCTCTCCGATGTTGAATTTTCAGCGGAGGACGCCTTCCGCAGCGATCATGATTTCCTCTGCCGTGTTATTGAGGCAGCCATCGCCGCCGGGGCAACCACGGTCAATATACCCGATACGGTGGGTTATGCCACTCCCCAGGAATTTCATGATTTTATTACAGGGATCTTCCACAAAGTCCCCAATATTGATCGGGCTGTAGTCAGCGTGCACTGCCACAACGATCTGGGCCTGGCGGTAACGAACTCCCTGGCGGCGATCCAGGCCGGAGCCAGGCAGGTGGAATGCACCATCAACGGCATCGGGGAGAGAGCGGGCAACGCCGCCATGGAAGAGATTGCAATGGCGCTGCACGCCCGGTATGATCTTTACGGCAAAAAGACCGCCCTGCGGACGAAGGAGATTTACCGGACCAGCAAGCTGGTGAGCAAATTAACAGGGATGAAGGTTCAGCCGAACAAGGCTATCGTGGGTCAGAACGCTTTCGCCCATGAGTCCGGAATTCACCAGGATGGAGTTTTAAAAGAGAGGCTGACTTACGAGATCATCAATCCCGGGCTCATTGGACGCTCTCTCAACACCATTGTCCTTGGAAAACATTCGGGGCGCCACGCTTTTCGCGAAAGCTTGAAATCCCTGGGTTATGAGATGAACGAGGAAGAAATAAACCGGGTTTTTCAGCGCTTCAAGATCGTGATCGACCGCAAGAAAGAGATTACCGACAAGGATCTGCGCGCTATCATCGAGGAGGAAATTCTGCGCATACCCGAAGTTTACCGGCTGGCTTATCTGCATATCTCCAGCGGCACCACCGTGGTCCCCACCGCTACCATAGGCCTGCAAATAAATGGCGATGAACGTGATGAGGCGGCCTGCGGCGACGGCCCCGTTGACGCTATCTACAGGGCCATTGACAAGATCACCGGATTTCCATGCACTCTTGTATCCTACGCCATCGATGCGCTCACCGCAGGAAAAGATGCCCTGGGAGAGGTCACCGTAAGGGTCCGTCCCAACAGTAATGACACGGTCTATACCGGCCGGGGGGTCAGCCCCGATATTCTCGAGGCCAGCGCCAAAGCCTATATTAATGCCGTCAACCGGATCATCCATGCCGACAACGGTGGAAAAGCTGCTGATCGCCCGAGAGCCGATTTGTAAAAAGCATGGAGGGAAAAATCGATGGGGATGACAATTACTGAAAAGATACTGGCGGCCCATGCCGGGCGGGACAAGGTCAATCCCGGGGAGCTCATACAGGCACGGATCGATCTGGCTCTGGCAAACGATATCACAGCGCCGATAGCAATAGCTGAGCTTAACAAAATTGGGGTGAAGCAGGTTTTTGATCGCAACGCCATCGCACTCGTGCCGGACCATTTCACGCCGAACAAAGACATCAGATCTGCGGAGCAGGTGGCGATCATGCGTGAGTTTGTTCGCCGCTACGGCATCACCCACTACTTTGAAATCGGGCGGATGGGCATTGAACACTGCCTGCTGCCCCAGGAAGGGCTGGTGCTTCCCGGCGATGTGATCATCGGCGCCGATTCTCATACCTGCACCTACGGGGCCCTGGGGGCCTTTGCCACCGGCGTGGGCAGCACCGACCTGGCTGCGGCCATGGCCACGGGGGAGGTCTGGCTCAAAGTCCCGGAGACCGTTAAGATCGCCATCAACGGGAATAAGTGGAACCGGTGGGTCGGCGGCAAAGATCTCATTCTCTACATTATCGGAAAAATCGGAGTGGACGGCGCTCTTTACAGGGCCATAGAATTTACAGGTGAGGCTATCTCGGCTCTATCTTTAGAGGGACGCTTAACCATGGCCAATATGGCCATCGAGGCCGGGGCCAAAAACGGCATCTTTGCCCCCGATGAAAAAACCAGGGCTTACGTGGAAGAGCGGGCCCGGCGGCCCTACGAATTCTATTACAGCGACGAAGGAGCGCACTACTGTGAACTCCACGAGTTTAACGTCAGCGATATCGAACCGCAGGTAGCTTTTCCCCACCTGCCTGAAAACAGCAGGCCCATCAGCGAGGTGGGCACGGTTCAGATCGACCAGGCTGTTATCGGTTCCTGCACCAACGGCAGAATCGAAGACCTGCGCGTAGCGGCAGAGATCTTGAAGCTGAAAAAGGTTCACCCCGGTGTGCGCCTCATGATCATCCCCGGAACGCAGGAGATCTACCTGCAGGCTTTAACCGAGGGGCTCATTGAACTGTTTATCAAAGCCGGCGCTGTGGTCAGCACACCCACCTGCGGACCCTGCCTGGGCGGCCATATGGGGGTCCTGGCCAGGGGAGAAAGAGCTGTCTCGACCACCAACCGCAATTTTGCCGGACGGATGGGCCATCGGGAAAGCGAAATCTACCTGAGCGGCCCGGCTGTAGCGGCAGCTTCAGCAATTTTGGGCCGTCTGGCCGGCCCCGAGGAGGTAGCGTAGATGATCATTTGCGGTAAGACCTGGAAGTTCGGAGACGATATCGATACCGATGCTATCATTCCGGCCCGTTACCTGAACACTTCAGATCCTGAGGAGCTGGCCGGGCACTGCCTGGAGGACGCTGATCCTGATTTTGCAAAAAAAGTTAAACCAGGCGACATCATTGTCGCCGGTAAAAACTTCGGATGCGGCAGCTCCCGCGAACATGCCCCTTTGGCGATAAAGGCAGCCGGTGTCGGGGCGGTTGTAGCCCTCTCCTTTGCCCGTATTTTTTACCGCAATGCCTTTAACATCGGCCTGCCCATCTTTGAATCGCCCCAGGCGGCGGGGAGAATCAAGAAAGGTGACGAGATCAAGATAGATCCATCCAGGGGGCTTGTCATCAATCTTACGGCAGGCGAAGAATACCGGGCCACGGCGATACCTGCTTTTATGGATGAACTTTTAAAATCCGGCGGCCTCATCAACTATATCGGTCAAAAGGTGAAAAATGATGCATAGGATCACTCTGCTCCCGGGAGACGGCATTGGGCCGGAAATCCTTTCTGAAGCAGTAAAGGTAATGCAGGCCTGCGCTAAAGAGTTTGGCCTTGCTTTTGAATTCAGCGAAGCTCTCGTGGGCGGCTCCGCTATCGACTCATGCGGCCTCGCCCTGCCGGAGCAGACGCTCGAACTTTGCCGGAAAAGCGATGCTGTGATTTTGGGAGCCGTCGGAGGCCCGAAATGGGACCACCTGCCCGCAGCGCAGCGGCCGGAAGCCGCTGCTCTGCTGCCTCTGCGCAAAAGACTGGGCCTATTCGCCAACCTGCGGCCGGTCATTTTAAATCAAACGATGGTCGAAATATCCCCTTTGAAACGGGAAATCATCGAGGGGACAGATATTCTTTTTGTGCGCGAACTCACCGGCGGGCTCTATTTCGGGGAAAAGCGTCGGGAACAGATTCCCGGCGGTGAAAAAGCAATCGATACCCTTGTCTATACGACTTGCGAGATCGAGCGGATTGGCCGCCTGGCCTTTGAATCCGCAGGCCGGCGGAGAAAGATACTGCATTCTATCGATAAAGCCAACGTGCTGGAAAGCTCCAGGTTATGGCGGGAAACAATGAACCGGCTGCAGGAAGAGTACCCCGATGTTAAACTGATCCATATGTATGTGGATAACGCCGCCATGCAGCTGATCAACCGGCCGCGACAATTTGATGTCATCGTCACCGAAAATATGTTCGGCGATATTCTAACAGACCAGTCCTCCGTGCTGACGGGCTCTATCGGGATGCTCGCTTCAGCCAGTATCGGGGGCAAGGTGGCTCTCTATGAACCTATTCACGGCTCCGCCCCCGATATCGCCGGGCAAAACAAGGCCAATCCTCTGGCGGCCATCCTCTCAATCCCCCTCATGCTGCGCTATTCTTTCAACCACCATGCAGCAGCGGCGGCTGTTGAAAATGCGGTGGCGCGGGTGCTGGAAAAAGGTTACCGCACACCGGATATCATGCAACCGGGATGTAGGATTTGCACCACTTCGGAGATAGGCGATCGTGTTGTCGAAGCACTGCTGGCTTAACCACAAGTAAATTTTGACGGAGTGAATATAGAGCCTTGATAAAAGAAGTAAAGATTTACGACACCACTCTCCGGGATGGAACCCAGGGTGAAGGACTGAGCCTCTCCGTAGATGACAAGATCAAAATTTCCAGGCGTCTGGATGAAATGGGCTTTCACTACATCGAAGGAGGCTGGCCCGGCTCCAACCCCAAGGACATAGAGTTTTTCAGCCGGATGAAAAGATATCCACTGAAAAACGCCCGACTCGTTGCTTTCGGCTGCACCCGCCGCCCGGGATCCACTGTCCGGCAAGATGGCAATCTCCAGGCTATCCTGGAAAGCGGGGTCAAAACCGCCGCCATCTTCGGCAAATCGTGGGAGCTCCATGTGACCCTGGCTCTCGATACCACCCTGGAAGAGAATCTGGCCATGATCGGCGAGACACTCTCTTATTTAAAAAGAAAAGGGCTGGAGCTATTCTACGACGCCGAACACTTCTACGACGGATTCAAAGAAAACCCCGCTTATGCCTTGAAAACCCTGGAGGTTGCAGTTGACGCCGGTGCCGATTTGCTCTGTCTCTGCGATACCAACGGCGGCACTTTGCCCGACGAGATACACCGGATCACAGCCGAAGTTTGCCGGCGTTTCCCGGGGACAACCGTGGGGATCCATGCCCACAATGACGCCGGGCTTGCTGTAGCCAATTCTTTAATGGCTGTAAAGGCGGGAGCAATCCAGGTTCAGGGCACGATCAATGGTTACGGGGAGCGCTGCGGCAATGCCGATCTCTGTTCGGTAATCCCCATTCTCATGCTCAAGATGGGCCGCCGCTGCCTGAGTGATGAGAAGCTGGCCCAGCTTACTGAACTCTCCCGTTATGTGAGCGAGCTGGTCAACCTTACCCCCAACACCCATCAGCCTTTTGTGGGCAATAGCGCTTTTGCTCACAAAGGAGGCGTTCATGTCAGCGCCCTTTTGAAAAACCCGAAGACTTACGAACTTATCGATCCTGCGGCCGTAGGCAACAGCCGGCGGGTCCTGGTCTCTGAACTCTCCGGCCTGAGCAATATTCTCTGCAAAATCGAGGAGCTCGGCCTCGATGTGGATGTTAACCGGACCAATGAGCAGACCCGGAAGGTCCTCACCGAGATCAAGGAGCTGGAAAACCAGGGCTATCAGTTCGAAGGGGCTGAAGCATCTTTTGAACTGCTCATGCGTAAAGCTTTCAACACCTACCGGCAGCCATTCACCCTGGAAACGCTGCGGGTGATCATGGAGATGAAAGAAGAGGGCAAAGTACACTCGGAAGCGGTGATCAAGATGCGGGTGGGCGACCGGGTAATCCATACCGCAGCTGAGGGAAACGGGCCCGTCAATGCCCTGGACAATGCCCTTCGCAAAGCCCTGGAAGATTTCTATCCCGAAATTCGCTCCATGACCCTTTCAGACTACCGGGTGCGGGTCCTGGACGGGGACCGGGGGACAGGAGCACTGGTGCGGGTGCTCATCGAAACCTCCGACCGCCACAATACCTGGGGTACTGTAGGAGTTTCCAGCAATATCATCGAAGCCAGCTGGAAATCCCTCGTGGACAGTATCGCCTACGGTCTTCTAAAACCGAAATAGCCTTTTGCCGCTAGCATCTGCCGGGTGAATTAATTGGGGATAAACAATTTCCGATAGATAAATGATCATAATCAACCGGCGGTTTATAAAGATCCTGTTCCTTCCTTGCCCCTTAAGGGTTCATCTCATAGGTGTCTTTCAACGCCAGGACCCGGTCTTTCCAGAACCCCTTGAA
>CAZQEV010000045.1:0-11324 GCA_964592135.1 uncultured Syntrophomonadaceae bacterium
GCCGCTCCCGGTAAATCGCGGTGTGAATGCCCTTTTCGGAAGAAGGCTTGATTTCACCCGGGTAGCTGCCGTCCCTGATGTTCACTGTTACAATTTCAGCCGGGGTAAGGGTTTCATAAGCCCTGCCGCTGGGGGTAATAGCAAAGTGATCTTCGCTAATCCGGGCGCTGACATTGCCCCAGGTGCGGGCGATGAGCCCTGCTTTGATGAGCTGCTTTCCCGCCCGAATCACATCTTCTTTCGCCTGCCCTTCATTCATTGGTTTCGCACCTCCGCATAGAAACGATTGAGAACCCGCAAAATGTGGGCACTGTAGGAGCGGCTGCAGGGCTGGAGTTAATTTCATCTTTCACTGAAATAAAAGAACAACTGATCCCAGAAAGCAATCTTTTTCGCCTAACCCCGGAAAGGGAGCGCCCTACGAAAAATACTGTAAAGCCTGCAACTCTACCGCAGTTACAGAAAAAATTTCGCCATTCTGAACGGCAGTGAAGGCCGGAAGACATCATCCTGACTGAACAAAATGCCCTCCGGGCATGTCTCCGCCATCGGAATGAAGAAAATACCTGCCAAGGTCCCTGTCCCTGTGGCAGGTTATAGTTTGGTGAGGGCTCCGCGGTGCACAGCCAGATCCCCTTCGCTGAAAAGGACAAAGCGGACGGTGCGCACATGCTTCAGTGCAGGAGCCGTTTCGGCAACGGTGCGGCAGGCTACCGCTGCCGCCTCCTCCACCGGATAACCGAAGATGCCGGTGGAGATAGCCGGAAAGCCGATGGATTGAAGCTCATTCTCATCGGCCAGCTGCAGTGCGTTGCGGTAGCAATTGGCCAGAAGTTCAGCCTCAGGCCTGTCCCGTCCGTACACGGGCCCCAGGCAGTGGATGACGTGGCGGTTGGGCAGGTTATGACCGCCGCTGATCACCGCCTCCCCAGGCCTGATAGGAGCCAGGGGGCGGCACTCTGCTTCCAGCCCGGGCCCCGCCGCCCGGTGAATTGCTCCGGCTACACCGCCTCCCATTCTCAGCTGAGCATTGGCGGCATTGACAATAGCGTCCAGATCGGACTGCTCCACAATATTGCCCCGGACGCACTCAATGGTAACACCGGATACTGTCTTCTTCATCTGCATCCCTCCTTATTTCAGCCGTTAGAAGAACCGGCTTTCCCGGCGTGATACCCCTTTCCTGCAGGGTAGCAAAATGTATGATTATGATTTTTGTCTGCGAAATCATCGTGGTTTAAAAGATCGTAAAAATCGTCCCACCGCCGGAAAGGAATACCGGCGGCGGTGCATGCTTCGGCGAGCCGATCACGGGCATATACTCCATCGGCATGAGCGGCGCCAAAACGGTCATTTGACCCGTCGCCCACGTAGATCACCCGGCGGCCTTCTTTCTGAAGCCTGATCACATGGTCCGCCTTGCAGTTGCCGCA
Organism: uncultured Syntrophomonadaceae bacterium; assembly: GCA_964592135.1. Taxonomy (GTDB): domain Bacteria; phylum Bacillota; class Dethiobacteria; order DTU022; family DTU022; genus JAAZIN01. Next base: position 1,434 of record CAZQEV010000045.1, read on the forward strand.
GACAGGGCAGTTCTGATGAGCATGGGGTGTCAGTGTCTCAAGCCGGCCGCTGCCGGGAAGCGTCCGGTTGCGGTAAATCCCGGTAATATATTTCCTGCAGCCGTGCATCTCCAGAACGGGCTCTATATACAAACCGAAGCCGTCGCTGGCGATATAAACAGGACAGCCTTTTGAGACGGTGAATTCAAGAAATTCTTCCACTCCGGGACGAAAGGCGGCCCTGGTTGCGGCGAATTCCAGCAGCTCACCCAGATCTGCCGGCAAAAATGCCGACATCCGGGCCAGCCACACTTTCATCCCGAATTTGCCCTGTTTGTAAGCGGCGCTGCATTTAAGATAATGCTCTTTGCCATAATACCGGGCCATTGTCGAAGTAATATCTTTTTCCGTAAAGGTGCCGTCAAAATCCATGACATACGCAATTTTTGATGTAGTCAACAATATAACACCCTTGCATTTTTACTTTAAGTAACCGGGGCCGGGCGGCTGATCGGATCCTTTTACCTTACACTATAGTAAATCCCCTTGCTGAATTCAAGGGGCAGATCAATATGACACTTGCGAAAGAGGGTAAAGGCAAAATGCGTAACAGTGGTTGTCTACTTTTAACATAACCCTGTTTAGGCCAAAGGATGACGGCTGGTTACTTACACCGGTGCCTGGCACCGTTGTAAGTAAAAGGGTTGACGAAGTGGGCAGCATCAGGGATACTTGAGCTATGCTCAGCTATCCCTTCACTTTTCCCAAGATCGGCGGGCGGCTGGTCAGAAGGCTGAACCGCTTCGTCGTCGAGGCAGAGATTGACGGCCAGCTGGAAAAGGCCTACCTGGCCAACCCGGGGCGCCTGTGGGAACTGCTTTTGCCCGGCACCGGGCTTCTGCTCAGCCCGGCCCTTTCCAGAGGCAAGCTGCCTTACACCGTGCTGGCCTGTGAAAAAGAGGGCCGCCATGTCCTGCTGCACACTCACATGACCAACAGGGTTGTGCGCGCCCTCATCGATGAGAGGCGGCTTCCGCCCTACAAGAATTACCGGGTGATCAGGGCAGAACCGGCCTTCGGCAGGCACCGCTTTGATCTGCTGCTGCAGCACCGGGAAAACGGCAGGCATTGTTACCTGGAGATCAAAAGTGTGACTCTTTTTGAAAGCCTGACCGCCGCTTTCCCCGACGCCGTCACCAAAAGAGGCGCCGAACACCTCTATTTGCTTAGAGAACTCACCAGCCGCGGCCTGGAAACGAGTTGTCTCTTTGTAATTATGAACCCCGGGATAAAATATTTTATCCCCGCCCATCATGTTGATTTCAATTTCGCCCGGGCTTTGCTCGATGTCAGGGGATCGGTGAAGCTAAATGCCCTGGCCCTAGGTTTTGATGACAGCTTTACCGGGGTGACCTCCGTTAGAGCGGCGTCGATTCCCTACGCATTTATAGAAGAGGAGCTGCATGATCGGGGAGTATATCTTCTTCTGTTGCTCATGGATCAACGCAAAGTGATAAACCTGCAAAACCTTGGGAATGTTGAACTCAAGCAGGGGTACTATGTGTACATAGGCCCTGCTTCAGACAATCTGGGTCAGGAAGCAGCCCGCCACAAGCAAAAAAGAAAGAAGAGAAAGCTGCCGATCGATGATCTAACCGCAGTAGCCGGCATGATCACGCCCATACCGATAATCACTAGGGAAAACCTGGTATCTGAACTTGCTGCCGAACTGGAAACAATCGCCGGCCCACCCGTCAAGGGCTTTGCCTCACCCGACAGCGATGGCACCGGCAGCCTTTTCTACTTCGCCGCCAATCCCTTGCATAACCGCCATTTTATCGACCTGATCCTGCGCCATCGCCTCATACGAATGGAACAGAAGCTTCTGGCCAGGGGAGATCCCTTTTAAACATATAAGATGCTTTGCAATAACTGATCCTTTATTAAAAAACTTTATTTGTTATTTCCATCCTTGAAATACAGGGCCCCGCTGGGGCAGGCTTCGACACAGAGGCCGCATTCGCGGCAATCGGACTCAGCGAGGCTGACGTCCTGAAATGTGGTCACTACCCGCCTGATACCGCGGCGAGAGAAACCGAGAACGCCCACTTTGGCCACTTCGCGGCAAATCCAGACACAACGGCCGCAGAGGACGCAGCGGCTGCGGTCAAACACAAAAGTGTCCGCACTGTCATCAACATAAGTATCGTAGTTCAGAGGCGCAAGGCGGTTAAGCCTCATTTTCAAGCCCCTTTCCTTCGATATCTTCAGCAGCATGCAGCTTTTTCTCATGGGGCAACGGCCGCAGCCGAGGCGGTGATTGCTGAGAAGAAGTTCAAAGGCGCTTTTCACCAGGCGGTCCACCTGCGGGCTTCGTGTCTGCACAGAGAGTCCCTCCCTGACCGGCAGGGTGCAGGATGTAACCGGTTCGGAGCGCCCCTCCACCTGAACATAGCAGAGGCGGCAGCTGCCTGAGGGATGCTCCTTCCCCTTAATGGCACAGAGGTTGGGAATAAAGATACCGTTGTCCAGGGCCACCCAGAGCAATTTCTCTCCTTCGGAAGCAACGATCTCTTGTCCGTCGATAAATATGGTCACCTTTTTGCTCATGAGCCCTTCCTCTCTTTCTCCGCCAGCAGTTCGGGAGGTGACAGCTTGATCACGGCGTTGTAGTCGGGCGGGCAGGTCTTCAGACAGTTGTCACACTTGACGCATTTATCCTGATCAATGGCCTTGAGACCGTCATCACGGGTATAGACCGCTTCGGTGGGGCAGCTGCCCACGCAGACACTGCAGAGCTTACTGCATTTTTGCGGCTCGATATAGTAGACGATGAGATCTTTGCACATGAGCGCCGGGCAGCGTTTTTCCCGGATATGGATCTCGTATTCATCTCGAAAATAGCGCAGCGTGGTCAAGACCGGATTGGGGGCGGTCGCACCCAGGTTACACAGAGAACCGGTGCGAACATCTCCGGCCAGCTCTTCCAGGATTTCAATAGAACCCGGTTCACCCCGTCCTTCGGTAATTGCGGTTAAAATATCTAGCATCTGCTTTGTACCCAGGCGGCAAAAAGTGCATTTACCGCAGGATTCCTGCTGAGTGAATTCCAGGAAGTAGCGGGCAATGGCCACCATGCAGTCGTCCTGATCAAGAATGACGAGCCCTCCCGATCCCATGATCGCCCCCGCCTTTTGCAGTGAATCGAAATCGATGGGGATATCGAGCGCTGACTCGGGGAGGCAGCCCCCGGAGGGGCCCCCGATCTGCGCCGCTTTGAATGCCTTATCGTTGGCCAGCCCCTCTCCCACATCAAAGATTAACTGGCGCAGCGTTGTCCCCATGGGCACCTCAACAAGCCCTGTATGGGCTACCTTGCCCACGAGCGAAAAAACAGCAGTGCCGGGATTATCATCGGTGCCGATACTCCTGAACCATTCCACACCCCGTCTGATGATGGGCGGAACATAGGCAAAGGTCTTGACATTATTCAGCACTGTGGGCCGGCCGCGGTAACCCGACTGTGCCAGGCGGGGCGGCCGCGTTGCCGGAATGCCCATCTTCCCCTCCATGGAGCGAACGAGTGCGGTAGCTTCGCCGCAGACAAAGGCGCCCGACCCCTGGAACACCTCCATCTCGCAGCTAAAAGAACTGCCCAGGATATGGTCGCCAAGAAGACCCTTCTCCCGCGCTTGCTCCAGAGCAAGGCGCACCCGCTTCACCGCAAGGGGATATTCGGCCCGGATGTAAAGATAACCTTTCTCTGCACCCACAGCATAGGCGCAAAGGAGCATCCCTTCTATGACCTGATGGGGGCAGGATTCAAGGATGCTGCGATCCATGAAGGCCCCCGGATCACCCTCGTCGCCGTTGCAGATGACATATTTTTCGCCGGGGCCGGCTTTGACGGCGGCTTCCCACTTCAATCCCGCCGGAAATCCGGCTCCGCCGCGTCCGCGCAGGTGTGATTCTTTTACCGTTTCCAGGACCTGTGCCGGTTCTCTCTCCAGGGCGGAGGCCAGGGCGCTGTAGCCACCCTGTGCAATATAGTGATCGATACTGCCCGGATCTATAAAACCGCAGTGCTCGAGAACAATTTTCTGCTCATAAACACCGCGGGGAAAATCGCTGAAGGTGGGAAAGACATCATTCGCTTCCAGGGCCACCAGGGCAAATTCGTAACAGGGATCATCATTGATTAAAAAATCTATAACCAGCCGCTCAGCCAGGTCTGCGTCAACGTAACCATAACAGAGGGGAGGGTAACCGGGCTTTGAAATGATCACCAGCGGTTCGGCATAGCAGTGGCCCATACAACCTACATCGATCACTTTTGCCGTAATACCCTTCTCTTCGATAATCCTGGCGAAAGCATCTCTAACATGCTGAGCACCGGCGGCGATTCCACAGGTGGCTGTACCTACCCTGATTACCGGTTCATCGTAGAGAGCCTTTATCGCAACGGCGGCATCGTCCTCAAGTTTTTGGTAGCACCCGCGCGCAGCGGCAGCCTGCACCTCGCTCATGAAGCCCCTTCTCCCTTCGATCCCGCCGCCTCCGCAGCCGGCTTTTCCGGTGCCTCAAAAGAAAGTAAAATTCCGTCCACCCTGGTCGGGGTGACCCTGCCTTCAACCTCTTCATCAATAACAACAACAGGAGCCATGGTGCAACAGCCCACACAGGCGACCCGTTCCAGGCTGAATTCCCGGTCAGGCGTGGTCTGCCCCTCCTCTATCTCCAGCCGTCTCTCAAAACACTCCATGGCAATACGGCCGCCGACCATGTAACATGCGGTCCCCATGCAGACTTTCAACTGATGCTTGCCGGGCGGATTAAGGCGAAACTGATTGTAAAATGTAGCCGGACCGTAAACTTCCACAGTGGGCATCTTCAGGGCAGCGGCGATGAGCTCCATAGCCAGACCCGGCAAATAACCAAGAGCTTCCTGAACCTGCAGCAGTATAGGGATCAGGTTTTCCCGGGTCGTCGCACAGCAGCTTAATACATCACTCACGCTTGTCCGAATCTGCGCCTCCTCACCTTCAACTAGCGGCAAAAAAACACCCCTTTTCTGCGATCGTCAGATCTTGCCCCAGAATTGCCACATGTCAACCACACACCAGGATGAACAAAAGCGTTAACCTGAAAGAAGATCCTTCGCTTCTCTCAGAATGACAATGCGGTGCTTCGCAGCACAGGCATTTTTATTATAGCGTATTTTAGACTGAATGTGGAGACTTATCGCTATTGTTTTAAATGTTTTGAGTAAATAAACAGAGGTCAGCCCTTTTCGCGGACAATGAGCTCGGCCAGTTTGCGGGCTTCATCCCAAAGCTTATCTTCTGGAAAAGGAGCCTCAAGCATGATCCGTATAAGCGGCTCGGTTCCTGAGGGGCGGACGAGAACCCGGCTGTGCCGTCCCAGCCTGTTTTTCAACTCCTCGATTGCAGAGGTGATTGCCAGGCTGAATTTCCATCCTTTCTGCGAAACAACGGGCTGATTATAGAGGACCTGAGGCAGCCTTTTGAGCCGTCCCGCCAGTTCGGAAAGAGGGCGGCCGGCAGCGCGGACAATCCCCATAAGCTGAAGCGCAGTAAGCAGGCCGTCTCCGGTGGTGGCATGATCGGAGAAAATGATATGCCCCGACTGTTCGCCGCCAAAGTTGTAGCCTCCGGCAAGCATCTCTTCCAGGACATAGCGGTCGCCTACCGCAGTGCGGCACAGTTTAAAACCATGCTCTTCTCCGAGAAGATCGAGACCGCCGTTGCTCATCACCGTGGCCACCAGGGTATTTTTCTGCAGCCTGCCCTGCCCGGCCATGGCGATGGCGCAGATGGACATAATCGCATCACCGTCAACCACGGAGCCCTTTTCATCGACGGCAATGAGGCGATCGGCGTCACCGTCAAAAGCCAGCCCGGCGTCGGCGCCGCGGTGTACAACCTCCCGCTGCAACTCTGCAGTGTGGGTGGCCCCACAATTTACATTGATCCGACCGCCATCGGCCTCCCCGTGCATGAGATTGACATCAGCTCCCAGCTGCTGCAACAGCTCCCGGGCAAGACGGCAGGCGGCGCCGTGGCCGCAGTCTACCACCAGGCGCAGCCCCTCCAGCGGTACGGCGGTATTTTTAAGGTGCTGCAGGTAGCCCTCCAGCGCCTCTCCGTCATGCAAGACGCCGCCCACTCCAGCTCCTTCGGGGTATCGCAGGCTGCCGCCGAATTCATCATAGCGAAAATAGATTCTTTCGATTTCATCCTCCATCTTGTCAGGCAGCTTAAACCCGTCGCGGTTGAATATTTTTAAACCGTTATCTTCAATGGGATTATGTGAAGCCGAAATCACGATCCCGGCAGTTGCCTTAAGCGAGCGAGTCAGATAGGCGACAGCAGGAGTGGGGACTATTCCCAAAAGACGCACCGCGACCCCGGCAGAAGCAATCCCGGCAGAAAGAGAGCCCTCAAGCATGGCGCCGGAAAGACGGGTATCGCGTCCGATCAAAATCACCGGGCGGCTTTCATTTCTGCCCAGCAGGGTAGCAATAATCCGCCCGATCCGCAGGGCCAGTTCCGGGGTCAATTCGCGATTGGCTACCCCGCGGATTCCATCAGTGCCAAATAATTTTCCCAAGTGTCCCCCTCCCTTGCCTTTACTGCAAATCATAGTCTATGCACCTCATGCAAAAAGCGTTACAACTCAACCTCTTGATAACCCGGTAAAGAAAAATTCCTTTCCTCCCCATCAGGGTGCAGGATCTTCACTTTCTTCGGTCTGACTGAGCCGAACTGTAACCGATATCTTCTGGGGCGCCATCGCCACACCGCCGATCTCCTCGCCTGAATCGTTGTAAAGAAGGGGAGAGAGTTCTGTTTCAAAAAGGCTGCGCTTCTCGCTCAGATCGACATGGATCACCACCCGGGCAACCTGTTCGAGGACCGACGGCACCGCTTCCAGGCGGATCTGCAGCGGATGGAAGGAGTGGCTTTCCCTGCTCCACCCGGGTGCGGGATCTCCGAAAAATTCAACTTCAACGGGGAAAAGCTCCGATTCGATCTCTTCGATGATCACCTCAACCTGGCGCGGCGCCAGGGAAATTAGTGTCAGCCCCCGGGCAGCCCTCCCCCTGACCTGGACCTGGTGCGTACCCGCATCCAGTTCGGAAAGATCAAGGTAGGCCTCGAGATCGCTTACCAGCAGCTCATCAAAAGCCCTGGGGACTCCTTCCAGGGTCATATCCACAGTTTGAGGCATCTTCACAACAGCCTGGCCCGGCTGAAGGTTTTCATAGCTTAGAGGAACATCCGTTATGATCTTGCGAACCGGAGTTGTCCGGGTGATATTGTCACCGGTCACAAAAAGCCACAGGATCACAGCCAGAAATACGGCGAGGATCCGAGAAATGTTTTGGCTGCTTAAAAACTTGCCCATAGCTACCTGTTATTCCTCCAGGGCCAGAAGCTTAAATTCAGGCCTTCGTTTTTTGCAGGAGCACACAGCTCGATCAGCACATTGCGCAGTTTTTTCTCATCTAGATAACGGGTCAGAATACCATTTTGCGCCACGGACACGATACCGGTCTCTTCCGATACGATTACCGCCACTGCATCGGATTGCTCGGTAATGCCGAGTCCGGCCCGGTGTCTTGCCCCCAGCTCCTTGTTTAAGTAAGGATCATCGGTCAGGGGAAGATAGCAGCCGGCAGCAACAATCTGATTGCCGCGGATAATCACCGCTCCATCATGCAGGGGACTGCGCGGGAAAAAGATGTTGATCAGCAGCTCGGCGGTGACAAGCCCTTCAACAGCAATCCCTGTTTCCACCCAGTCTTTCAGGCCCGTATCCTGTTCAATAATAATCAACGCCCCGATGCGTTTTTTCACCAGGGCGGACACTGCCTTTGTCAGCTCCTCAAGAAAAAGGTCAAATTCACGGGGATCCCAGTTCCAGTAGCTGGTCTTGAAAATCTTGCCCCGTCCCAGCTGCTCCAGAGCGCGGCGCAGCTCGGGTTGGAAGACAATGGGGATGGCAATAAGCCCCACCGTCATCACCTTCTCCAGGATCCAGTTCAGGGTGTTCAGGCCGACCTTGTCGCTGACAATCATGGCCAGCAGCAGAAACACCAGCCCCTTAATCAGCTGCTCCGCCCTTGTGCCGCGGATGAGCAGGATGAGGCGGTAAAACACGTAGGAGACGATGATAATATCGATAATATCCAGGTAGCCGATATTCAGTTGCAGTATTGCTGTGACAATGCGATCCCAGATAGCCACTTTTCCGTTGCTCCCTCTTCAGACAGCAGGTTACATAAGCTAAGTCTCTCCATAAGATAATTCGCCCAACAGCAGAGAAATCCCTTCAACCGAAAAGGTTACAGAGCCGGCAAGAATTATTTTTTCCAGAATTCGCGGTTGAGTCTAAGAAACAACCCGTTCAAACCGAGCACCCCAATAAGATTGGGCACAGCCATGAGCGCATTAAGGGAATCCGCCAGGGCCCAGATCGAACGAAGGCCGCCAAGGGCGCCGATAATGATGCCCATAGTCCAAAGCAACCGGTAAAAGTAACGCCCGCCCCCGAGAATATATTCGAAACACTGCTCACCATAATAGGACCAGGAAAGCAGTGTGGAAAAAGCAAATAATATCAGCGCCACGGCCACTATAATATTTCCTATCCCAGGAAGAATGGAGTTAAAGGCTGCCGAGGTCATTGATGCTCCCTCCAGCGTCCCGGTCCAGACACCGGTTACCAGAAGAACCAGAGCCGTCAGGGTGCAGATGATATAACTGACGATGAATACCTCCACAATCCCCCAGAGACCTTGGCGGACAGGATGATCCGTTACCGCGGCAGAGTGCGCAATAGAAGCGCTGCCCAGTCCGGCTTCATTGCTGAAAACACCGCGAGTAATTCCGTAGCGGATTGACTGGAGCACTCCGGCGCCGGCAAAGCCGCCTGCTGCCGCGCGGCCGGTGAAGGCGCCATCGATTATTTCAGCCAGGGCGGGCCCGATATCCCGGTAACAAAGGATTAAGACACCCAGAGCACCGCCGATATAGAGAAAGGCCATCAGAGGCACCAGTTTTTCTGTAATGATCCCGATACGGCGGATCCCCCCCAAAATAACCAGGGCTACAAGCAGCGCCAGGATGATGCCGGTATGCAGGGGGGTGATCCCGAAAGCTGTCTTCATAACGGCAGCCACCGAATTTGCCTGAACCATATTGCCTATACCGAAGGCTGCAGAAGCCCCAAAAAATGCGTAAGCCAGGCCAAGCCCCGGCCTGCCCATACCGTATTTCAATGTGTACATGGGACCGCCATTGTAGTCTTTATCGGAAAAGCGAATCCGGTAGCGCACCGCCAGAGTGATCTCAGCAAACTTTGTGGTCATTCCAAAAAAAGCGGAGATCCACATCCAGAAAATAGCGCCGGGCCCCCCCAGGGTGATCGCGGTAGCCACGCCGGCAATATTGCCCGTGCCCACAGTTGCCGCCAGGGCGGTGGTCAAAGCCTGAAAAGGTGAAATGATGCCGGCTGAAGCCGGCCGGCGGCGCCCTGTTCTGAAGAGGCTGCCCAGGGTCAGGCGGAATACATTTAAAAGACGGCGCTGCGGCATAAATCCGCTGCGCAGAGTAAGGTAGAAGCCTGCCATTACCAGAAGCGCAGCCGCAGGCCAGCCGCCAAACCAATAGAGGATGGTCAGAATTTTTACGACAATCACTTTGATTGTTTCTGCCGAGATGATCAAAACCCCCCACGATTTGCGACCATGCCGCACGGTAATACGCACAGCAGAGAGGCTGTGTGCAGAGCATGGGAAGCTAAAAATTGCAGATAGCCCTTTATGATAGTATGAAGCAGAAGCGGGGGTTCATGCTTTTTTAACCCGGCCCGGCAACGATGTTGATC
>CAZQEV010000046.1:0-4865 GCA_964592135.1 uncultured Syntrophomonadaceae bacterium
TGATCGGCCTGGGCTGGCTGGAGGGGGAATCTTTTCGAGTCCGCCAATATTTTTTGAGGAATCCGGCCGAAGAGGAGGCCATGCTGCACCATTTTGCCGCCTTTGCAGAGCGGTTTAGCGGACTGATTACATTCAATGGGAAGGCTTTTGATCTCCCTTTGATCCAGACCCGACAGGTACTGAAAAAGATGCCTCACCCCGTAGCACCGCGCGATCACCTTGATCTGTTGATCTGCGCACGCAGCCTCTGGAGAGAACGGTTCCCTTCACGGAGCCTCGGTTATCTTGAGGAGGCGCTGCTCGGATTCAGGAGGTTCGACGACATTCCCGGCGCAGCGATCCCGGCCGTCTATTTCAACTATCTCCGACGCGGTGAGACCGCAATTTTAAAAAAAGTGTTCGAACACAATGTCTACGATATTCTTTCCATGGCCGTCCTGCTTGGCCGGGTCGCCGCTGTTTTTAAAAATCCGGAGCACCCGGCGGAGTGTTATTCCCTGGGCAGGCTGCACCAGAAAGCGGGTCATATCGATAATGCGCAAATCTGTTATCAGCTGGTCATCGGCAAAGGAGCAGGCCGCCTGGAGGAGGCGGCGCTTTTCCAGCTGGCACTGCTGTGCAAAAAGGCGGGAAATTGGGAAGAAGCGGTCTGCCGGTGGCGGGAGCTGGCTTTTCGGGGCGGCAGAAACCTGGAGGCCCATGTTGAACTGGCCAAGTATTACGAGCACAAGGCCCGTGATTATCCGGCAGCCCTCGACTGGAGCAGCCGGGCCCTTGTCGAAGCGTCCCACCGCAGCGGTATACCTTGCAGCAGTCCCTGGCACCCCGCAGCGCTGCGACACCGGATCAAGAGGCTTCAGGCCAGGTCCGGGCGGACGGGATCGACACCCTGAGCATTTGCTTTTCGAGGAAACCCCTTTAACTAACTGTCCGATCCCAGTATCAAATCTATAATCCAGCTGTTTTCGGGGGGACAGCCGGGAACAAAATTTTTGTGACGGCGCCGCCGGCTGCAGTTGCCGATAAATAGGGGTTCCCCGCAGAACCCTTCCTCTGTCTGGGTGCCGGTGACGATGGTCCGGCCGGCCAGGGCTGAAAGCGTGCCCCGCGCCTTCAGCTCCACAAGCACAGAGATCACCGTGTTTCTGCAGCCACTGCAGGTACCGCTGCCGATGCAAAGATTGCCGGGAGCTATTTCCCTCAAGATCTCGGATTCCGAGCTGCGCTTGAATCTGCGTTGCACCGATTCCCAGGGCAGGCCGGCAATCTCGATCTCGTTCAGGTCTGCTGCCCCCAAACCCATCTCCGCTGCCAGCAGGGTCACCGGAACCTCTTCAGGCTGATAGCCCATGATCAGACCGGCTACAGTATCCAGAGCCACCATGTCCCGGCCGGCCATGATCAGATCCATCTCCACCGGATCCCCGTAAACGGGTCCGACACCCTCCTGGGCATAGATCCCGTCAAGGATGGTGAGCGAAGGTTTGAAAAAGGCCGCTAGCTCCGGGATGCCTCGAAAAAGAGCCCGCCGGTGCATCTTCTTTTTGGAGCTGTCGGCAAGCAATCCCTTCAGGTTTTTCAGGCTCAGGGTCACCTCGGTCTGATCATGTGTCTTCATCACCGGCAGGTTGATCAATACATCGGCCTCCAACGCGGGTTCATAAACTCTCATGCGGGGCAGCACTGCAGCTGCCGGATTTCTGACCCGCACAGCTTTCTCTTTTTTCAGATCCAGAACAGAGAACCCTTCGCGCCGCAGCTCATCATAACCCATGAATGAGATGACCGCCTCGGTATCCGAGCCCATCCCGGCCGAGTCGGCAATTACCGGAACGGCCCCCCTTTCCAGGACCATCTCTGCTACCGCCCGGCAGAGCAGCGGATGGGTCACCGCACCGCTTTCGCGGGTGTAGGGGATCTCCACCAGGTTGGGCTTCAGCAGCACCTTCGCCCCGGGCCGGACATCTTCAGGCAACCCCCCGGCCAGTTCAACCGCCTGCTTTACCGCAGCAGCGACAGCCTCTTTGCCGGGATGAGGCGGGGTCCGCACTATGCTGATCGTAGTTCTGGGCACTGCCTGATCACACTCCTGAAAAAATAGCTTCTGCTTATTATAGCAAATAGGGTTCTGTACAGTACAATTTACCGAGCCCGTATGATCCCGCAATGCTGCGGGAAACTATTGATATCTTGATTATGAAATGGGGTGCCCCGGTGCAGCGTCTCATACCGCTGGCTGCTTTCAGTCTTCTTGTTCTTCTTTTTTGCTCTGTTGCCGCTAATATTCAGAAAGAACATTCCTTCTTACAAGAAAAAAGCGGAGAAAACCCTGCCCATCCTGCTGAGAAATATTTTCATATTATCGAAAAAAGGGTTGTCCACCTGAAAAACCACAGGCTAGCTTCTCGCACCGGGGAAAAAGAGCCCGGTTCAAGCACGCCTCCTCAGGAAAATCAAGGAGCCAACTGTAAGATAGAGGAAAACACAGAAAATCAGGATCCGGGCACCGCTGGTAAATCGTCCTATAAGACAAAAGAACCACCAGGCAGACTGATGCATGACGAGGATGAAAAAAACACCCATTTTCTTTTAATCGGGCGGTGGTGGGAGGACTCTAATGCAGAGATGCTGATGCTGGTCACCCTGGTACCGGGCGACTGCGCCCGGCTAGCCTCCCTGGATCCCGACGCTGTAGTTGACTGTACAGGAGAAAGCTGTCCTATCGGCGAGCTGCTGGAACGGGGCTGCAGCCGCGACCAGTTGTACCGGGCCGTCAATTCATTGACGGGGGTGGTTCCCCAGTTTTACATCGATCTGAATCTGCATGGTTTCGTAGAAATGATCGATTTGCTTCAAAAAGATAGCCGCAGCAGCAGATCTGAAAACCTCTCCGACGGCAGCGAAATGTTGTTATCATTAAGAGACCCTTTAATATCTCCTTCAGACAAGGAAGGGATGGTGGTTCGGCTTCTGCTCTCCGCCTGTGAGATCCAGTTCACCCGGCTGGGCTGGAAACTGCTCTGGATGGGCTATCGTAACCTGAAAACCGACCTGAGCCTGGAAGATCTCCTTGAGCTAAGGAGAATAACCCAGGGGATTGCCCCCGGAGATGTTACTTTAAGGGAGATCGGACCATAGCATAGCAGTCCGCTGCTTTTCCCTACGCCGGAAGATCTAATTAGCCGGATAAGTGTCCTTTGACCTGTCATAATATATTTTAGCGTCCCAAAGAACCTCTTACCCCGATATAGAAGGGCTGAGGCGGTTTGACATTTAACCCCCTGAAACATAGTATATTAAAAATCAAGTCCATCCCTTTTGAGCCGGCTGTAGTATAATACTCATAATTGTCCGCTCTTGGGAGGGATGAGCAGATGTTTAGGATACAGGATGGGTCCACGATTTTACGAAGGAGGAGTTTACTTGGTAGAAAAATTTGAAGGGTGCAGCCCGCCGGGAACACCTTATGCCGCCGCATTGAACTGGATCGAGAAATCCGCAGAAAAAATGAGCCTCTCCAGGATCGCCTGCGATCATCTGAAATCAATGGCCTCATTTGCCGAGGTCGCCATCCCTGTGGAGATGGATGACGGGAGTATAAAAATATTTACAGGCTACCGCGCTCAGCATAACAATGCGCTGGGTCCTTACAAAGGGGGAATCCGCTATCATCCGCAAGCGACGCCTGATAGTGTTAAAGCCCTCGCCGTATTGATGACTTTAAAATGCGCTCTTATTGGGATTCCCTTTGGCGGAGCCAAAGGCGCTGTCGTCTGTGATCCCTGCAAATTGTCGCTCAAAGAAAAAGAGAGGCTTAGCCGCGGTTATCTTCGAGCCCTGGAGCCGCTGCTGGGACCGCAGGTGGATATCCCCGGTCCCGATATGGGCACCGATGCCCGGGTAATGGCCTGGATGGCCGACGAATACAGCAGGCTTGCGGGTAAAAGCTGTCTGAATGCGACCACAGGCAAACCCGTGAAGCTGGGTGGTTCGCTGGGTAGAAATGAAGCTACATCGCGAGGCGTGGTTTCTGCCGCCAGGGAGGCTGTCCGGGTAACAGGAAGACCCTTTGAAGATACGCGGGTAATCGTTCAGGGATGCGGCAATGTCGGCAGCGGGGCGATAAAACTTTTTTATGAAGAAGGCTGCAGCGTAGTCGCTGTGGGCGACATCAGCGGCGCTATTCACAATCCCGAAGGGATCGACATTCCTGCGCTGCTGACCCATGTTCAAGAGACAGGCTTTATCGAGGGTTTTGGCGGTGGCCAACCTCTTTCAAACAGTGAGCTGCTGACTGCTGATTGCGATCTGCTCATGCCTGCCGCACTGGAAAATCAGATCAATGCTGCAAATGCCGACGCCATCAAAGCATCCATTGTTGTTGAGGCAGCCAACGGCCCCACCACCCCGGAAGGTGGGGAGATACTCAAAAAGAAGGGGGTGCTGCTGGTCCCGGATATTCTGGCCAACAGCGGCGGGGTTACCGTATCTTACTTCGAATGGGTGCAAAACAATGAAGGATTCTACTGGGATCTAGAAACTATAAATAATCGCCTTGAAGAGATGATGGTGCAAACATTTCACGCAGTTCATCGTTTTGCCGGGGAAGAATGTGACGGGGATATGCGGCAGGCCGCTTACTGTTACGCAATCCGGCGGATCACCGAAGCGATGCAGCTTCGCGGACGCCTTTAACCCCCGGCCTGTCCCCAGGGACAGGGAGTGGATTTAATTACCATAGTTAGTAGCCCCGGTGCCAGGCACCGGGGCTACTAACTTCTGCCTGAAAAAGGGTGGAGGCGGATCTGGTGTGCAGGTTGAATTTTAAGCATCATCGTAGTAAGATATACTTTGGTAATGAAGTA
>CAZQEV010000046.1:4965-11265 GCA_964592135.1 uncultured Syntrophomonadaceae bacterium
GTGCAGGTTGAATTTTAAGCATCATCGTAGTAAGATATACTTTGGTAATGAAGTATCTACAAAATTCAAGATATTTTGGCTAACTGGAGGAATGCAAATGTCCAAGCACACCCAGACGCTAGACGGCAATACCGCAGCTGCTCATGTCGCCTATGCTTTAAGCGATGTTGCCGCCATCTACCCCATCACCCCCTCTTCAAGCATGGCAGAAACTTGCGATGAGTGGGCCGCCTACGGGCGGAAGAACATTTTCGATCAGATCTTACACGTCTCCACTATGCAGTCCGAAGGCGGCGCTGCCGGTGCGGTTCACGGCTCACTGGTCAGCGGAGCGCTGACCACAACCTTTACCGCTTCCCAGGGGCTGCTGCTGATGATCCCGAATATGTATAAGATCTCGGGAGAGCTTTTACCTGCGGTGTTCCATGTTTCAGCCCGCGCTCTCTCCGCGCATGCTCTCTCCATTTTTGGAGATCACTCTGATGTAATGGCCGCCCGTCAGACTGGATTTGCCCTGCTGGCCTCGGCTTCCGTACAGGAGGTTATGGACCTGGCTCTGGTGGCGCATTTGAGCGCCATAAAATCCAGGGTCCCCTTTTTGCATTTTTTTGATGGTTTTCGCACTTCACATGAAATGCAAAAAATTGAAGTGATCGACTACGAAGATATGAAGAAACTGGTGGACTGGAAAGCCATCGCTGATTTCCGTTCGCGCGCGCTCAGCCCCGAACAACCTCACCAGCGGGGCACCGCCCAGAATCCGGACACCTTTTTCCAAAACCGCGAGGCGGCAAACCCCTATTACCTCGCTGTCCCGTCCATCGTTGCTGAAACGATGGCGCAGGTTTCTGAACTCACCGGACGACGCTACGGGCTTTTTGACTATGCGGGAGCACCTGATGCCGAGAATGTTATCGTCTGCATGGGCTCCGCTGCGGATACGGTCGAAGAAACAGTTAATTATCTTTCTAATAGAGGAGATAAAGTGGGCCTGGTCAAGGTCCGTCTCTACCGCCCTTTTTCCAATGAGCATTTTCTGGCGGCTTTTCCGAAAACGTGCAAACGCATTGCCGTGCTTGACCGGACCAAAGAACCGGGCGCACCGGGTGAGCCGCTGTACCAGGATATATGCACCGCTTTCATGGAAGCCGGCCAAAGGCCCCAGATTGTGAGCGGGCGCTACGGTCTCAGCTCAAAGGAATTTACTCCTTCCATGGTTAAGGCTGTTTTTGACAACCTGAAGGAAAACACCCCGAAGAACCATTTCACCGTGGGAATCACTGATGATGTTACCCACAGCTCCCTGAAGATAAAAGAGAATATCGATGCAGCCCCTGCCGGAACTTACTGCTGCAAGTTCTATGGCCTCGGCTCCGACGGCACTGTCGGCGCAAATCAAAACAGCATTGTCATCATCGGCGACAATACCGATCTCCATGCCCAGGCTTACTTTGTGTATGATTCAAAGAAATCCGGCGGGATCACCGTCTCACATCTGCGCTTCGGCCCCCAGCCCATTCAGTCACCCTACCAGATCGAGCAGCCCGATTTTGTAGCCTGCCACAATCCCTCCTATGTTACGCGTTACAATCTTCTGGAGGGGATCAAGGAAGGCGGTATATTCCTGCTGAATTCGCCCTGGAATCTTGAAGAGATGGAATCGCGGCTGACAGCGGAGCTAAAACAGGTCATTGCCCGGAAAAAACTTAAATTTTACAATATCGATGCCGTCAAGATCGCCGCCACTGAAGGCCTGGGCGGCAGAATCAACGTGATCATGCAGACAGCCTTCTTCAAGACAACGGGCATCATCGAGCCAAAATTCGCCTATGCCGAAATGGAGAAGATGATCGAGAAGTCTTACGGCAAGAAGGGATCCGCAGTGGTGGATAAAAATACTGCCGCGATGAAGAAAGCCGTTGAGGCGTTAGCAGAGATTCTCTATCCGGAGAGCTGGGCCGGTGCGGACAGCGGGGCCCGGCATATTCCCGAGGAGGCGCCGCGCTATGTTTGTGAAGTTGTCTACCCCATGCTCTCCCTGCAGGGTGATAATTTGCCTGTAAGCGCCTTTCAGCCCGACGGTGTTGTCCCCACAGGAACAACGCGCTACGAAAAACGAGGGGTAGCCGTCCAGGTGCCGGTCTGGATCCCCCATCACTGCATCCAGTGCAACCAGTGCTCCTTTGTCTGCCCCCATGCAGCAATTCGTCCTTACCTGGCAAAAGAATCGGAGCTGGAGAGCGCTCCGAAAGGCTTCGCTACCGTCAAGGCGAGCGGCAAAAATCCTGAAGAACTGCGCTATCGTATCCAGATCTCACCCCTCGACTGCACGGGCTGCGGCAACTGCGTCGATATCTGTCCGGCCAAAGAGAAGGCCCTGGAGATGAAACCCTTGAATGAGGTGGTTGAAACCGAAGATGCCTGCTTCCGCTTCGCCGAAAACCTGCCGGAGCATGACCCCGGTCTTTCGAAAAGAAGCGTGCGCGGCAGCCAGTTCAGCCGGCCGCTGTTCGAATATTCCGGTGCCTGCCCCGGTTGCGGTGAGACTCCTTACTTGAAGCTGCTCACCCAACTTTTTGGCAAGCGCATGCTTGTGGCCAATGCCACCGGTTGCTCTTCCATTTACGGCGGCAATGCCCCCACCACGCCCTACTGCACCGATCGCCAGGGCCGGGGGCCGGCCTGGGCCAGTTCGCTCTTTGAGGACAACGCTGAATACGGTTACGGTTATTCCCTTGCCATAACCCAGCTGCGGCAGCAGTTAAGTTCTCTGATAGAAGAGGCGCTGACCCTGGAACTGCCGGCTGCACTGCGGGATGCTTTCAAACACTGGCTAGAAGTCAAGGATGAAGGGGACCCTTCGCTGGAAGCAGCCGATCAGATCAGGGAAATGCTCGGGGATGGAATTGGCCGCTCTACCGGAAAAGCGCGGACCCTGCTTGAGCAGATTGAAGAACGCAAAGATCTGCTGGCCAAGCGCTCCGTCTGGATTGTCGGCGGAGACGGCTGGGCTTACGACATCGGCTACGGCGGCCTGGATCATGTGCTCTCCACCGGGGCCGATGTAAACGTGCTTGTTCTCGATACCGAGGTTTACTCCAATACCGGCGGCCAATCGTCAAAATCAACACCTACCGCGGCAGTAGCCAAATTCGCCGCGGCGGGGAAACAGATACGGAAGAAAGATCTCGGTGCAATGGTCATGACATACGGGTATGTCTACGTGGCCCAGGTGGCCATGGGGGCGAGCGGGATCCAGCTAATCAGAGCCTTCACCGAAGCAGAGGCCTACCCGGGACCATCCCTGGTTATCGCCTACTCACCCTGCATCGCCCATGGAATCAACATGGGCCTCAGTCAGCGGGAGGAAAAGATGGCCGTGGAGTCAGGCTACTGGTCTCTCTACCGCTTCAATCCACAGCTGGCCGCAGAGGACAAAAATCCCTTTATTCTCGATTCCAAGGAACCGAGCGCTGATCTGCGATCTTTCATGATGAATGAGAACCGTTTCAAAACTCTGCAGCATCAATTTCCGGAAAGAGCGGAGAAGCTCTTCAAAAAGGCCGAATTAGATGCCGCTGAGCGGCTGGCCTTTTACCGGCGCCTGGCCGGAACTGAGAGCCAGGCTTAAAGGCTGAAGAAAACAGGATATTAAAGGAGCAGCGGTCATCTCTTATCAGCTGCTCCTTTTTGCATCTTTATTTACCAGGAAAACTCACCGACCGGCCACTGCAAAATTTGCGTATTCCGGACTGGAGTGTGACAGCTTCTTCGTGGATGCCAGAGCTATGGCCATTACCTCTAATTATAGATACCAGTATTACCGGTGCTCACTGAAATGTCCATTTTTACACTTCGCCGGACAGCGGCTCTATGTCAAGCAACCTGGAGACATTTTGAAAACGGTTGCACACGCTGACCGTCTCTGATCCGGCAAAGAGCAGGCCCGCCGCCCGATTATGCTCATCTAGCAGCAAAGAGCCGCTGTCACCGGGGCGGGAAACAGCCGAGGTAACCAGTTGATCGATAAAATAAAGTTCCTTTCCCTGCTCCATGGTGACAAACAGACTGACTTCACGGGCGATAACCGCCCCCTTGACTAAGCCGCTGGTCCGCCCGCTGAAAACCACACTGTCTCCGGGATAGACCTCTGTTGTACCTTTGACCTCTCCAACCGTCACGATCGCCGGAGATAGATCTTCATCATTTAGCGGTTTGGCCAGAGCGGCATCTACAAGGTTGCCTTCTTCATTGTTTCTCTGCAGATAGAGGCAGTAACCGGGCCGCAGAGCAGCCAAAATCTTGTTGAACAGCCTTTCCCAATAGCGAGCTGTAGCGCAGTTGGGCCTCAGATAGGTGGAGCGCAGAGGGATATAGCGCTCCAAACGGGCGATGATATCCTCTTTCGGCCTGCCCCCGTCATAGCTTCCCGGCTGCAGCACCGGGTCACCGGAGGCAGCACGGCCATCTTCGCCGCTGGATGAGTTGGCTAAAACATGATTGTTGGAAAGAATCAAGCGCTCTTTTGTCCTGCGGTCTTTAACAGCACACCCGAGAGTCCCCGCCGTCACTTTATAGTGGCCAATGCTAACGCCCCCGGGCGCAGGACGCCGGCGCACGAGACGGCCCTCTGAAAGGGGATTCTCATCCTTCTCCAATGAGAGTGGAGCGGCACTCTCCATGAGGCGAACATCCCCTATTTCAACTACATCAACACGCTGCCCCCGCAGGGAACGGGGGACGATTTCCCCTTCGCCCAACTTGTGCGGCGCTTTTTTTTTGGTCACAAATACAATGATTGCTTTCTCATCAGTTTTTTTGCCGCCTTTTTCCCGGTAACCTACCCCTACTCCAACAACATTGGGTTTTTTATGCAGGCGGCTGCGGTTATTCTTGCCGATCTTAATGCTATCCATGCGCAATTCCCTCCCGAAAGCCTATCGCTAATGACAGATTATGTTAGGTTGGATTAAAAGGTGCCGTAACGCGTGCTTGTTTTTCGAAACAATCTGGAAAAGGGACCTGATGTATAGATAAGTGGGGCCCGGCAGGCCCCACTTTAAGCAATCGCCGGCCTCTTAACTAGAATTCAGCCAGTATTTCAACATGCCGCGAGACCACCTGGGCTTTGAAAAGCCCGCTGATTTCTCCGCCTTTTGTCAGAAAGATATTGCGCTGTAAAATATTTGACATCACTGTCTCGACCTCCTCCGCCTCAAGGTCGTCGCGAGCATCGGGCACTGAGAGGGTCACATTGCGCCCATCTTCATTGAGAAATATCATCTGTAGTGTCCTGGTCATTTAATCACCCCTTTCCAGAGCCCCCAGTTATGGGCAGCCTACTCCTCCTCCAACTCCATTTCATCGACCCGCCGAATCACTTCCAGATCATGGTCCTGCAGATCGACAAGCTCCAGCGCCGTCAGGTAGAGGTCCTCATCTGAAGACGAAGACTTCAGGTTGGCGTAACTGCGGGTTCTCAACACAGGCTTGCCATCCTCTGTGTAGCCGGTTTTCAAGCGCAGCTGGATCCGGGAGCCGATGGGGATTGCTGTAACCGCCATGATTTCACCTCCTTTTTACGTCTCGCCCCCTTGTTTCCGGGGCGTAATCTGATTATAAAAACGTTGCTGGGCCGGGCCAACTTCCGCAGCCGCTCCGGTCTTGATTTGAAATGGCAGCACTCTGCTGTGAAACTGCACCCTTTGCCATGATTCACTGGGGTCCCCCGGGTATGCGCACTTCGGCGGAAGCCCCCTCCTTGAGAAGTAAGAAGCGGTCTGTGATGAAGCGGATTCTTACTCAAGAGGCAGCCCTTTAGCCCGGGGAAAATAATACTTACATCCATGGGCTAGACAGGGCATCCGCTCTACTGAGAGATGATTGAAGATAATTTAACGTTGCAAATAAACCGGGGCAGCTTATGGTTGAAGAAGTGGAATCAGAATCGTGGACTGGTAAATAGAGGTAGTAATAAAAAGGAGTTTGAATGGGACCGCCAGGTATGTTCAGGTATCCCATAAAGAACAAAAAAGTGGGACAAAGAGTCCCCGGCGTCCCACTTTTCTGAGTCCTGGTGGGGTAGGGTGAGTCTGAGTCGGGGGGACGGAGGATTTGACTCAGCGTGCCAGTGGAGACTAAGGCCTGAAAGCCAAAGCCTGACAGCTAAGGCATTAAGTGAACCTGGAAAACCTCCCCCGCATCTCACGACACCCCCATTTATTCCCATAGTTACTTACACCGGTGCCTGGCACCAAAGCAGGTAAAGTGGGACAAGAAGGTACGTCCCCGGTGTCCCAC
>CAZQEV010000047.1:0-11098 GCA_964592135.1 uncultured Syntrophomonadaceae bacterium
ATCTCCTATACAGTTGACACTCATCTATCTCCAAGTGTGCTTCGTGGCACACCCCCGTCCCTATGGCTAGGCGGAAGGAATTTAACTCATTTGAGGAGAATTACTGAAAGCGCAATGTTTGGGCGGAACGGCAGAACATGCCGCCTTTATCCTGCAGAAGGAAGGAAGTAGGCAATGAATGAAACTATCTTACAGCCGGCTTGAATACCTGCTGGAACTTGTCTCTATAACAGGGGTCGTCCTTGCTGCGGCGCTGCTGATCTGTCACTGGGCGCAGCTGCCTGACCTGATCCCCAGGCATTATGGTTTATTGGGCGAGGTTGACGCCTGGGGCGGCAGGGGAACCCTGCTGGCTCTGCCCATCCTTAATTTTGGGCTCTATCTGCCCCTGACCCTGCTCAGGATATTTGGCCCCTCCTTATCCAAAGCCGGAACCCGGCCCGGGACTCTGGCCCTCTCCATGGAACTGATTACCTGGGTGAAGACATGGACCGCCGTGACCTTTGCTTACCTGACCTGGGGCACCGTCGAGATTGCCCTGGGCCGCGCCACCTCCCTCTCCCCTGTCCTGATGCCTCTTTTCCTAATCCTTAACCTGACGACAGTGGCAGTTTACTGTGTCCTTATCCTCAGGGAAGCAAAAACATAGGCTTCTAACAACTAACCTCTGCCTTCTAACCTCTAATCCTTGAGCAGGCCGCGGCAGCGGGGACAGAGTTCGCCTTCAGCCGCTGCGGCGAAGATCCAGCAGCGGGGACATTTTGCCGCCGCCGCTCTGGACACGAGAAGCTTCAGCGGCATCTCCTGGGCGCCGGCGGCTTTGCGGGGAGCCTGATCCAACCCTTCGCGAAGTTCCACGGTGGAGACGATGAAGATCTCCGCCAGTTTTTCCCTGTACCGTTCGAGCAGCCGGTAAAGATCCCCGTCGGCCCAGAGGGTCAGGGCCGCCTCCAGGGAGCCGCCGATGAGCTTCTCCCGGCGCGCCTCTTCCAGGATGCGGGTGACCTCGTCGCGAACGGCCAGCAGCTCCTCCCAGCGCCGCCCCAACTCCGGATCATCCCAGTCCGGATCCGCCTCCGGCCAGTGGACCAGCTGCACGCTGGGCTCCCTCTCGCCGGGCAGCTGCTGCCAGATCTCTTCGGCGGTAAAGGTGAGCACAGGGGCCATGAGCCTGGTCAGGCTCTCCAGGACGGTCATCATCACCGTCTGCACGGCGCGGCGAGTCTGATCATCCGCCGCTGAACAGTAAAGGCGATCCTTTTGCACATCAAGGTAGAAGTTGCTCAAATCCACGGTGCAGAAATTGTGCAGCGCCTGGTACACAATATGGTAGGCGTTTTCTTCATAAGCCTGCGTGACCCGCTTGATCAGGCGGCTGAGCCGCTGCAGCACCCAGCGGTCAAATTCCGCCAGGGAGCGGTAGTCGACAGCCTGGGACAGGGGATCGAAATCAAAACAGTTCCCAAGCAAAAAACGGCAGGTATTGCGGATCTTCCGGTATACTTCTGAAAGCTGTTTCAGGATCTCCGGAGAGAGATGAATATCGCTGGTATAATCCGAGGAGGCCACCCAGAGGCGCAGGATGTCGGCGCCGTAATCCTTGATGATCTCGGCCGGCGCAATGACATTGCCCAGAGATTTGGACATCTTCCTCCCCTCGCCGTCGACCACCCAGCCGTGGCTGAGCACGGCGCGGTAGGGCGGTTCCCCGCGCACCGCCACCGCCGTGAGCAGCGACGAGTGAAACCAGCCCCTGTACTGATCGCTCCCTTCCAGGTAGAGATCAGCCGGCCAGCGCAGCTCCGGCCGCCCCTCGAGGACGGCAAAATGGCTCGTGCCCGAGTCGAACCAGACATCCATGGTGTCGCGCTCCTTGCGGAATGCACCGCCGCCGCAGGCGGGGCATTTGTAGTCGGGCGGCAGGATCTCCCCCGCCTCCCGGGCATACCAGGCATCGGAGCCCTCCGCGGCGAAAAGCCGGGCCACCGCATCGATGACCTGCGGATCGATGATCGCCTCGCCGCAGCCCTCACAGTAGAAAATGGGGATGGGCACGCCCCAGATTCGCTGTCTCGAGATACACCAGTCCTGCCGTTCGGCAATCATGTTGTATATTCTCTCTTCGCCCCAGGCGGGAGTCCACCTGACCCCACGGACAGCTTCCAGGGCTTCCCTGCGGAAACCGTCAATGGAGGCAAACCACTGCTCCGTGGCCCGGAAAAGAACAGGATTCTTGCAGCGCCAGCAGTGAGGATACTGGTGCACATAGGAAGATGCTTTCAGTAAAACCCCTTCACGGTTGAGCGCCCCGACTACCGCCTCACCGCCCTCAGCATAGGGCATCCCGGCAAATTCACCGGCCTCACCGGTAAAAAAGCCGCTGTCGTCGATGGGGCTGAGCACAGGCAGCCGGTAGATCCGTCCCACGTCAAAGTCCTCCAGGCCATGGCCGGGAGCGGTATGCACGCAGCCGGTGCCCTGCTCCAGGGTGACATGATCGCCCAGAATCAGCGGCGACTCCCTGTCAAAAAGAGGGTGGCGGCAAACGACACCTTCCAGCTCACGCCCTTTGAAGCGGCGCAGTACCTTCCAGGGGCCGCCGCCCACCTCACCGCTGACACTGTCGAGCAGCCCCTCGGCAAGGAGATATCTTTCATCACCGGCTTTTATAAGCACATAATCGAGGTCGGGATGGAGACAGATGGCCAGGTTGGCGGGGATGGTCCAGGCGGTTGTCGTCCAGATGAGACAATAGCAGTCTTTCGCTCCCCCCAGCAGAGCGCGGTCGTCGGCGACAGGAAATTTCACATAGATGGAATCCGCCCGGTGGTCGCCATATTCCACCTCCGCCTCGGCCAGGGCAGTTTCACAGCGGGGGCACCAGTATACGGGCCGCAGCCCCTTGTAGATATAGCCGCGCGAGACCATTTCCCCGAAGACGGCGATCTGACGGGCTTCATACCGGGGAGCCAGGGTCAGATAGGGGTCCTCCCAGCAGCCCCGCACCCCCAACCGCCGGAACTGCTCCCGCTGAACAGCCACATACTCCAGAGCATAGTCGCGGCACATTCGCCGGAACTCGAGCGCGGAGACCTCCTTGCGGTTGATCCCCCTGGTTTTGATGATCTGGTGTTCGATGGGCAGCCCGTGCGTATCCCAGCCGGGCACGTAGGGGCTGTCAAAACCGCACATGCTCTTGTATTTGACCACAAAATCCTTGAGCACCTTGTTCAAGGCGGTGCCCATGTGGATATCGTTATTGGCATAGGGTGGGCCGTCGTGCAGAATATACTGCGGCGCTCCCTTCCGCAACCGCTGCACCCGGTCGTAGATATCTATTTTGCTCCAGTAGTTCAATATCTCCGGCTCCCGCCGGGGCAGCTGCGCCCGCATGGGAAAATCCGTGCGGGGCAGATTCAGCGTCTCGCGGTAATCCTGATCTTTCATTTATCCAGCCTCCTGCTTCCCTGAACTATATAAAAAAATCTCCTCCCTCTTTTCGATTTAGGGACGAGATTGCTCCCGCGGTACCACCCTGCTAGCCGCCGGGCCGGCTTCGCCGCCGGCGGCCTCTCTACGGTTACCCTTTAACGAAGGGTCCGCCCGTGTCTACTTTCGCCTTTGATTTCGCACGGGAACTCCCGGGTGATTTTCGGCGGCAGCGTTTCACCGGGCTCGCACCTGTTCCCGGCTCTCTTGGAGAAACACTCTGCAGCTTACCGGCCCGTTCATCGCCTGTTTATTGTTAAAGTCTTTTTAAATTATAACAATGTTTCCCCCGATGATCAATCCTTATGCGCCGACCCTTTTATCAGCGGGATTCTCCGGGAGACTGGTGTGACGGCGGAATCCATTCCTCCATCTCCAGCGAGGCAAGCTGCGCTTCGACAAAGGAGCGGAATCTCATTTTGAAGACCTGGGCCTGTTTGATGAGTTCGTCATGTTCCGTTAAAATCTTGCTGGCCCGATAACGGGCATCCTCCATGATCTGCTGCGCTTCGCGATCTGCTTCACGCCGGATCAGATCAGCCTCGCGCTTGGCGGTCTGCTTGACCTCTTCGGCCGCCTCCTGCGCGATGACAATAGCATTATGCATGGTCTCTTCGAGCTTCTGATAGCTTTTCATCTTTTCGTTCAACTGGTTCTGCTGATCCTTTAATTCGATATTTTCACGCAGGACCTGCTCAAAATCCTTGGCTACGCGATCCAAAAATTCATTGACCTCTTCAACTACATACCCACGAAAGGAGTGCGCAAATTCTTTATTGTGAATATCCATCGGTGTTAGAGCCATCTTTTTTCCTCCCTGTCTCAAAACATTCTCTTATTATATAGGTATTCCCTGTAAACTTTCGACAATTTTCAAGCTGTTCCTGCTTCATTTGTTAAATTTTTTAAGTTTCAGGCACTGTCTTCCTTTGCGGCTTTCTCCCGTCAGGGCGGATATCTCCAGATCACCGCGCCCGCTGAAGGAGATGAGATCGCCCTGATTCAAGCGGCAGGAAGGAGTATCCACAGGGCGCCCGTTCACCTGGATCAGGCCCCCTTTGATCAGGGCTACCGCCCGGGCCCTGGAGAGGCCGAACCCCAGCGCCATCACGGCATCGAGGCGCAGAGTGGCCACCGTTCCGCTGATCTCTTTTACCCCCGCAGCTGCCGCCGGGCCGCGCTGACCAGAAGGGGCATCCCCTCTGCCCGCTCCCCCTTCAGCAGGGGGCCGCTTACTGTTTATATGCTCCATCTGCCTCACACCCCCCTTCGTCACCTCAGAAAAAGAAGCGTACGACCAGCTGCCGGACTACCATCAAGAGCATCCATAATATAATTGGAGACAGATCCATATATCCCGCGCCCATGCGCATGGGGGGAATAAGCCGGCGCAGCGGCGCCATCAGCGGCTCCGTAAGTATATGGCAGAACCGAAATATTTGGTAAAGAAAAGGACTGCTGTAGAATGAGCCCTGAAACCAGGAAAGGATGATCCGGCCCAGGATCACATACATGTAAATCTGGAAAAAGATTAAAAGGCCGTTGCCGATTATTTCGATTCTATCTCACCTGCCCGTCATCGCGTTCGCTCTCCGAAGAGAGCAGTGCCGATTCGCAACAGCGTCGCCCCCTCCTCGACAGCAACGATATAGTCGTTGGTCATCCCCATGGAGAGCTCCTTGAGCTCCATCCCCGGCCGGGCATGAATCTTTTGCAGCCGGCGCAGGCTGCGAAATATTGTCCTCGCCTCAAAAGGATCACTGTAGTAGGGGGCCATGGTCATGAGCCCTTCTATCCTGATCCGTGGAAAGTCGCGCATCGCTTCCAAAAAATCGCCCAGTTCAGCCTCCGCAAGCCCGAATTTGCTCTTTTCACCGGAAATGTTGAGCTGTACCAGGCAGCGGGCTTCGCGATCAAGATGCTCGGACCGGCGCTGCAACTCCCTGGCCAGTGAAAGGCGGTCCAGCGAGTGGATAAGACAGAAAGCCTTCAGCACCTCTTTGACCTTATTTGTCTGCAAATGGCCGATAAAGTGCCAGCGCAACCCGGGGAAAAGCTGCAGCTTCGGATTCGCCTCCTGAAGACGGTTCTCCCCGAAGTCACGCAAACCGAGCGCCGCCGCCCGGCGGATCTCATCGGGGCCCACAGTCTTCGTCA
The DNA here is from genome assembly GCA_964592135.1 of uncultured Syntrophomonadaceae bacterium. Taxonomy (GTDB): domain Bacteria; phylum Bacillota; class Dethiobacteria; order DTU022; family DTU022; genus JAAZIN01. Next base: position 5,647 of record CAZQEV010000047.1, read on the forward strand.
CTGCCACCAGGGCGATCTCCGAGGGAGAACGGCCTGCGCGCTGCGCCGCAGCGGCAATATTTTTTTGAATCTCATGCAAATTGTTCACCAGCATAAACCGGTCACCCTTTTCCCAAAATCCTCTTCACTTTCTACATTATACATTAACTGCCCCGAAGAGGCATCAATACAGACGCCGACCCTCCTCGACGAGGTCAGGCCGCGCAATCACCAGAACGCCGGGCTCGATCCCATCTACCATGACCTTTCCATCCTGAGACCTGATCATCTCCACTTCTTTGAATTTTACCCTGCCGCCTTCATTCAAAAATATTCCGGTGACACCTCCCCGGTCCACCAGGGCCCCGGCAGGTATGATCACCCCCTCCCGACGATCAAAAACCAGATCCGCCTCCGCCCGGCGCAGATTCTCAAAACCACTGAGCTGCCGGGTTATACAGTAAGCCAGGCGGACCTCCTCTTTTTCGGCATCGATCTCCACAGAAAAGAGCGCGGCTGGAACAGGCTGCCCCGGCGCGAAGGAAAACTCAAGGTTAACCTGATCCCGGGACGCAGCAACCCTGCCGGATTCAAGAGGCAGCAAAACGTGAAAGAAACACTGCCAGTTATCGACGAGTTTAAGGAAAGGCTGATCCTCTTCCACATAAAGGCCCACGACAGCTTCAAAAGGCTCCTTCGCAGCGGCAGAATACTGTTCGGGCGTCAGGTAAAGGTCCCCCCCGGGGTTTTCCCAGCCGTCCAGCCGATGCAGCAGTAAACCCGCTTCAGGCAAAACCAGAGTCACCCTTTCGTGAAGCCACTGCGGCAGCTCACCGGTAATGATCAGCCGCTCCTCCGGATCCTCCTCCCCCCCCCCCGCCCGCCACGCGCCGCAGCCAGGACATGATCCGGTCCCAGAGCGTCTCATCCCCGGCCTCTTCATTCTCCAGCAGCTTCTGCCGCTCTGCCGTTGTCAGCGGCGCCAGAACCGCGGCAGCGGTACCGGCTGCAGCCCTCTCGCCTGCCGGGGCCAGCTCCACGATAATCCCGGAACAGGGCGCCCTGAGCAGCAGCTCCCGGCTGGTGAAAGTTCCCTCCACACCGGTCCGGTGCTCCATGAATTCCTCCGACGCGGTAACTATCTGCAACCGCCGGGCCAGAATAAAGGGACCCATCCAGTGGTAGGCGGTCTGCAAAACCAGCAGGGCGGTCAAAGCGATGATTATGTAGAAAACCGTCGCCTGCTTGACATGGGCAAAACGCCGTCCTTCCCCCGGCAGCACCTCCAGGCGGCGACCGGCAGAGCCCCCGGCAGTTTTGCGGCGGCGCCGGCTCAAAACTGTCCCGCCTTTCCGGCGGAGGAACGGCTCTGCAGGGCGATGAGCCCCATCATCCGGCCGGTCTTCCCTCTTTCACGCCGGTAGGAATAGAACAGATCTGGCCTGCAGGAGGTGCACCAGCCGCCGCCCGGGGCCAGATTTTTTTCTCCGATCCCGGCAGAGCGCAGCTGGACCTCGTTGATCGCCGCCAGCTCAAGGTGAAAACCACCTCCGGGAGCCTCCCAGAGATAGGGAGCCCCGCTCCAGCCGGCTTCGGCAAAATTGTCGGCTACATCCCGGCCAACGGTATAGCAGCGGCCGCAGATACCGGGACTGATTGCTGCCAGCATTGCGGCGGGATCAGCTCCGAACCGCTCCTGCAGCCATCCAATAACCCGCACCGCCATATTCTGCAGCGTGCCGCGCCAGCCGGCATGCGCCAGCGCCACTGCAGGCACATCGGGAGCGGCGATGAAGAGCAGCGGGCAGTCGGCGGCATAGCCGGTCAGAGGCACCCCCGTTGATGCGGTCACCAGGGCATCGCCTTCTCCCAGAAAACTGTGCGGTACGGCGCCGCGACCCCTGTCCGCCGGGAAAGCTTCGCGAATATTGACCCCATGCACCTGGATGGCGGCGACAACTTCTTGGTTGCAAAAACCCCAGGGCTCCAGGAAACGACGCCGATTCTCGCAGACGCAGCTGAATTCATCGCCGGTGTGAAAAGCGGTATTCAGCGAGGCCGTCGCCCCTTCGCTGCAGCCGCCCACGCGTGTTGAAAAGGCATGGATTATACCGGCGCACTCTGCCAGCAGCGGCGATTGCAGATACTGGATGACACCCTGCCGGTAGAGCTGGAAACTCTTTTTTTCTGCTGTGCTCATATCACTTTCCACTCCACCGCGGCCTCTTTTTCCAGAGAACGGGGCAGATCAATGAGCCGCTGATTGCGCGATCCCCGAAAGGGCAGCATAAGATCGCGCTGCTCACAGATATAGGGTCCGTCGACGAGCAGCGCCCCCGCTCCGAGCAGCCGTCGGACATGATGATCCTTTCTGCTCTTTTCAAGAAGAGCCTCGAAGGTAAACCCGCTGTAGATCACCAGGTTCAATCCCAGGCGGCGGATCTCCTCCGCCAGTCCGGCCAGGCCTGCAGCCTGCTCGAACGGCTCACCCCCCGAAAAGGTGACTCCATCGATCCCCCGGGAACGCCTGATTAGCGCCAGCAGCTCTGCAGCCTCCATCTCCCTCCCGCCGGAGAGATCATGGGTTTCCGGATTATGACATCCGCGACAGCGGTGCGGACAACCCTGGAAGAAAATCGAGAGGCGGATTCCCGGGCCGTCCACAATCGATTCCCGAACTATCCCTGCCAGGCGCAGTTTCATTTTGTTTCACGCGGCCCGAAATGAGCCCTGCGGTCCTTCAGTTCATATCGTTTCGCCTCATTGAATCGGTCATCGGTAGAAAGATAGCCGGTGATGCGGCGAATTCGCCGGATGGCGGTGCTGCCGCACTGCGGGCAGCTCTCATTGAAAACTCCGCTAAAAGCACAGGCCAGGCATTCGTCCACCGGATAATTGATCCCGCCGTAGCCCACATCTGATGCGGCCATGAGGCGGACAATCCTGTCGACAGCCTCGATATTATGCAGCGGCGGCGCCTCCAGTTCCACGTAGCTGATGTGGCCGGCATTGCAAAAGCGGTGAAAAGGCCCTTCTCTCTCGATCTTATCGGTCATGGACAGGGCAAAGTTCACCGGCAGGTGGAAGGAATTTGTATAATATTCCTTATCCGTGACCCCCGGAAGCACCCCGAAGCGCTCCCTGTCGATTTTCACAAAACGTCCGGAGAGCCCCTCCGCCGGCGTTGCCAGCAGGACAAAGTTGAGATCATATTCTTCGCAGAACTGCTCGCAGCGCCGGAACATATGATCGGCAATCTGCAGCCCCAGCTGCAGCGCCTCTTCATCCTCCCCGTGGTGTTTTCCCATAAGCAGCTGCAGCGTCTCGGCCAGTCCGATAAAACCGATTGCCAGCGTGCTGTGCTTGATGGCCTCACCGATCTGATCTTCGGGACCGAGCTTTTCCGAGCCGAGATAGAGCCTTTCACCCATCAGGAAGGGCAGATCGCTGACCCGCAACCTGGAGATTACCTCAAAGCGGTGCAGCAGCTGCCTGGCGGCAAGAATCATGCACCGGTCCAGCTCAACAAAAAAGAGATCCTGGTCGCCGCGGCTTTCCAGGGCCAGGCGGGGCAGATTCAGGGTGGTAAAGGCAAAGTTGCCGCGTCCTGCCGAAACCTCGGGGCCATGGCGGTTCCCGATAACCCGGCTGCGGCAGCCCATGTAGGAAACCTCGTCACCATATTTCCTGTTAAATGTACTGTCCATAAAGCTAAAAGTGGGGTTCATCCGCCGTGCGGCCACTTTCAAAGCCAGGCGGTAGAGATCGTAGTTCGGATCTTCAGGGTTGAAGTTGGTTCCCTCCTGAATGCGAAAAACAAGGTTGGGGAAAATGGGGCTCTCCCCGCGGCCCAGGCCGCGGTAGAAGGCTTCCAGGAAGGCGTGCGTGACAGCCCGTCCCTCGGTCGTGGTATCGGTTCCAAGGTTGATAGATGAAAAGGGCGTTTGCGCCCCCGCCCGCGAGTGCATGGAATTCAGGTTGTAGATCAGCCCCTCCATGGCCTGGTAGATCTCTTCCTCACCGGGCTGCTCCTTGAAGGTGCGGATCACCTCACCCATGCTGCGGTCAAAATGAGGGAAGCTCTGCCCGCCGAACATATCATTCTGGTTGCTCTGCAGGATAATCGCAGCCAGGGCCGCCGCCGAAGCAACCCTTTTCGGCGGACGAATATAACCGTAACCGGTATTGAAACCCTGCAGGAGAAGCCTGGCCAGGTCGATCTGGAGGCAGTTAAGGGTCTTGCTGTAGTAGTCAAGATCATGGATATGAATAGAGCCGTTTAGATGCGCCTGCGCAAAATCTTCCGGCAGCAGATTGCTCAAATAATATTTTTTACTTGCAGCCATGGCGATCTGCAGCATCTTGGCCGAAGGTGAATTGCTGATATTGGCATTTTCCCTGCTTGTCTCCACAAGTATGTCCCTGACCACATCCATGAGCTCCGATTTTGCTTCGCGGATCCGGGTCCGCCGGTCGCGGTAGAGAATGTAAGCCTTCGCCGTGCGGGCATGTCCATTTTCAATGAGCACTTTCTCCACGGCATCCTGAACCTCTTCCACCGCGGGAATAATACCGTTGCAGCCGCTTTTTTGCAGCTGTCCCATCACCTGAAGGGTCAGATTCTCAGCAATATCCCTGTTGCTGCCGCCCACAGCCTGGACCGCCTTGAATATGGCATCGGTGATCTTGGCGGGCTCAAAGGGAACTACCCGGCCGTCCCTTTTCCGGATCTCTTTAAATGGAACCTCCTTGCAATCATGATTGCTCTGTAAAGCAGCGGGTTCAACCATTATCCTGCTCCTCCTTTTTCCCGGTTCCCGGCGTTATCTTTTTCTCTTTTTGCCTGAGCATTCTCTCGAGTTCAGTATTGAAGGTCTCCACATCAGGGAACTGGCGGTAAACAGAAGCGAAGCGAACATAAGCCACCTCATCGATCCGGCGCAGCTTTTCCAGCACATATTCACCGATCTCGCCCGCTGTGATCTCCCTGGGGTAACTGCTGCGCAGCTCCTGCTCCAACTGCTCCACCAGCTGCTGCCACCTGGCAAGAGGAATATTGCGCTTCCGGCCCGCCAGAAGCAGCCCCCGCAGAACCTTGCTGCCGTCAAAGAGTTCCCGCCGGCCGTCGCGCTTGATCACAACAAGCGGCTCCTCTTCGATCCTCTCCATGGTCGTAAAGCGGTTGGCACAGCCGTTGCATTCCCGCCGTCTCCTGATGGAGGCGCCCTCCCGGGTGATCCGGGAATCAAGAACCCGGCTGTCCTGCGTGCCGCAGTATGGACATTTCATCGCTCCAACACCCTACATCTTGTGTTTTTTTTATTATATACCACAATATCTTGTGCTGTAAAGTGAAAAGACGTGTCAGGGGGACGGGGTACCTGTCAACACGGGTCGCGTGTCACCGGGCATGCCAGAGGGACGGGGTACCTGTCAACACGGGTCGCGTGTCACCGGGCATGCCAGAGGGACG
>CAZQEV010000048.1:0-11082 GCA_964592135.1 uncultured Syntrophomonadaceae bacterium
TCCCACTCAATAGTTCCCGGGGGTTTTGAGGTAATATCGTAGACAACCCTGGATACGGCTGCTATTTCGCCGGTGATACGCTTTGATATTTTATCCAGCAGGCCGGCAGGCAACTGCGCCCAGCCGGCGGTCATGGCATCGTCAGAAGTTACGGCGCGCAGGGCTACAACCTCTCCATAATGGCGCCGGCCACCCTTGATCCCCACAGCGCGGATGCCTGTAAGGACAGCAAAGTATTGCCAGAGCTGCTGCGCCAGGCCCGCTGCAGCGATCTCTTCACGGAATATGGCATCCGCCCGCTGCAGAATGGCCAGCTTCCCAGCGGTAATCTCGCCGATAATCCGCACTGCCAGGCCCGGCCCCGGGAAAGGTTGGCGCTGCAGAACAGCTTCGGGCAGGCCCAGCTCTTCACCGAGCAGGCGCACTCTGTCCTTGTAGAGCTCCCGCAGCGGTTCGATCAGCTTAAAGCCCAGCTCTTCAGGTAAACCGCCCACATTGTGGTGCGCCTTGATCGCCGCCCCCTCCGGCGCCGCCCCGCTTTCAACGACATCGGAACGAATAGTCCCCTGGGCGAGGTGGGAAATATCGCCCAGGGAAAGGGCTTTTTCTTTAAAGAGACTGATGAACTCCGCCCCGATGATGCGGCGCTTCTGCTCCGGATCGGTCACACCCCTCAGCGCATTGATGAAGCGCTCCCTGGCATCGAGGCGATAAAAGGGGCCCTGCAGTTCCCGATCACAGAGCGCTGAGACCTCGGCCGCCTCTCTCAGGCGCAGCATCCCATGATCCACGAATATGGAGATGAGGCGGCCCCCAATAGCCCGGTCCAGCAAGAATGCCACCACCATGGAATCAAGACCGCCGCTTACAGCGCAGACCACCTTTTCGCCAGGTCCGACGGTCCGGCCGATCTGCCGAAGTGACTCCTCAACAAATTCACGGGGGCTCCAATTCCCCGCCTCTACCCTACCCATGTTATTTCACCGGCTTCCATCATCTTTTGTTCCGTCAAGCATCCTTACCCCGTGAAGCGGCGAAAGTGGGGCGGGAATGCATGTTCTTTTGTCCCAACTCTGCCATCCTTTTCAGATCATACCCTTTGTGGCCTGGGAAGACAAGTATAACCCCGGCATCCATTCGAACCAATGAGCCGCTGCGCCGCTCCGATCATTTGCGGCTTTTCTTTGCACTTTCACAACGATAACATTTAACAACCCCTCTGTGTAAAAAGAACAGTTGCTCCTCTTTAACATACACCCTTGCCGGGTCATACTATATAGTGAGGTAACCAACCAGGCAGGAGGTTTTCCGGCAATGCGTCGTGGAAAGATCAGAAAGATGTTTCCGGGGTCGAATTCGGCTTACGGATTTTATTCATTTTATAACCAGATCATAGAAGAAAACGCCGCCCGGATATTTGTGATCAAGGGCGGACCGGGGGTGGGGAAATCTACCTTCATGAAAAATATTTCCCGGGAATTAATCAGGAGAGGCTGCGATGTGGAGTTTCACTGCTGCTCTGCCGATAGCGCATCTCTTGACGGTGTTGTTTTTCCACAGCTGCGGATCGCCTGCATCGACGGGACTACGCCGCATATGGTTGATCCCAAGAATCCGGGAGCCGTTGATCAGATAATTCATATGGGGGAATTCTGGGATGAAGCCGGAATGATCGCCCGGCGGGAGGATATCCTCAGGTTAAACGGGGAGCACGCCCGCCTCTACCGCCGCGCTTACCGCTACCTGGCCGCAGCAAAGCTATTCCTCGATGAAGTAGAAGACTATTACCGGGAGAACAGATGCCTCAATGCGGCAGGCCTGGACCGTACTGCGCTGCAGATGATCGGTGAAATCTTTGGAGAGAAAGTCAACACGAGCAGCACCGAAAAGCGAGAGCGCCATCTCTTTGCCACGGCGATAACCCCCGACGGCCCCGTAAGTTTCCTGGAGACGCTTGTCGGCCCCGGGTTCCAGCGTTACATCATCAGCGGCGATGACGGAACGGGTAAGAACGAGCTTATTGCCCGGATCAAGGATGCCGCAGTCATGCGCAGTTTCTTCGTAGAGGTCTATCACTGCGCCCTTGATCCTGAAAAGATCGACCATGTGATCATCCCGCAGCTCAAGACGGCGGTGCTTAACAGCGTGATCCCGCACATTCTCGACCCTTCGGATGACGACCGCGTCATCGAAACCGATGCCTTTGTCAAAAAACCCGGGCGTCGCCTGGAGAAAGAACGCGATCTTGCCCGGGAGCAGTATCAGCAGACCTTCGACGCTGCGGTAGATTTTCTCTCCCGGGCCAGGGAGAGGCACCGGGAGCTGGAGTCATATTACATTCCCAATATGCGTTTCGGGGAAATAAACCGCCTGGCCCGGTCAGTTCTGGAGAAAATCCTATCCTACACTGAATAGGGAAGCCCCCTGCCAGGGGGACAGGGACTTTGGCTGGTGCCAGGTAGACCCGAAACCCCTGAATGCAGTTAAGTGAGTTTGTCCCGAGATACTTATGCAATCCGGCAGTACCGTTCCAGGATCCTTCGGTCTGCGCCCCCAGGAGGACACCGGCAAGGGGCTGTATCCTCAACAGACAATAGCAGAGCGTGACGCTTTCAGGCTCCCGAATTTCGATATCGCAGCGCAGCAGCAATAAAGTCGCGGAAAAGAGGATGCGCCCGCTGCGGCCTCGACTTGAATTCGGGGTGAAAAAGAACAGCAACGAACCAGGGATGATCGGCCAGCTCGATCATCTCCACCAGGCCGGTATCATCGTTGATCCCGCTGAAGACCATCCCGGCTGATTCGAGCCTGCCGCAATAGTCATTGTTAAATTCAAAACGATGCCGGTGCCGTTCCGTGATCCCGGCTTCCCCGTAGGCCTTCCGGGCCAGTGTTCCCTCTTTGATCGAGCAGGGATGAGCCCCCAGACGCAGAGTCCCGCCAAGCCGGGTATTGTTATCCTGGCCCGGCAGGTAGTCAAATACAGGGTGGGGCGTTTCCGTATCAAATTCGGTGCTGTGAGCGCCGGTCAGCCCGGCAACATGGCGGGCAAACTCGATCACTGCGCACTGCATCCCCAGGCAAAGCCCCAGGAAGGGAATCCCTCTCTCTCTGGCCAGACGCACCGCCCTGATCTTGCCCTCAATGCCGCGGTGACCAAAACCGCCGGGCACAAGGACTGCATCGATTCCCTGCAGCAGCTCTTCCGCGTCTCCTGTTTCAAAATCTTCCGCCTGGATGGCCTTTATCTTTACCTCTGTACCATTTTCCCACCCGGCATGGACGAGCGCTTCGTTGACGCTGAGGTAGGCATCGGGGTAGGCAACATACTTGCCCACAAGCGCCACGGAGACCTCATTCTTCAGGGAGGCGGCCCTGCCAAGCATCTCTTTCCATCTGCTCATCTTCACATCGGCACAGTGAAGCTGCATTTTCTCCACAACCATCCTGTCCAGGCCCTGGCTCTGCAGCTGCAGCGGCACCTGGTAGATAGAGCGGGCATCCAGGTTTTCAACAACCTCATGAGGCTTGATATTGCAGAAAAGCGCAATTTTCCGCTTTAAATCATCGTTTATAGAATGTTCGGTCCGGCAGATAATGATGTCCGGTTGGATTCCGATGGAGCGAAGTTCTTTGACGCTGTGCTGCGTCGGCTTGGTTTTCAGTTCGCCTGACATGGGCAGGTAGGGAACCAGGGTCACGTGAATAAAAAGAACATTTTCCCAGCCCAGATCATAGCGCAGCTGGCGAATAGCCTCCAGGAAAGGAAGGCTTTCGATATCACCCACGGTACCCCCAATCTCTGTGATCACCACGTCTATATTGCCCTTCTGAGTGATCTTCTGAATGCGCCACTTGATCTCATCGGTGATATGGGGAATTACCTGGACAGTCTGGCCCCGGTAAAGCCCCCTGCGCTCGCTCTCGATTACAGACCAGTAGATTTTACCGGTGGTAATATTGTTGTCTCCCGTTAAATTCTGATCGATAAATCTCTCGTAATGTCCCAGGTCCAGATCGGTTTCGGCCCCGTCCTCCGTAACAAATATCTCTCCATGCTGATGCGGTCCCATGGTCCCCGGATCATAGTTGATATAGGGATCAAATTTCTGGATGGTCAGCTTGAGCCCGCGGCTCTTCAGCAGGCTGCCGAGAGAAGCGGCGGTAATCCCCTTCCCCAATGATGAAACTACTCCACCGGTGATAAAAATGTGCTTGGTCATCTGCAACCTCCATCACATCTACCTTGCTGCCCTCTTAAGCGTGATCCTTTGGGCTCCGCCCCCAGGATGACAGAAAAGTTGTTTTGATGTTAAAGCATTCCTGAAATGGATTCTACACAGCTTTCGCTTTCCCTGCCTGAAACTGATGCTGCTCTCTTTCAGCCGGGTGATTTTTATAAATACGGGAGGCAGGTTAGACAGTTAAGATGTGAAATCCATCGGACCGGGTACAGGAGAATTTATGGAGGAAAATTGTGGAGGCCCCCGTTCAGGGCTTCAGGCGCTTCCGAAACAGGAAAATCGCTTCCCGAACCAGCCTAATCAGCTCTACCCCCTCCGCCACCGCCTCGGCCCGGGCCTCATTTAATCTCTCACGGGACTGGTGCAGGACTGACGCCGCGGCGTTTAACAGCCTGCCGGCGGCCTGTTTCAAAATATCGGTACCGTCGCGCAGTCTCCGGGGCAAAACTCTGCTTTCCCGACGCAGTAATCTCCAGGCCCGCCGCAGGTTTCGCGGAGCCTCCTTCCAGAGGGCTGCTGCCGCAGCACGGCACTGTCCGGCAAAAGAGAGCAAGGCGGCGCCCAGGGCTCTGATCAGCCGGGGGACAGTGCGCCTTTCCAGATCCAGTATCCGCCAGGCCCGACGCAGGTTGGAGGGAACCTCCCCCCGGAACGTTTTAAGCAAGCCCGGCAGACTCTTTATACAGGTCCAGCTCCGCCGGGCCAGGACAGCCACCCTGGCTGGAAACTCCCCCCACCAGAGGTAGAAATGTTTCAAAGCGTCGGGGTTGTTTAAATAATAGAAGCCCACCGCCCCCCCCAGCGCCGCCAGCAGCAGGCTGATCACAGTTCCCGAAAAAGCGTGCATGATTCCGTATGTTTGGCGGGCAGCGGGGGCATCTTTCGGCGGCGCCGGCGCTATTTTTTTCTCTTTCAGGAAAGCCGGGCCGTAAAAATAGTAAGAAACCACGTCGGCAAAACGGACAATCCCCCGCCCGGCAGATTCCCTGGTGTTTGTATGGGCTCCCACCTCCAGAAGCAGGGCCAGCGGTGAGAGATCCTGGTTATAGCTGCCCCAGATGGTCAGTACACCGTGGATCAGGCCGGGATAGAGGCGGTCGGCATAGCCTTTCAGGTCATAGGCAAATTGCTGGTTCGCCGCCGTGCCGGGATTGCTCAGTCCCACTACGATCTGAACCTGTGTCACCGGTTCTCCTTCCAGTTCAAGAGCGTATGTCTCCCAGGGCGCCGCATCGCGATGCACATCGAAGATAGCGTCAGGACGCTGTCGCAGCAGCCCCAGCGCTGTAACGCGGGAGCGGCGGTAAGCGCCGCGGTCATGGGGCAGGTGCAGCTGATCTGAATAGAGAACATTGACCCCCTTATCCTCCAGCGCTTTTTTGAAAGCCAGGCCGACTTCATGAATCCCCCCCGCACCGTAGATAGAATCCGTACCGTCGCTGGGAACATAGGATTCGGCATTGTGTGTATGGTAGATGGCAATCTTATAGGCCGGCCCGGCCCGGCTCTGTGCGGGATAGGCGGGTAACAGTCCGGCGGAATCCGGAGGCTCCACCAGGCGAACTCTTTCGACGAACCTGGCCCGGGCCAGGCAGCCTTCCACGCTTTCTACCTCGTAAAGATCGTTACCGGCAGTTAGATAACGATCCTTGACACCGAGGCGGTGTCCGGTGATGAGAATAGTCCGCCCCTTCTCATCAACCATGTAGGAGTAACGCCTGTTTGGAAATTCCTCCGGCTCCATGTCGTCAACCAGCTCATTCACGGCCGAAATATTATCGCCGCCGGTCTGAAAAGATAATAACGCCGGGCAGCAGATCAACTCTACCAGGAAGACCAGAAGTATGGCAGCCTGCAGTTTTCGCGCCATGTTAGTCCCCATCACCGCCATAAACAAGTTTTTATTCAATCCTCTTCCCGCGGCCCGCCGCCGAGGCGTTCTCTGATCTCACCGATCAGTTCAGCGAGAAGGGTTCCCACCACTCCGGCGACCAGCGCAGCATCGAAGACTCCGCCGCCGCCCAAAACAACAGGTATATTCCGGAAACCGCGCACAATATTCTCAACCCAGGAGCTTAGATCCATTAACAGGATGGATCCGATCCCGCCGATAAATGCGGAGCGGCGTGAACGGCCTAAAAGATAGGCGATAAGACCGGCGGCGGCCGCCGGCAGGTAAAGGGGATCCAGCTCGTAGCCCGGCGAACCGGGATTGATGGGGAGAAGCCTGTCGAGACTCCAGACCAGCGCCGCACCGGCCAGGGCGGTCAGAGGTCCGCGCAGCTTCTCTTCTCTTTCCGGAGTTTTGATGATCAGGTAAAGGCAGATCCCCAGGGGTATAGCCATCCCGCCGATGTTCAGGGCCAGCCCGCCGCCCAGCGGCAGGGAGGGGAAAAAACCGCCCACGTACATGAGGGCGATAAGGAGAAGCGCTGTTTTTTTGTCCATCCGCAGGCGATCCAGCACCCGGTGGAGCAGGATTAAATATATCGCCGCGATAACAATAACGACAAGCATGATTCCGGGAGCTCTTGCATACATGACCGTTCCCACCCTTATTGCCTTAAATAAAACAGGAACAGTTTAGCTTTCCCCCGGGTTCTGATAGGATATGCACAGAAAGGCCCCTTCACCACTGTTCGCAGCGGTGAAGGGGCCCGAAAAAACAATGTTAATGTCAGCAACTGCTGCAATTTTTACTAGTTCACCCGCCGCAGCCGCCTGAAGCGGCAAAACCATCACCTGAACCGCACCTGCCTGCGCGAAAGGAAGAGAGCACTTTTTTTGATTCCGCCGCGCATTTCGGACAGGGAGCGCTCTCCAGGGATGCGCGACAGAGCTCCTCAAATTTATTGCGGCACTGCGGACAAAAGAACTCATAAAGGGGCATCTCCATAACCTCCTCTCAGGTAAAATCATTCAACAAAGGAAGATTAAAATTCACTGTCATGATTTCTTTCCGGGGAAAGTTCCCCGTCATTGAGCTGGACAAAGCGCGCGGTCAAGACACCTTCGAGCTGCGACAGCCGGCTTAAAAGATCAGGAGAGATCTGGTCGTCCACCTGCAGCGCCATGACTGCCTCGCCACCGACGGAGCGGCGACCTACCTGCATGCCGGCGATGTTTATATCATTTTTGCCGAGAAAAGTTCCCACGCGGCCGATCACCCCAGGCTTGTCAATATAGGTGGATAGGATCATGAAAGGTGAGGGGATCACCTCAATGTGGTAATCTCCAATCCTGACAATGCGAATATCGGTGCGGTTAAATATCGTGCCGGCAATAGTATGTTTCTCACCGCCGGTTTTTATAGTAAGGGCCACCAGATTGGTGAAATTCTCTATATTTTTACTGGCAGATTCGCGCACGCCGATACCCCTGCTGCGGGCAATATGCGGCGCGTTGACAAAGTTGACCTGCTCCCCCAGGATATGCGAGAAAAGGCCTATGAGGCAGGCAGTGGTCAGGGGAGCAACAGAATAGCCGGCCACAGCGCCGCCGTAATAGAGCTCAATCTCCTCCAGCCGGCCCCCGTAGAGCTGGATATAAAAACCGCCCAGCAGCCGCATCAGGGGCAAAAAGGGCTTTATTTCGGCAATAACCTCAGGCGGCATCGCCGGCATGTTCACAGCAGAAACTACCGGATCACCGCGCAGGGCGAAGACAACCTGCTCTGCCACCTGCAGCGCTACATTGACCTGGGCTTCCATTGTGGAGGCCCCCAGATGGGGTGTGGCGATCACCCCGGGCAGCTTCAAAAGAGGACTTTCCAAAGGCGGCTCATGTTCGAAAACGTCAAGCGCCGCCCCGGCCACTTTTCCTTCAGAGATCGCTGCATGGAGTGCTTTTTCATCGATAAGCCCTCCCCGGGCGCAATTCACCAGGCGGACACCCCGCTTCATCAAAGCCAGCTCTTTCTCCCCAATAAGATGATAGGTTTGCTTGTTGCAGGGCAGATGCAGGGTGATAAAATCGGCCTGGTTCAATAACTGATCAAGAGCAGCAGGTGTAACGCCCATTTTTTCCGCCTGTCCGGCAGCGATGTAAGGATCGTAAGCCAAGATGGTCATACCCATAGCCCGCGCTCTTTTAGCCACCTCCCCGCCGATCCGGCCCAGCCCGATGATCCCCAGGATTTTCTTGTTTAATTCCACACCCATGAAAGCGCTCCGTTCCCAGCGCCCACCTTTCAAGGCTACATCCGCCGCAGGGATATTCCGGGCCAGCGAAGTAAGCATGGCGATGGCATGCTCCGCTGCAGAAATGGTATTTCCCTCGGGGGCGTTGAGCACGATGATCCCCCGGGCCGTGGCTCTTTCCAGATCAATATTGTCGATCCCCACCCCGGCCCGGCCGATGACCTGAAGGTTTACCCCGGCATCGATCACCGCTGCGGTTACTACAGTCCTGCTGCGCACCACCAGGGCATGATAATTGCCGATGATATCGATCAGCTGGGCTTCACTTAGTCCGGTAATATGATCCACCCGGTAATGCTGTTCCAACAGAGCGATCCCTTCCGGCGAAAGGGGATCGCTTACCAGTACTTTCACTGCGACACCTCCTGCGAATCAGACGCGATCACTATATGAAAAACATTAGCACACAGCCGGATAAAGATAAACCTGCTGCCTGCAATAAGAAAAAACCGTAACCGTGGTTACGGAAAAGAAGATCTGATCAATATTAAATCCCGCCGGCTTCTTCCCCGGTGGTATTATTTACTCTCTAGGTAATTGTATTTTTCAGCCTTGATCAACAGCCCGAAAGGTCAGTGCAACTAGGTCCGGCCCTTCAACCTCTTTCTCTTTTTAGCCCTGCGTCTTTTTTTTCGCTGTCTTTTTAACTGCTTACTGGTCTTAACATTTGCCAGATCCTTCTCCTCCTTTACTTGCGCTGCCTTTCGCGGCCCGAAAGGGCGTCAAATCAATGTCCATTATACCATCAAAGGAAAAACAAAAAAAGAAGTTTTCCTAAAAATTAAGGGCTGCTGCTCCCTGTCCTCCCCTGCACAAGAAGAATTATTCGCCTTTGCCGCATCAAATCCCTGCATCGATGCGGTCAACAGGGAATAGCAGCCCTGTCCGCGATAATGATATTGCTGAAAAAGTAACATTTCAAGACCTGACCCCGTGCCCTGATGCAGCTGGAAACGGGTCACCACCGGGGCCTCCTCCAGTACTCGGCAGCCGCCGGCTATAACCAGTGATGATGATTGGCATAGATCTTAACAGGATAGACATGCCCGGCAAATTCGCTCTGAAAAAGAATGAGAGAAGTCCCTCAAATGGTAAGTAGTGCCGGTATCTAAACGTTATGGCAGGCTACGAGGTGCCCTTCTTCCAGTTCCCGCATCTCCGGTTCCTGTTCGCGGCATACCGGGAGAACGCGGTTACAGCGGGTATGAAAATAGCACCCCGGCGGCGGATTCACCGGGCTGGGCAAATCGCCCTCAATCAGTATCCTTTTGCGCTCGCGTTCCACGTCGGGATCGGCAATGGGCACCGCCGAGAGCAGGGCGCGGGTATAGGGATGAAGGGGATTATTGTAGAGCTCCTCACTTTCAACGAGCTCCACAATCTTACCCAGATACATAACCGCAACACGATTGGAAATATGCTTGACCATGGAAAGGTCATGGGCAATGATCAGATAAGTCAAATTAAGATCTTCCTGAAGCTGTTCCAGCATATTGATGATCTGCGCCTGGATAGAGACATCCACGGCCGAAACAGGTTCATCGCAGACTATGAGCTCCGGCTCCACCGCCAGGGCCCGGGCAATACCGATGCGCTGGCGCTGGCCGCCGCTGAATTCGTGGGGATAGCGGTTGGCATGCTCGGGGTTAAGCCCGACCATGTTCAGCAGATCATTGATCCTCTCCGCCCGCTGCTTCCTGGGCATTTTGGGCTGGTGAATGTCGACAGGTTCGCCGATGATATCACCCACTGTCATCCTCGGATTCAGAGAAGCGTAGGGATCCTGAAAGATCATCTGCATCTGCCGCCTGTTTTTTAGCCGCTGAGAGCCTGAAGCCTGGGCAAGGTTAACCCCCTTGTAAACCACCGAGCCCGCCGTAGGACTGTACAGGCCGATAACAGTGCGCCCTGCGGTAGTTTTTCCGCAGCCGCTTTCACCGACAAGACCCAGGGTCTCCCCGGGCTGGATGGAAAAGGATACTCCATCAACAGCTTTTAGCCATCTCCCACTGCGGCCGAACACGCCGCTTCCCTGGTGAAAGTATTTTTTCAGCTTATCTACTTTAAGAATGGGTGCCTGTTCCGGGGTTGCGGCCACGATCAGGATACCTCCTTCTTGAATTCCACTTTCGGAGCCTGGGGATGGTGGAGCCAGCACCTGACCTTGTTCCCGTTGAAAAAAGGCGGCATCTCCCTTTCACAAATACCCATGGCAAAATCGCACCTGGGCATGAAAGGACAGCTGGTGAAATGTTGCAGCAGATCGGGAGGCTGTCCCCAGATTGGCGTAAGCTTTTGACCCTTTACCGCATCCAGCCGGGGCACCGATTTCAGAAGGCCCAGGGTGTAGGGGTGCGACGGTTTTTTCAGTACTTCGTCGAAAGTGCCCGTTTCGACGATCTGTCCGGCATACATGACCAGGATCCGGTCGGCCTGGCCCGCCACGACTCCCAGATCATGCGTGATCAGGATAATTGCCGTTTGGAAGCGATCCTTCAGCCCTCTAATCAGCTCCAGGATCTGCGCCTGGACAGTTACATCAAGCGCCGTGGTCGGCTCGTCGGCGATGATCATCTTCGGTTCGCAGGCCAGGGCCATGGCGATCATCACCCGCTGCCGCATCCCCCCGCTGAACTGGT
>CAZQEV010000049.1:0-1381 GCA_964592135.1 uncultured Syntrophomonadaceae bacterium
TGCCGTTTTGTCTTGCCGGTGCACTGCACCGGTTTTTTTGGGGTCGCTTCGGACAGGCTCCCCCGCGTATGGTATAATGAGCGTTAATATGGCGAAGGGGGTAGTGGGGGATTGGGTTCCAGGGAAATGGTCAAGATAGGTATGCTCGGGATGGGGACTGTGGGGGGCGGCGTTGCTGCCATTATCGAACGAAATGGAGAACTGCTGGCGGGAAAGACGGAAATCAAACCGGTGCTGCAGCGGGTGCTGGTGCGGGATCCTTCACAGCCCAGAACGGTTGATCTGCCCCCACAGATCTATACGACCCATCCGGATGAAGTGATCAAAGATCCCTCCATCGATGTTATCGTGGAGCTCATGGGCGGGATCGAGCCCGCCCGCACCCTCATCAGCGCGGCGCTGCAGGGGGGCAAGGATGTTGTCACCGCCAACAAGGATCTCATGGCGCAGCATGGCCGGGAGCTGCTGCAGCTGGCTCACCGCTACGGGCGGCACATTTACTACGAAGCCAGCGTCGGCGGCGGCATTCCTCTGATCCGTCCCCTGAAGCACTGCCTTGTGGCCAACAGGATTACACGCATGATCGGGATTATCAATGGAACCACCAACTACATCCTCACCCGGATGTCCCTTGATGATCTGGGTTTTCAGGAGGCGCTGATCAGGGCTCAGGAGCTCGGTTTCGCCGAAGCTGATCCCTCCAGTGATCTTGAAGGAAGGGATGCCGCCTACAAGCTGACCATCCTGGCGGGGATCGCCTTTGGCAGCCCTGTCAACCCCGACGATGTCTCTGTCCAGGGGATTGGCGGTGTCACCGCGGCTGATATTCACTATGCCCGTGAACTGGGCTATACAATAAAACTACTTGCTGTGGGGGAGGAGAAATCCGGCGGCCTGGTATTGCGGGTTTGTCCGGCGCTGGTGCCGCTGACGCATCCCCTGGCATCGGTTCACGACGAATTCAACGCTATCTTTATCGAGGGCGATCTTATCGGCGAAGCCATGTTTTACGGGCGGGGCGCTGGTGCCTTACCAACGGCCAGCGCTGTTGTGGCTGATATTATCGATGCTGTCCGCTCACGCCATGCACCTGCCGAAAAAGAATACTATCCAGGAGGCGGCAAGGAGACGAGGCTGCTGCCCCGCTCAGCCCTGAACTCACGATTTTATGTGCGACTCCTGGCCCGGGATCTCCCCGGTGTTTTCGGCTCTCTGGCTACCGTCTTTGGCGAAGAGGAGGTCAGCCTCGATATGATCATCCAGAAACGCAGGACTAACGGCACTGCCGAGATTGTCCTGGTAACCCACGATGTCAGCGAGGAGAGCTTCTACCGCTCTCTTGAGAAAGCTTTGAACCTGCCGGCAATCCAGTCTGACCCGG
>CAZQEV010000049.1:1481-4581 GCA_964592135.1 uncultured Syntrophomonadaceae bacterium
GTTTGAAGGAGCGCAAAAGCGAGTCACACATTGTCCGGGTCAGGGTTCCCTCCACGAGTGCCAATCTAGGTCCGGGATTTGACGCCGTCGGTCTGGCGCTGCAGTTATACAATGAGCTGACCCTGTCGGTTGCCGCAGGATCCCTCTCTGAGGTGCGAATCGAGGGCGAGGGGGCGGAGAAACTGCCGCGAGATGGAAGCCACCTCTCCCTTCAGGCAGCCGACGCCCTCTTCAAAGCAGCGGGGCTAGAACCTCCCTGCTGGGCGCTGCGGCAGGTTAATCGCATCCCTATTGCTGCCGGGTTGGGTTCAAGCGCCTCCGCCATTGTGGGCGGAATGGTGGCTGCGAATGCATTTTTAACCCCTTCGCTCAGCCGGGAGCAGATTCTGGAGCTGGCGGTGCAGATGGAAGGACATCCCGATAATGTTGCTCCTGCGCTCTACGGCGGATTGGTGATCAGCTGCCGCGAAGGGGAAGGTCTGCAAACATACCATCATGCGCCTGCACCCCGGCTGCGCCTGCTGCTGGCGGTGCCCGAGTTCACCCTGGCTACATCTGAAGCCCGCCGCGTTCTGCCCGCACAGGTTCTGCACAGCGATGCCGTTTTCAATGCAGGACGTGCCGCCGCCCTGACCGCCGCCCTGCTCACGGGGAAAGAAGATGTGTTGGGCTGGGCCATGGAGGACAGGTTGCACCAGCCTTATCGTTATCCGCTCATTCCGGGATCAAAAGCGGCCCTGGCAGCAGCCCGCAGCGCCGGGGCGGGCGGCGCGGCGATCAGCGGTGCCGGCCCCTCGATCATCGCCCTCTGGTTTGAGCGTGGAGATAACGATCCGCGGTTAACTTCGATTTCCGCCGCACTCGAGAGAGCTTTTGCCGGCGCAGGGATCCGCTGCCGGATCATATCCACCACTCCCGATTGTCTTGGCGCCTCCTTCTTTATTTAAAATTTATTTTAAAAAGATGGTCAGATATACATCAGAAGCTGCAATTATTGGCAGACGGCTGATGCAGGGATCAATCTATCGTTGTGGAAATGAATAATCAACATCCGAGCATTGCAGTCATGTTTTGGCAGAAGAAACCATGACAGGAGTGTTTGAGTGAACGAACTTATATACCTGCGGCCGACATGGGCGGAGATCGACCTGGATAATATCGGGCATAACGTAGATGAATTTCACCGGCTGCTCGGTCCGTCTGTGCAGATCATGGCGGTGGTCAAAGCAGACGGCTACGGCCACGGCGCCGTGGAGGTGGCCCGGGCCGCTCTCCAGGCGGGGGCCTCCTGCCTGGGCGTGGCCCTGGTTGAGGAAGGGCTGGAGCTTCGCCGGGCCGGCATCAAAGCCCCCATTCTGCTTCTCGGTTACACTGATCCTGCTGCTGTGCCGCTGCTTTTAAAATACGATCTGACAGCGGCTCTTTCCAGTCTGGAGACGGCCCGGCTTTTCAGCGGCCGCTGCATGGCGGAGGGCGGGTTTTTGCCCGTACACCTGAAAATTGATACCGGTATGGGACGGATCGGCGTCACCCCTGGGGTCGCTGCCGGATTTATTGCCGCTGTTTCCCGGTTGCCGGGGTTGAAACTGGAAGGCATTTTTACTCACCTTTCCTCAGCAGATGAGGGGAGCGATGAGGCGGACTCTTTCACGGCAGGCCAGCTGCGGCTCTTTGACGGCATCATTAATGCCGTCCAGGAAAAGGGAATCTCATTTCCCCTTTGCCATGCCGCCAACAGCGCCGCTGCTTTACGGTTTCCACACTCCCGTTACAACCTGGTTCGCATGGGGATTTCTTTATACGGCTGTTATCCCGCGCCCTGGATGCAAAAAAGGGCAGCGGTAGCGCTACGGCCGGCGATGTCCCTGAGAAGTAAAATAGTATTTCTTAAGGAAGTACCGGCGCAAACATTTTTGAGCTACGGGCGGACCTGTTGCACTTCGGTGAAATCTACCATCGCTACGTTACCCATCGGCTATGCCGACGGGTATCACCGGCGTCTTTCCAATCGCGGCGAGGTGCTGGTCCGCGGCCGGCGGGTTCCCGTGGTGGGACGCATCTGTATGGATCAGATCATGATCGACGTGAGCCGGATCGAGGGTGTGGCTGCAGGTGATGAAGTTGTTCTTTACGGGAGCCAGGGTTCCGGGCACATTGCTGTTGAAGAGGTTGCGCAACTTTTGGGGACAATAAATTATGAGCTGCTTTGTAATGTCGGTAAAAGGGTGCCCCGGTTTTACTTGAAACAGGGAAAACCGGCAGCTGAATGCCAAAACATCCGGCAGCCGGACAGGTAAACTTCTTTTATCGGAACAGGCTGCATAACTATTAAACGTAACTGTATAATACCTCATATGGAAGCAATGCGGTCTGGTTGTTATTACCATTAAAGGGGGCAGTTGGCATCATGGCGGAGACAAAAAGGATTATGATCAGCCTGCCGCAAAACCTCTTGACGGAAGTGGACGGAATTGTGGCTCTGGAAAAAAGGACGCGCAGTGAATTCATCCGTGAAGCGATGAGGCTGTACCTGCAGGAACGGAAAAAACGGCAGATCCGTGAACGGATGCAGAGAGGCTACCTTGAGATGGCCAGGATCAACCTGGATCTTTCCAGGGAGGCTGTTTATGCCGAGAGCGAAGCCGGAAGGATTCTGGAAGAGCTGGTCAGTGGAGAGTGAAGCCTGTGGAGGTCAAACGAGGCTATATTTTTTTTGCTGATTTGAGCCCCGTTGTCGGTTCCGAACAGGGGGGGGTGCGTCCTGTACTGGTGATTCAAAATGACATCGGTAACCGCTACAGCCCCACGGTCATTGTTGCAGCCATCACTTCGCAGATCGACAAGGCCAAACTGCCGACGCATGTCGAGATAAGCTCTGCTGAGTATAACCTGGAGCGGGATTCGGTGGTGCTGCTCGAGCAGATCAGGACTGTCGATAAACAGAGGCTCCAGAAAAAAACTGCCGAACTTGACGAGCGGCTCATGTCAAGAATTGACGAGGCGCTTCGGATCAGCCTCGGCCTCATAGAATTCTGATCCCCTTGTTCCTTGTTGCAAAGGCGAACACTCTTTGCTCCCGGCTACCGGTTCATTCCAGTGC
>CAZQEV010000049.1:4681-6793 GCA_964592135.1 uncultured Syntrophomonadaceae bacterium
TCCTTGTTGCAAAGGCGAACACTCTTTGCTCCCGGCTACCGGTTCATTCCAGTGCTGCTTAACTTTTCGGCGGGAGTGCCACCCGCATGGTTGTGGGTGATCAATACTGCTGCTCTATGGTCCCGGGTGCTTTTATTCAACTTGCATTTACCGCTTTTCTTACCGGAGCGGTTTTTTGATTATATAAAGAGGAACGAGGTGCAAACTTGCCGGCTGTAACTGCAACTGCGCCCCGAAAGCCGCTCATCGGGATCACTGTTAACCGAAATTACGAGCACCGCCGGTTCTGGGTCCCCTGCGCTTACAGCCGCCGCCTGGAGGCAGCGGGAGCCCTTCCCCTGCTGCTTCCCCCCATGGATCCTGCAACTGCCGTTTTTCTCGTTGGCTCTCTCCATGGACTTTTGCTTAGCGGAGGCGGAGATGTGGCACCGCTCTACTACGGGGAAGAACCGGAGGAAAAGCTCGGCGAAGTTGATCTAGAGCGTGATGCCTGGGAATTTGCCCTGGTGCGGGCGGCACTGTCCGGAGGAATACCCCTTCTGGGAATCTGCCGCGGTCTGCAGATGTTAAATGTCACCCTGGGCGGGACGCTGATCCAGGATCTGTCCGGAGCGGGTCGACTGCAGCACAAGCAGCGGAGCCCCCTCAGCCAACCCTCGCATACCGTGGAGATCCTTCCACAAACCCTCCTGGCGGATATCCTCGGTGAAAAACATTTTGCTGTAAACAGCTTTCATCACCAGGCTTCCGCAGCTGTTGCTCCGGGTCTTGAAATAGCGACCGTCGCCCCCGACGGGGTCATCGAAGCGCTGGAAGATCCGGCAAGCCCTTTTCTCGTGGGGGTGCAATGGCATCCCGAATCCCTGCAGCATCCCGCATCGGAGCTCCTTTTTCATGCTTTCGTCAGCGCTGCCGCGGCGCGAATTCAGCTGTGATTCTTCAGCCACCACCGTTCTGATAAAAGGTTTTTCAGCGGGCTCCAGAGCCTGCTTACCGGTAAGGGTAAAAAATTGATTACCGGTTTGTAGAAGGTGCCGGCAAAGGGGAGGGCCCCTCTTCCCGTCTCCATAATCTGTCCGCCAATTCCGCTGTAAGCGCTTCCCGGTTTTTCACCTCTTGCCAGGCGGACAATATTGGCAACTGCAGCCAGGGTCTGCAGATGGGCCACAGCTCCCGTCTTGGGGAGCGACTCTCCGGAGGAAAGGCGCACATCTGTAACATCTCCAACGGCAAAAATGGAATGATCATTCCGCAGCGCCATGCTGCTGCTCTCCACCTCCAACCAGCCTTTTCCCCCGGCCAGTCCGCTTTCCCCGATAAAGCGCGGAGGTACCGCACCGGCATAATTAAGCAGCAGATCAAAGGGGAAGCTGTCTCCACCGTCCTCGAAAAAAATCAAGTTCCTGCCGGAATCTATTCGCCTGATCTGAGCCCCGGGATGCAGGCGAATATTTCTATTGAGCAGCAGGCCGGCAACAGCTCCGGAGACCCTTTCACCGAATAATGTCAGAGGAGCCTGCTCAAGGGTGTAGATGGTGATGCTGACATCCCGGCTGCGCTCCCGCCGGCGAAACCAGTCTTCAAGTAACAGAGCGTACTCGTAGGGTCCACAGGGACACCTGATCGTGGATGAGGCAACCACTATTGCAATTTCACCGCCCTGGAAATGCGGCAGTGCAGCACGAATTCTTTCTGCGCCGTCAAAGCTTTGCAGATCGATACCTGCGTCAGCTGCACCCGGCGGATGCGCCCGATCAAGATCCGCACCGGCAGCGATAAAAAGCAGATCGTAGCTCAGCTCTTCTCCGGCAGTGTAGATTTTTTTCTCTTCAGGATCGATCTTTTGCACCTCTCCGGTGATCAACTCAACTCCATACCGGCTTAACAAAGAGCGGTTCCGGGAAAGGTGCTGTTTTTTTCTTTTTCCTACAGCGTAAAGCGGCAGGGAAACCCGATTTACCAGTATTTCCTCTTTTTCGATCAGGCTCACCCGGTGCTCCGGACCCAGTTGTTTTTTTAATAAGCGTGCTGCCAGAGCTCCGGCGCTGCCTCCGCCCACAATCACCACAGTGGCCATTGATCTCATCCCCTTGATTGCATTGATCCTATTTT
>CAZQEV010000049.1:6893-10974 GCA_964592135.1 uncultured Syntrophomonadaceae bacterium
ACAATCACCACAGTGGCCATTGATCTCATCCCCTTGATTGCATTGATCCTATTTTCCCCATCTCTAAGCCGGCTATCAGGAGGAGAGGTGGCTTATTGTGGCGCTTATTGTGCAGCTCAAGAAATTGGATTGAATTAACGGGGCGGGCATAGTATATTGATCAGGATGAGATCCCAAGAAACAGGCAAAGCCGGTCTTTTATGGAAGCTTTCCGGCTTTTATCCCGTGTTTGGTTAGAACACTGTATGCAGGGGGTTTTTTATTATTAAATTATTAGACTGGGCCCTGATTAAAGCTGTGGCGGCAGGCAGGGATATCAGCCTGCCGCAAGAAAGACTGCGCCTAGGTTATATCGGCGGCTGGATTAGCATTATTGGCAATATCGTGCTGGCCCTGTTGAAATTTGCCGTCGGTATTGCCGCCGGCAGCGTCTCTATGTTGGCCAACGCAGCGCATACCGCCTCCGACATAGTCACTTCCGTTGTGGTGATCATTGGCTTTAAAATCTCGAGCAAAGGACCGGATCAAAAACATCCTCACGGCCATGGGCGGGTGGAATATCTGGTTGGACTGGCAGTGGCTTTCGCTCTGATCGGGGTCGGCGCCGGTTTCATCTGGGATGCTTTTAGACGCTTAACCGGGGGGCTGGTCATGGAGCCCAGCTTGACGGCGATCGCCGTGGCTTTGGGATCGATTCTGGTCAAAGAGCTGATGTACCGTTTTGCCGGGAGTATCGGCAGGCTGATCGGCTCGGAGGCGCTGATCGCCGATGCCTGGCACCACCGCAGCGATGCTTTCACCTCCGGCCTGGTCCTGATTGCCGTTGCGGGCGGTTATTTAGGTCTGGACTGGATCGACCCGGTAGGCGCCTTTATTGTGGCCGCCTTTATTATTTTTACCGGTGGTGAGATTGCCTACCATGCCGGCAACAAGATTATCGGGGTATCGCCTTCTCCCGATCTTCTTCTCAGTTTCGAAAAAGAGGCGCTCTCTGTGGAAGGAGTCCTCGATGTGCATGATCTGGAGGTTCACGACTACGGCATGCATAAATCTGTATCAATGCATATCAGGGTACCCCCGGGCATCAGCCTGCACCGGGCTCATCAGATCACGCACCTTGTCCAGGAGCGGCTTGAAAAAAAATTCAACTGCAAAGCCACCGTGCATCCTGACCCACTGGATGATTGACCGCCGTGGACCGGCAGCCACCGGCAGACAGGACGGCAGCCATTTCGCTTTTACCCCTCTCTCTGCCACTTTAAAGATCAACTCTATTAATGTATAATGCAGATGAAATTTCCTTTACCTGAAGATCTTTGCCTATGTATCGGGCATGCGGATAAGGATAAGGACAGGAGGCGTTAAAGATGAATACTGGTCCGGGGATTGAGCGTGAACTGGATGAACTGTGCACCCTGGCATCCCTTTACCTGGAACCCTCTGAAAAAGAACAGATCGCCCGCCGGCTGAATGCTGTGATTAAGGAGCTAAGCAGGGTTGGGGAGGTTGACACAGGGGGAGCAGAGCCCGCTGTTCATCCCGCGGTGCTGCTTGTTCGCTTCCGTGAGGATGAGGTGGAGCCCTCACTGCCCCGCAAAGCAGTTTTTGACAATACAGCCCACTCTAGCGAAGAGTATTTTCGTGTTCCCCGCATTGCCGGGGATTAGCATTAAGCCGCGTGGAAGGGGCAAATCGTCGAAAGGAGCGGTTCGATGAGCCTTTTTGAAATGACGGCGCTGGATCTAAGCCGTCTGCTGCAGAAAAAAGAGGTCAGTGCTGTGGAGGTTGCACAGAGTTTTATCAAGCGTGCTGAAGAGGTGGAGCCGGCAGTCCGGGCTTACATAACGAGGACCCCGGAAGTGGCGCTTGCTGAAGCCGGGTCGGTGGATGAAAAACGGGCTCGCGGCGAGGTGCTGCACCCCCTGGCCGGAATTCCCCTGGCGGTGAAAGACAATATTTGCACCGCAGGCATTCATACCACCTGCGCCTCGCGCTTTCTTGAAAAATATACTCCCCCCGAAGATGCCCAGGTGATCAAGAAAACAGGCTCCGCCGGGATGCCCCTGTTGGGGAAGACCAACCTGGATGAATTTGCTATGGGATCCTCTACAGAAAACTCCGCTTTTTTCCCTACCCGCAATCCCTGGGATCGGGAGCGGGTCCCGGGGGGCTCCAGCGGCGGCTCTGCCGCGGCAGTCTCTTCAGGGATGGCGCCGCTGGCGTTGGGTTCGGACACCGGGGGATCGATACGACAGCCGGCTGCTTTCTGCGGCCTGGTGGGTTTGCGTCCCACCTATGGACGGGTTTCCCGTGCAGGAATGATCGCCCTGGCTTCATCGCTGGATCAGGCGGGGCCGCTGTCCCTGACTGCGGCTGATGCCGCACTGCTGCTGGGGCTTATTGCCGGACGCGATCCGGGTGATGCCACCTCATCGTCTGAAGGGGTGCCCGATTACCTGGCTGCTCTGGATAAAGGGATCAAGGGACTGCGGGTGGGTCTGTTATCAGAAAAGAATACTCCGGCCGGTTTTGATCGGGACATTATGGCCTCCGTTCATCAAGCCGCCAAAAGCCTCGCAGAAAAAGGGGCTGAGGTGGAAGAGATCAATCTGCCTCACATGGAGCACAGCCTGGAAGCATACCACCTCATCTGCGCCGCCGAAGCCGCCTCCAACCTGGGACGCTTCGATGGTCTCAGGTATGGCCGCAGCGCGGCGGGAGAAAATGTAACTGAAATGTACAGCCGCTCGCGAGGCGAAGGGTTTGGACCCGAGGTAAAAAGTCGTATTCTTCTGGGGACACATATACTGCGAGAAAAATTTTACGAGCCCTATTACGTCCAGGCGATGCGCGTGCGTGCGCTGATCCGCCGCGATTACCAGTCTGCTTTTGAGCGCTTCGATCTTCTGCTGGGAGCGGTTACTCCCACAACAGCTTTTCGGCTGGGAGAAAAAGCGGATGACCCCCTGGCCATGTACCATGCCGATATCTGTATTCTTCCCGGCCCCCTGGCCGGGGTGCCCGCTATCTCTGTTCCCTACGGCTTTGACTGTGGCGGCCTGCCCATCGGGGTTCAGCTGACGGCGGCGCCTTTTCGGGAAGAGATTCTTTTTCGGGCGGCCTATCTTCTGGAGCAGGACCACGGCTCAACACCGCTGCGCCCACAGCTTTCGCCGGCCCGGTCCTGACGAGTTCTGCAGGGAGGTTTTATAATGGAATATGAAGCTGTCATCGGTCTTGAGATCCATGTCGAGATGCAGACCCGTTCAAAAATATTCTGCGGCTGTAGCACCGCCTTTGGCGCGGAACCGAACAGCAACTGCTGCCCGGGCTGTCTGGGGCTGCCCGGGACCTTGCCGGTGCTGAACCGCCGGGCTGTGGAATATGCCGTTCGGGCGGCTTTGGCTCTGGACTGCCGGGTGCAGGAGAAAAGTGTATTCGCCAGGAAAAACTATTTTTATCCTGATCTGCCCAAAGCGTACCAGATTTCGCAGGATGAAGAGCCGCTGGCATGGGGGGGATATCTTGAAATAGATTTTCCCGGTGGAAGCCGCCGGATCAACCTGCATCGCATCCATATTGAAGAGGAGGCGGGTAAGCTGATCCATGCGGGGGATTCCATTCTCAGTGCCTCCCATTCTCTTGTCGACTACAACAGAGCCGGGGTGCCTCTTCTGGAGATCGTCACCGAGCCGGAGATCTTCTCGGGGGAGGAAGCCCGTCTTTTTCTCGAGGAACTGCGAACACTGCTTTTCTATACGGGAGTTTCCGACGTGAAGATGGAGGAGGGCTCTATGCGCTGCGACGCCAATATCTCGCTGCGCCCGGCCGGCTCCGGGAAGCTGGGCACACGGACAGAGGTTAAGAACTTGAATTCATTCCGGGCGGTGGAGCAGGCTTTGAACTACGAGGCCGAACGGCAGGCGGAGATTCTAAGAGGCGGCGGCGAAATAATCCAGGCCACATGCCATTGGGATGATGCCCGCAGAGTTACCGTGATCATGCGTAAAAAAGAGGGGGCTGCCGATTACCGCTATTTTCCCGAACCGGATCTGCCGCCTCTTATCCTGGAGCCTTCACT
>CAZQEV010000050.1:0-9325 GCA_964592135.1 uncultured Syntrophomonadaceae bacterium
GAGCCGGGCTGCACCGGAGCATGGAATTCAGGAGAAACCGGCGAGCTTATGCAAAAGACGCAGGTAGGCAAGGACATTCCGGGTGACCAGGAATTCACGCCGCACCTTTTCTTTGCCGACGGCGGCAAAATCATGGGCCAGCGAAGGGTTGCGCAGCAGCGTCAGAACCCGATCGGCACACTCTTCAACGGTATTTACGAGGTAGCCGCTGACACTGTCCTCAATCTGGAGCCTGATCCCGCCCACATTGCCTCCGATGACCGCTGTCCCCTTCCAGAGCGCTTCGGCCACGGTTAAGCCGAAGCCCTCGCGCAGCGATTTTTGCAGGACAATGTCTGCCGCTGTCTGAAAGGCATTTACTTCGAGACTGGTAATCCCGTTGAAATTGGTAATAATCTTGATGTCATAATCCTCACCGGCCCGGCGCAGGGTGTGATAAAGATAGTCCCAGCCTTCGGGATCGTCGCTCGCCATCGATCCCACCAGGGCCAGCTGCACGCTGGGAAACTCCTTTTTGACCATTTTGTAGACCTCGATCACACCCAGCGGATCTTTCCAGGGATCGAATCGCGAGATCTGGGCAATAAGCGGCCGATCCTGCTCCACCCCAAAACGGCGGATCATTACAGCAGCCTCTTCCGGGTCCAGGTGCACATTCTTTGGACTCAAGGGATCGATGGAGGGGGTGATCAGGGTGAGATTAGGCACCTCCGCGCCGGGCTTGACATATTCGGGCATGGTGAAGATAGCGGCATCGTACTGGCGAATATAGTGATAGATAAAGTCCCAGTATTCCGGGTTGGGGAGAGAGCTGTCGATATGGCAGCGCCAGATCCACCCGGCCCGGCGCCGCATGTTGTTGCGGTATTCGATGAGCGCCGCGGGCTGGGGGTCGTGACAGATCACGAAGTCGTAATCCCAGTTCTCCATGCAGGCGGCATTGATCTCATTGTATTTGCGATAGGTTTCCATCTCCGCCCCGGTGAGATCGCCCTCCTGCCCCTGCAGGCGGTTATGAAACATTTTTGTGACCCGGTAAAAATCCAGATCGCCTTCAAGCACCCACCAGTCGACATCCAACCCCAGATCCCGCAACAGGGGCAGCAGGGCGGCCATTTTCTCCGCCACCCCGCCGCCGAAAGCAGTGGCGTTGATCATGGCCACCTTTTTGCCTTTCAGTGCGCTCGCCAGGGAGCTGATCTCTTCAGCCACCTCCTTGTCAACAAAAGGGAGGTAATCCGCAAATATTTTAGGTGCTGTTTGAACCGCTTCCATGGAACCCCACTTCCTTTTCTGATATTTGGAAAGAGCTTGCCGACCGCTGCGCTGCCCGCACCGCCGCTCATTAACCTTTGCGATATGGTTATATTATTTAGTATGGAAATGTTGGGAGCTTCTATTCCGGATCGGGCCAAAGACAGGGTGGAGTTCTGCGTTTATGCCGCCCGGTGGGCCGGGGTGTCCCTGCTGTTGGAATCAGAGGGGCGCTCTGAAGAGATAGCCATGGAGCACGTGGGCAACAATCTCTACCGCACTTTCGTGGAAGGGCGCGGCCGGGAGTTGCGCTATAAATATATGTTGAAGGGGCAAAGTGGAGGCGCCTTCCCCGATCCTTACAGCCACTACCAGCCCGGGGGTGTGCAGGGCTTTTCGCAGGTCGTTGATCACGAGGCTTACCGCTGGGGCGATGCGGCATGGAAGGGTCTAGAATGGGAAAGAGCGATCATCTATGAGCTGCACCCGGGCACATATTCGAGCAAGGGAACCTTTGCCGGTGTGGTAGAGAAGCTCGCCTATCTGCTGGAGCTGGGGATCAACACCCTGGAGCTGATGCCGCTCACCCAGACTCCCGGTCGCTGGAACTGGGGCTACGACGGGGTGAATCTCTTCAGCGTGAACCACAACTACGGAACCCCCGGTGATCTGAAATACCTCATCGATTGCTGCCACCGCAAAGGGATTGCCGTGATCCTCGATATCGTCTACAACCATTTCGGCCCCGAGGGTAATTACCTGGCCAGGTTCGGCCCTTACTTTACTGACAAATATGAAACGCCCTGGGGAGCAGCGGTAAACTTTGACGATGCCGGGTGCGCAGCGGCGCGGCGGATGGTTCTCGACAGTGTGCGCCACTGGATCGAGCGCTACCATTTTGACGGGCTGCGGCTCGACGCCGTCCATGCGATCAGGGATCAAAGCAGGCCCCATATCCTGGAGGAGATCGCCGCAGCGGCAAGGGGGCTGGAGAAAAAGCTCGGGCGCCGCATTGTGATCATTGCCGAGAGCGACGCCAATGATGCCCGGCTGATCACACCTGCCGCGGAGGGCGGCTACGGTCTTGACGCCCAGTGGATGGATGACTTTCACCATACTGTCCACACTGTGCTCACCGGGGAGGAAAAGGGCTACTACCAGGATTTCGGCCGGATGGAGGACCTGGAGAAAGTATATGGCAACTACCTTTACACCGGGGAGTACTCGCATTTCTGGAATAAAAAAAGGGGCAGCGATGCGGCAGCCCTGCCCGGCTCCTGCTTTGTCACGGCCATCCAGACTCATGATCAGGTGGGCAACCGGGCCCGGGGCGAAAGGCTGGCTCAGCTTGTGGATTTTCCCTACCTGAAAGCAGCGGCAGGGCTGCTGTTCATGGCGCCCTATATCCCCATGCTCTTTATGGGGGAGGAATACGCTGAAAAAAAGCCCTTTCTTTTCTTTACCGATTACCAGGATCCTGAACTGAAACAGGCGGTGGCTAAAGGAAGGCGGGATGAATTTGCCTCATTCGGGTGGGTAAGTGTGCCCAATCCCGAAGATGAGGCCACTTTTTTTAAGTCCAGGCTCACCCCACGCGAAGAGTGGCGCGCGCGCCAGGGGCAGATCTTCGCCTGGTACCGCGATCTCATCGCCCTGCGGCGGGAGCACCCGGTTTTAAAAAGGCCCCAGAAGAAGGGAACCACGGTCAGTGTGGAGCCGGAAACAGGACTGGTAAAGATCTCTCGCAGAAGCGGCAAAATATCAATCGCCGCTTTGACCAACCTGGGGCGCAGCACCCTGGCCGTGCCGCACCCGCCGGGTAAAGTGATCATCAACTCGGAAGAGCCGCGCTACGGCGGCCGGGAAAAGAAGGCCGGAGAAGCAGAGACTATCAGGAGGAAGGGTGGCGAAATGATGAAACGGAAAGCGCTTTTGCCGGGGCAGTTTCTGATCTACGAAAGCACTGCATCGGGGGGACGGTGAAGTGGGGCTGCGGCAACTCCCCTATTCTACTCCGAGATATATACATATCCCATGAAGCGGCAGATTGAAGTATCCCAACAGTAATACCTGTCAGTGGTATTGCTCCAATTATCAACTATCCTCACATATTTTCCCCCGGAATAATATTCGCGAAATCCAATCCCATTCACATAGTGGGCATTAAAAAGCGAGGGCCACAATACCAGGTAGATCATGCGCTGATCACGGATGGCGGCCACATAATTGGACCATGAAACAGCCCGGCGCCGTGTGTATGCCCTGTAGGGAGTGATCATCGAATTCCGTAAAGCCGACCTGTAAGCGAGGGGAGCGGTCGGCCCTCTGCCGGCCAGGGCATAGATGGATTGAAAGATATCCGGGCGGCTACGGTGATTCAGCCCGGGGTCATTTAAGCGGTGGCCGTAATACTGAATGGCATTAAAGATTGATACTGAGGCACAATGGTTTTTGCCGTAGCGGTCAAACTCGGTCGTTGTCCCCCACTTTATTTCTTTGCCGAAAGAACCGGACAGGTTGTCTGCAAAATAGCCGTAAGGGGGAAGGCTTGATCCTTTGAGGATGCAATAGTCATCTATTTCCGGATTGCTTTTCGATGGCCGGCCCAGTTTTCTAGCGCAATCGTGGTCTTTCTGCAACATCTTCGATTTTTTACTGCCGGTAGTGCTCAATATGCCTCAGACCTCCCGGGAACAGGGCAATTTAGAACGCCGCCTCTTTCCTGAATTGCCGCTCCCCGGCTGCGCTGCCCTCTGTGCAATTTCATACCACGGATTAGTCATAACGGTCAAGCAAATCGACACAGGATGCGGGCAATGAGCATTACAGTAATGTGGAAATCATGAATGAACAGGCCGGTTTGGAGCAGCAGATAAACAATCGAATGCAGCTAGAGCGGGGGCACCGTCTATGAAGGCGCCGGTTTTTACCTGCCATTTGCCCTGTCCCTATGGCGGTTATTCGATGCGGGCGAAGGCCGGTTCGCGGGTGTCCGCCGGTTCCAGGGCGGCAAAGTAGCGCTCCACGTCGCTTTCAGACATGGCGTCGATGCGGTTGATCATTTCCGGGAAGAGCGGCGGGTAGAGCTCGTAGAGATACTCATACATCCGGTCGACGATATAGTCCACGTCGGGCACCTCACCCCAGACTCTCTGCAGCTGCTCCGTGGCCATAAAAAGCGCCTGGCAATACTCCTGCATGAGCGAGAGCAGCTGTTTCATCCTGGTGATGGGAGTCATATTTTCGCTCCCGTTAACGCTGTAAAGCTCTTTTGCTTTCTGCACGGCTACACCCCTCCACCGCTCCACCTCTTCGATGGCCCTGTAGGCTGCCGAAAACTCTCCTCCCGCCTCAGCCATGTAGCGTTCCAGGCCGAAGCGGAGGTAGTCCACGCGGCTGTCCACGAAGACTTTGAGCATCTCGATGAGACCGACAATCTGCCTGGCATCAAGAGGTTCCAGTTCGCGGCAGAGAACGAAGAGGTCGGGACAGCGGTCTATTTTCTTTAACAGGGCGGCACAGAGCAGGTAGGCGTCAAGGCAGGGACGTTTCTGGCGGCCTTCGGTGGGCCGCCACCCCCAGTTGCAGGCCCTCTTCATCAGCCTCCGGTAGAGCACGATCCGGCTGTCGAGATCTTCGCGGGCCAGGTCATACCCCGTTTCGCTGAGCCTTCCGGCGTCAACCGGTATATTTACCGCCACCCTGAAGTTCTTCACCAGGGTGTCGCAGATACCGCAAAAATATTTGCCGTTTTCCCAGAAGATAAGCGGATTGTGGTAGAGCCCGTTCTTTTCCTTTGTATAGCGGCCCACTCCATCCACACCGAGAGGGGGGTAATGGCCGTCGGCGCGCAGGACCAGGCGGATCTCCGGGGCCCAGCAGATCTCTTTGAATTTCACCTCGGGAAGCTGTTCAAAGCCCTCCACTTTCAGTATTTCATCGATATACTGCTCCGGGGTCACAAAGTGAACCCGGTAAATTTCCCGGTCTTCGGCAAGCAGGCTCTGCCAGGCCCGGGCCATGATCTCTATGGCCGTATCCCCGAAATCCATGAGCTCCAGGTCCTGGATATAAAGAAGCACCCCGTCGGGGGGAGCCTGGTTCAGTTCCTGGCGCAGGACCTCCCGGTAGAGGGCTACCCCTTGATCCATGCTGATGGGGAAAGTTTCGCTCCGCCCGCTCAAGTATTCATTGAAGAAAACGGGGTAGTCGCCCAGTTTGTAACCCTGGTTTTTGACCTCATCGCGCTTCATCCTGGTGATGGGCCGCCAGATCTCCTGGGAGATGGGAAAGTTGCGGGGAAAGGCGAGAATGCTGCGGCCGGGACTTTTGATCCAGAAGGGCTTGTAGAGATGATCGCCCGGGCCGGTCAGTTCAAAAGGAACCTTCTTCTCCTGGAGATGGGGGAAGATGACATAGTCGATGTTTGCCGCGGCGGCGCCTCCCATCTTGGCGCTGCTGTAGGAGGCTTCGGCGGAAAAGTAGCCTTTGTACCTGGGGTGGGGCACAGCCATGTAGTGGTGCAGATAGTGCATATTCCAGACTATCTCCTGGGTAATCTCCTCTTCCGTAAGCAGGGAAACATGAGTGTGGTGGGCGTGTCCGTAGATGGGGTAAAGGCGGCCCTCCTGGAAGGCTGCCCGGATCCGCTCATAGATCTCGGGAATAACTTCATGGATCTGCTGCAGCAATTCATTGCTGTATTCGATGCAGATGGGCGCATTCAGTTTTTCGCCCAGCTGAATGCCCAGGGTGTAGACATCGCGCCCTTCCTCTTTTCTTTTTTTGATATAGTTTTCGTCAAGAAGGGTCCCTTTCATGGGGTTTTCATCTTCCAGATAAGAAAGGAGCTTCTCCGGAAGGTCCCAGAGCAGCTCGTGAGCGTGAAAAGCCAGGATTACATATAGATCTTTCACAGCTGTTTTATCCCTCCCCCGGGGCGGTTGACTGACCCCAAGTTCCGGATTATAGTATGCCCCGCAGGAGAGCCGCTATGAGTCAGGGGGACGGAGGATCTGACTCACAATGCAGTGCAGATTTTCGCTGTTTGGTCCTTCCCGGCCGCCCGGGAAAAAGGGAAGGGTGAGAAACAGCTGCATCAGCCGCGCAGACCTGATCCGGCTGCCGCCTGGTAATGCCAGGCCGGGACAGGCTCTTCCGCCGGCGCGGCGGGTAAGGCAATCGATCTTTTTGCTTTGACCCCCTCGCTGAGCTCACGGCGGAAGTCGGGATGGGAGATGGCGATAAGAGCCTCGGCCCTCTGCCGGAAACTTTTACCCCGCAGGTCGGCGATACCGTACTCGGTAACCACGTAATGGACATCATTGCGCGTGGTGGTTACCCCGGCGCCTTCCGTTAGGGCCACACAGATGCGCGAGATCTGTCCCTCCACCGCCGTGGAGGGGAGCACAATGATCGATTTTCCCCCGGGCGAACGCGCGGCGCCGCGGACAAAATCAACCTGCCCGCCCACACCGCTGTAATGGGTAAAGCCGATGGAATCGGCGCAGACCTGGCCGGTGAGATCTACCTGGATGGCGCTGTTTATGGATATTATCTTGCTGTTCCGCCCAATTACAAGGGGATCGTTGGTATAATCGACGGTGTGCATCTCCACCGCAGGGTTGTCATGGACAAAATCATAGAGCCGCCGCGTCCCCATGAGGAAGGTGGCGATGAGCTTGCCCCTGTGAATCGACTTCGCTTCATTGGTGATAACCCCCGCTTCGACTAGATCGACCACCCCGTCTGAAAACATTTCCGTATGGATACCGAGATCTATCTTGTTGGTTAAAAATTTTAAAGTGGCGTCGGGTATGGCGCCGATGCCCAGCTGGAGCGTGGCGCCATCTTCGATCAGCGAGGCTACATGACGGCCGATCGCCTCCTCAACAGGCCCGATTGCAGGCAGAGGCACTTCGATCACCGGTTCTTCAATCTCCACAAGGTAATCGACTTCGGAAACATGGATAAAGCTGTCGCCAAGGGTGCGGGGCATGCGGGGATTTACTGCCGCGACAACGGTCCCGGCAACAGAGGCGGCAATTTTTGTATAATCCACCGCCACACCGAAACTCATGAACCCGTGCTCATCAGGGGGGCTAAGGTTGAGCATGGCCACATCGACGGGAAGATAGCCCTCACGGAACAGCCGCGGCACCTCGGAAAAAAAGCAGGGGATAAAATCAGCCCGTCCGCTATTCACTGCAGCACGTGCAGAAGCCCCGGTGAAAAGAGAGATATGCGAAAAATGCCTTTCCATACCCGGATCACAAAACCGGTTCGGACCCAGCATCAAAAAATGAATTATCGTCACATTATCGAGATGCGGCGCCCTCTCGACAAGGGCCTGGCTCAGGGTCAGGGATTCGCCTGCACAGTGGGAGAAGGCCACCCGATCCCCCGGGCAGACCACTTTAACCGCCTCCTCAACAGATGTCAGTTTTTTCTTGTAGAGATCTTTCCAGTTCATCTCCGTACTCCTCAGCATTTTTATGTATTGATCGAAATCTCTTTTATCCAGGAACTTACTACATAATCGACAGAAACTACTTAATGCCCCTTGTTGCCAATTGTTTATATATTGCAAACCATATATGTTAAAATATTCGCTATTTAGCTTATATCACTTTTTTAATCACTTTTCAATAGACAAAAGGCTAAAATGCGCCTTTGCGCCGTACCGCGCCCGCCGGACTCTGTGGATCCTTGCCCGCCTTCGGGTCCGCCCTGGGCACCTCATTGCCTTAGGCAATTCCCGGAGGCAATTTTTTTTGTTTATGCTAAAATGGAGAAGAATAACTGAAAGGAAGGCAAATACACTTTCACAGCAAAACAGGGAGAACTAGCAACACATTAATGATTTCTGAGGAGGTTTTAATTAATGTACTGGGAAAAAAGCGGTGCGATCAATACCGGCGCCACCATAGAGGCGGCGCTGGGAAGAGCCGGGGAGCTGAAGATCAGCAATATCGTGGTCGCTTCAACCAGCGGCGAGACCGCGGGAAAAGTGGCTGATCTGGGCAAAGGGGTCAAAATCACCTGGGTCACTCACCATGTCGGCGCAGCAGGACCGGGCATCGACGGGGCCCCCGCCTCAGCAAGAGCCGCCCTGAAGGAGAGAGGCGTGGAGGTGCTGACAACGACGCACCTGCTGGCCGGCGTGGATCGCGCTCTGCGGCTAAAATTTCAAGGGATCTATCCTCCCGAAATTATCGCTTCTACTCTACGAATGTTAAGCCAGGGAGTAAAGGTCTGCGTGGAGATCAGCGTCATGGCCCTCGATGCCGGCTTGATCCCTTACGGCGAAGAGATCGTGGCCATAGGCGGCAGCAGCAGGGGAGCCGATACATCCTGTGTCATCCTCCCCGCTCACTCAAATAATTTTTTTGATACGGTTGTCAAAGAGATTATCTGTATGCCCAGGGATAAATAGCCGGCGCCCCGGGCTCATTTTTTCAAAAAGGCTAGGACAAAAGCAGGTCTCGCGAGCAGCGAGGGGCAGCAACGCCGGTTTAATCTCTCGGACTATTCCAACAGGGCTGTGATATTATATAATAGTAAGCCGATCACAGGGAAGGATGTCTAGAGGTGAACCTGGTGGAACGGCTGACGGATACCGAAGAGAAGCTTCGCGACAGCACGCTGGAGCCCATGCTCAATCTGTTGATCCCCTCCTGGATCAGGCCAAACCACATTACCGGGCTAAGGCTGGTCCTGGTCAGTATCGCGATTGTCCTGTACCTGATCAATTTTTCGTTGGCGGGGCAAATCTGGATTTTAACCGCAGCTGCGCTGACTGATTTTATCGACGGCCCGCTGGCAAGGTTGCGGGGGCTTTCTAGCCGCAGGGGGGCTTACCTGGATCAGGTGTCCGACTGGTTTCTCGGCGCCTGGGCGGGTACCCTTTCGCTCCTAACGGGCCTGCTGCCCCTGGCGGTTATTCTTCTGATGATTGTCCCGCAGATTGGGGTTCTTGTGACAGACCGGATCCGGGCCTCGCGGCTTAGCAGCAACAGTGCCGGGGAGAGGGCCCTGGTCATAGCCATGGGGGCAGCCAATTTTAGACCGA